>JADJNU010000002.1:0-300000 GCA_016714165.1 Bdellovibrionales bacterium
AAGAGCCAATTTTGTATTCCCATGGGACCAAGGCAGAGAAGATGCAATGTCCTCATTCATCCAGCGAAGCTAAACCAACTTATTGACAACAGGCAGAAGCTCAGGAGGAACAAGAAAGACAATCTGTTCTCCACGAAGCTGCCCTGTCGCTGCCTTATTCAGAAGCTTCTCAAGGGGAAGGAATAGGGCCATCTCATCTGCTATAAAGACCCGAGCTTCCAAGGGCTTTTGAGATCATCTGGAACCTTTCCAGATTTTGGTGGCCAAATCGTCCAACTCGATGTCAAAAAATCATAGTTCATAGAAAATCGATCCAACAGTCCAAAATCGCGCGCTTGTTTATGGCGACTTTGGATCTGTCTCCATTCATTCATTGTAACAATCATCAAGCCAGTTGGAGTCGTGTATTTTCCCTTCAATTTCTTCAGTCCATTTGGAGTCTTCGCTCTCCCTCCAGAAACGACAAGAGACAAAAAATCAGATGGAGTTTTGGGATTCTCACCAGGAAAACGAACACGAGGATCCTCCATTGCGTCTTCGCCTTCCTCATTTTGGCTCACTGTCAACGCCTCAAGTTCATCACTTCTCCGCTCGTGATCCCCTTCAGCTTCGACAGGAGCGCGAGTTGCCACCTCATAGGTAGATAGCAGGCTGGGTTCAAGCAAAAAAATCCTTTTCCAGCTCCTCCTGAGCTCTCCCGGCCTTGAATAGCACCCATCTCATCCGCAATCTCGACGTCATCAAGCGTTTCATCCGCCAAGTAATAACCAATTTTTGTATTACCCAACGAAAATTTGCCCTTTTTTCCCAGAAGCTTTTTAAGCATGGCCCGCTTAAACCCTTCCTTGAGCGAGGGCTCAACGATCACCACTTCAATTCGATTTGCGAACGTTTTCTGTTCGACATATCTATCCAGAAAGGCATCAAAGCCTTCAAATAAAGCCGACTCTCCCGCTAAATTGGTCTTTCCGGGAACTTCCTCCCCGATCCGTTTGGCTTCGGGCTTTCGCCAGTCTCAGATCCGGCCTTTTCGGTCTTCTCGCCCTTTTAGGCAATCCTGAATCCGAAATCCTGCTGGCCTTATCGAACACATCATCCATCCCTTTGACTCTCGAACGCAGATGACCAGCACCCAGACCTCCAAACCCCCCCTCGACTCAGCCTTTATTAGCATAGCCTACATCTGTATCCTTATTCCCTCAGCCGCACGAAGATTAGCAAGAGCCGCGTTTCTGGGAACAACATACTTATCGGGTTCCAAAAGCTTTCTCACCTTTATCTCTGAAGACAAAAACCCGACGGAAGGATCATCAACCCAATAATACCGCCCCTCCGCATCGACGGCCAAGTGTCTCTTATACTCAGAGGCTGCAACAAAGCTACGAAACACAGTTTTCTTGTCCGAGGTTGCTAACTGAAGTTTTCCCTGAGCAAGGGCTGGCATATCCAAACTTCCATTGACAACAAAGACAACATTCTTCCGAACCTGGAATTTTAGAATCTTCCCGAAAAAACAAAAGATGTGGAAGAGGTCAGAGTTTCCCTTCTCTCCTTGCACAATCTTACTGTAAACAAAACTCTGATAGGGGAGGTCGAAGCTAACTTGCTTAAAAACAGGATTCGCTGACCCATCCTGCATAGGAGTTGCGACAATCCCTAAACTAAATGACTTTGCAGCTTCAGCAGAGCGACCTGAAGTATTCTTCGCCGTGGAAAAAAGGAAGGAGACTAATTCTAACTGATTTGAAGTTATCTCTGGTCACACGAGGAAACTGAAGGATGCGTTCTTCCAAGGTGTGCTGAACAAGCCTGGTCGATCTGTCTATCCGGCTAATCAGAGGTCGTCCCAATGCCTCCAACTTCAAATATCTGTCGTCTCCCAACGGCTTGAGAACCATCAGCTGGCCTCGTATAGGACCAAAATCCAGTGTAGTCCTTGGGCGCACCTGTTGGGTCATACTGAATAAAATGAAGCTGATTAAGCAATATTGGCGTCTCTAGCTGAGAACGCAGATAGACCTGAGGTCCAAATTCGGTCTTCGGTACATCCAATCCCAAACCATTTTTTATCAGCCTCGTATAAGGTACGGACAGAGGAGAACTCGAGTCTGACTTCTTGATGCAACACGAAAGAAGCTCACAACAGCCTGCCCCCCTACCACTTTCCGCCGCTGAGGCGATTTTCTTTCAAATAGGCGGCTGCTCCAGAACTGGAGTGACGTTATCAAAAACGGTCACCAGGTCGAGCTAGTTCAAGCCTGAGTATCATTTCTTTCGCTGTGATATAGGGAGTGTTCTCCATGAGAACTTCGGCTTGTAAAAGCCCCAAAGATCCAGTTTCTTCAATAACAACGTTCCAGACAGAGCCATATTTGGCCCGGATCCTTTCTTGCTGATAAGAGGAAAGAATGGACAATTCTGGATCCAAACCGAAAAGTTCCAGCTCTGATCATCTCTATTTGCGCGTTGGGAACGAGGATCTTATCTAAGAATCCATCTCTGAGATCCAGGCTCTGAAAAATCTTCGAGTCGGAAACTCTCACAGCCAAATTTGGATTGCCATTACTAAAAAACAATATCGCAGATTGGTGACTGACAGCCACGCCATCACCCACTCCTCCGTCCCAACTCAATCCACTTATCAAGTACTTTCCCGATTTAGGATCGCGATCAATTCCAAAATCCCCCAACGACCTCGCCTTGGCCGTTTCTTTGTCGAGAAAAGTGATCTGCCCGCCAGATATCATCGCCGTGGTCTGCCCTCGACTTAATTCATGAGGAATATCCACAAGCCTATAGCTGCGAGAAAATGGGTCGTAAACTAAGCCGAGTTGGCCCCAAGATTCGCTGACCACTGGGTCAATGGGATATTCATTTAATGAGTAGGCTCCAGTAGCGGGGTTGTAGACGGGAACGCCCGCGAATGGGAATGGAACAGAGTCAACGAGTTTCCCTTCTGTGTTTTTAACCTTTCCCGATTCGATACGAGACATGACACCATTCTGATCTTCAGCACGGTAGCGTGCATCCTTGCGTTCTCCACAACAAGGGGTGACAGAACGGTGAAGTCGTTTCCACTATTTCAAGGGAGAGGTGCATCCTCTCCAACTGTTTCGTGGTCATGTATTCGTAGCCCAAAACGACGGCGCGATCATCCCACAGCTACCTTCTCTCCACCAGAAGAGAGGGGGCACTAAAAGGCAAACGTAACTCCATTACCCAAAAAACTGTCAACTTTGACGGAGATCAAAAGCAGCCGCTCCGACACAGATCCCCGAAATCGAGTTCCCACATCATAGATCATGATCTCATCAGGGTGTTCAAGACGAGGCAGATCGATCGACTTCCCGCTCAGGACGTCAACCAGGCCTATCCCAGCAGGACCCTTTCCCCAATAAAGGTAGGACTTTATTCTTGGGATTGGAATTGTAATTGAATAGAGTGAGACGCCCATCGATCAATGTCAGAGCTTCATTGGAAGAGCCGATGCCTCCTGAAGGGACTCAAAGCTAGGATCCCCTTGTACGCCCGATGAACCCCGGTGGGGCTGCCGGGAACAAGAAGGTCCAATTCCCCTGTTTTCGCGTGCAGCTTATAAATCCCAGAGGGCATGTCCTCCGACTCGCCCCCATTCGTCACAACCTCGAAGATTTCGGCACCTTTGGGAAGAATAAGTGAACCGAGCGGCCTCTGAATTGAGAGTATGGATCAAGACACCAATCCAACTAAAAGACCGAAAACCGAAAAACCCTTGCATCACTTATCCTCACCCTAAAATAATTTTAAATACAATAAACCTCTTCCCTCGTCGGCGCTGAACTATTGAAACAACTTCTTCTGAAGTCGACCTCGAAGCCGCCTTTAAGGTGCCTCGCTATCCCTATTTATCAGCTTCTCAGCCCTCATCTGAGCCACAAATCCAACAGCTTGCTGAAAAGGCCGCAACGTCATATCCATATTTAGAAAGCATCCGTTCGCTTCTTCCAACCTGTTCAACAATCGCTGGATCATTGGTTTCACCGCGATAATACGTATCAAAGGCTGAAATGTAATCGGCCGTTCTTGAATCCTCATCGGCAAGAAATTGTCTGACCGCTTCCATCAGTTTTGCATCACGAACGCTTGCTTTGCCGGCACCCTTGATTGTTCTGAGCAGAAACTTGGGCTCAAATCTCACGTTGTTCTTTGCTGGTAAATGGCAAAAATCCTCTGCAACCGATCCTTATTGATAGCAATCTTTGAGCACCTGAGTCGCTACTGACGTAGTCGGCTTCTGGATAATTCGCGAGCTCAATTAACTCCCTTGATATTTCATCATAAATGCGGTCAGATTTTTCGCCTTCGCCAGAGATAATAATCCGAACGTCATTTGCAAGACGCGGTAAAAGCATTTCAAACTTGATTCTTCTGCGGAGACTCTGCCAGTGAGCTCTCGTTTCGAATTTCTCTGGTTTGATCTTTGAAGAATCTAAAAGCTCCTGAAATGCAATATCTGCCAACAGAGGTGTAATCGCTATGTTCTTTTCTTGAGAGACTTGAACGACATAGCGAAGCCATGTTTCCATATCTCGCGAGGTAATGCCCTGATCGCCTTCATTGAGCAAAAGATGCATCCTGGAAAGCTCAACCAATTCTGCATCACTGCTTGGATCAATCTCTCCGAGAATCACTTTCAACCCGTAAACGGGATCCAGAAACTGACTTGGATTCGCGGTGACTAGACTGAGTTCGGACTGATGTTTTCTTAGGCTAGAACATCTACAACCATCCTGGTTGCGGATGCTAACCAAGACATATAGTTCAGAGTCAAAGGGCTCACCAGCGTCCCTCGGTTTACTCCCTTATAGTAGAGCGCATATCGTCGATAGGGCTGTCGCAGTCTTGCCTTCCGCATCTGGAAGCGGATAAATATCTAATGCGTTATAGGGTACTCTCTCATTTGACTCAAGCGCACGCATCTCGAACATGTGGGCCCCAATTTGCCTTGTAACCGCAATTTGCTCGATTTGGTCCGGCGAAATGAGCAGGTTCATGTGGTTCTTTTCGGCCCGATCAAGGGAAGCCTTCAAAGCTTGATCTTCACTCGCTTTAGTTATGCTCTCGTTGTTGGATGTCCAGATGACAAGGCTATCGGTCAATACTGCCTGCCCATAATCTGTCTGAACAATCCCATTCTGCACAACCTCAAGAAGAGCATTGAGCATATCAGGTCCGTTCCGGTACAACTCATCAACCCCAACAGGGCGACCATCAGCCCTAAAGAAACTACCTGTATAGTCAGTAGCCAAGGGATGGTTGGCGCCGAGATTCGCGGCATTCCTCATATTCGGAGAAGCAAAAATTCTGGTTAAGTTTGCCTCTAAGGGTTGCGCACGAATCATCAAAGGCTCCTTAGATTCAGCTACAACCGAAGCACGCGGCACGATCACGACATGTTCATTGAGTTTTCCTAAAAACCAAAGATATTCCTCACGACTCAGATCATCGATACTGCCTGTACCAAGCCTATATTTAGGAAAATAATGGTGAAAAACTCGACAGGCCTTCGCTTGAAGAGAGGATCACGCGATCTCTGAGGAGGCGTCGAATAAATCAAAGCCGCAGCCCTTTCTGCCGAATTCATAACAAGAAAGGGAACCTCACAGCTGGATTTTCAGCTAAATCCACCTGACTTCCCAATCTGAGAAAATCCGATAGCTCAAATAAAATCTGGGCAGTCTCACTTGATGGGTCTACGCCGCGGCCGCTGGCTTTTCTGCTCTTGCGGGCTTTGTAGTGCCTGTCTTGGCCGGCTTGTCGACGGGCGATTTATCTAACGTGGCTCACCTTTCGCTGCTGACGCAACTTTCTTTCGGCACGCTCCAGCGGCCTTCTTGGGGGTCTCAACTGAGGGCTGCGACACCTCGGATGGCGTCGTCGGTTCATCTGCACCAAATCCAGACTGCGGCAACAATACTTGGGCTCCAAAGAGACTGATAACAAGCCACTTTCCCAAGATGCTTTTACTTGATTCACTTTTTGCGAAACTGAATTTTGTCTAAAAGACAAAAGACCCTGCCCACGATTGCCCATCATGAGTTCTCCTTTACCCGTTTTGCTGCTCTTGTTTCAATTAACCTAACCCTGGGGCATGAACTATTGCCATTAGGTACCGATGGTCAAGGCAAGCACCCAAGATGAATTTTTTTCTAGAACAATCAATTTTGCCTATGTGTAAAAAGATACCAAATGATAATTTGAAGTTATGAGTGTCATTAGAGCACTGCTCAAATAACTGGAACTGGCCTGCTTGATTGTTGTTCCAAACTCCAAGGGAGCCTGGCTGAACTAAATCTCAGGAATTCAGGATCTTCAAACATGCGTCCGGCAGCAGCGCTCCGGTGTGAGCACTGCAGCCGAACTCCTGGTGGATTTGGTTCAGCCACGCACGGATCAACAACTTTGCGAAGGCTTGCGGCCAGCCGCTGTATTGACTCATTTGGGCCTTTGTTGGCCTGAGGTCTTCGAAATGGTGGTGGATAGTGAGGAATTTCATCAGAGTTTTGATACAAATTTGTTAAATTTGATGTTCGGAGAATCTCATTTCTGTATTCCTGCCTCATTACGTGGCAGGCTGATATTGTCTCGTCTGAATTATGGATGTTGCTTGCAAATGATTGAGAGATTTCAAGTAAACAAAGGGAGTAAATCCATGAGGATGATTCAGTATTTTAAGCAAGAGAGTATAGTGTGGGGCTCGCTGTTCGGCGTTCTGCTTTTGATAGCAAGTCTGAAGTTTCAATCGAGTTGTAGCAAAGAACCTGCCTCAGATCTTCAATCGATTGCTCCTCAAACCTACCTGAAGCTCAAGAACAGAAAGCTTGTCAAGGCAACGAAAGCCAAGTTCTCTAAACGAAAATGGAAATTCTAAAAGATCATATTCTCAACAATCACGTGCGAAGGCAGAGAAGAAGTCGGCCTCTGACAGGCTCGTCGGCTTCCTAAGGGGTGGCATTCACGACTAGGAGCCAGAATCAAGTGCTAGCGAGATCGATTTCAAGAAGTTCTGAATAGCCACCGGAATAGTTCGCTGCCCCTGAAAATCCCATCGCTAGGAAGTGCCATCGTCACGGCTGCCGACCGCACTCCATTGTCACTTATCGCAATTACGCGATCCTTAAATTGAATGCCGATGGCCCGAAGCTTATCTCTCATGGGAAGGTGTGGACGCCCGTCTGGTTGAAAAAAATCTCTCCACTCAATATTGATAGCTCCCAAATCGGGCGCACTATATTCAGAATTTCGCCCCTTCTTCCGAAAATATTCAGCTTTTGATCTGACGTCTATAAGATAAATCTTTTCTCCCAATTTCTTCTTCCCAAAAACAGCATTCTCAACTTCGTTTTGGCTTGCCTCCACAGTAGATTTTATATTCGGCTCCCAATAATCAGCATTTTTACGTGGAGGAGTTTCAACATTGGTAAGTCCCTTGGCAAAAGCTTCAATATCTGCGATTTGAATATTCGTCACTCCTAGATAAAAGAGAGTCCAAGCCAGACGGCCCTCATCGCCTTTTCCCTTTAAACCATTTCCCAAAACCAAAACTGGCGTTGAAGAATGCACCCCCAATAGCGCCAAACGGCGAGCAAACCGCTGAAAACTCGGTTGAAGCCTTCCCGGAGTTGCACTCCTCCCGTCAACGAACTCCTGCCAGCTGAGAGGAATAGAGCCCGGCACATGGGCCATTGTATAATCAAAGCGGCTTCGAGTGTCGATGACAACAAGTTCATCGCTCAGCACAACTGGTGCGCTCATGCGAGAACTAAGGACCTTTAAATCCAAATTCTGATTTTCTGTGACTCGAGTGGGCGCCGAAGTTTGGCAGCCACCAAGCAGGAAAATAAAAACCAGCTGAATAACGAGTGAGGAACCTGAGACAGAAATAAAACGATTTTTACAAATATCCATTTACCCAAGCCCCACATATTTGACTTGACTCACGATCACTCTACTTGTGCTTCATCGTGGGAAAGAAAATAATATCACGAATGCTGGGCTGATCCGTCAGAATCATGACCAGACGTTCAACTCCAAGTCCAACTCCCCCTGTCGGAGGCATTCCCACGTCAATCGCATGAATAAAATCTGAATCCATCGGTTGGGCTTCTTCATCTATCAGACGAAGACTTTCCTGTTCTTTTAGTCTCTCAAGTTGATCTTCTGGGTCATTCAACTCGGTATAAGCATTTCCCAATTCCATGCCTGCCACAACCGGTTCAAATCTCTCGACCAAGCCTGATTCAGATCGATGCTTCTTCGTTAAGGGAGAAACCTCGACGGGAAAATCCAGTATAAAGGTTGGCTGCCAGAGATGCTTCTCAACAGTCAGCTCAAAGGCCTCCATAATCATTTCACCACGACGTGGTTGATTCTTAAAATCTGAACCCAATGATTTGATCTTTTCAAATAATGCTTCATCCGACAACTTGGCAGGATCAAATCCGCCATACTCCTTGATTCCATCCAAAACTCTCAATCTGCGCCAGGGCGGAGTAAAATCCAATTCCTTGCCTTGATAAACAAGCGTTTTAGAACCTCTTACGTTCTCACAGACGGTTGCAACAAGCTCTTCAAACTGTATCATTTGATCTTTGTAGTCAGTGTAGGCCTCATAATACTCTAACATCGTAAACTCAGGATTATGAGAGCGATCAATACCTTCGTTCCGAAAATTCTTAGAAACTTCGTAAACTTTGTGAAGCCCCCCCACGATTAACCTTTTTAGATAGAGTTCAGGAGAGATCTTAAGAAAAAGCTTCATGTCGAGAGCACGATGGTGGGTTGAAAAGGGATAGGCAGCTGCCCCTCCGTAAATGGGCTGAAGAACAGGAGTTTCTACTTCCAAAAATCCCCTTCCATCCAGAAATTTTCGAATTTCCCGAATGATTCGGGAGCGCATTTCAAAAACTCGACATGATTCTGGACTCATAATGAGGTCTAAATGGCGATGACGATACTTGATCTCAATGTCGGCCACGCCGTGGAATTTCTCAGGTAAAGGCTCAAGTGATTTACAAAGAATTGTAAAGGACTTCGCATGCACTGAAAGTTCTCCCTTTTGGGTTTTAAATACAAAACCCGTCAATCCCACATGATCACCGATATCAATTAACTCAAAAGCCAGTCTGTCATTCTCGCACAACTCCTGAACCCGCACATAAACTTGAATAGAACCGCTCTGATCCTTCAAGTTAAAAAATGAAGCCTTGCCCATGTCTCTCTTGGTCATCAGCCGACCGGCAATAACGACTACTTCTGTTTCTTCCTTTCTTCCCGGTTCAAAGTGGCCAAATTTCTCGCAAATATACCCCGCTTCGTGAGTGGGTTTAAAGTTATGAGGGAAGGGATCTATCCCTTTTGCGCGAAGCAAATGGAGCTTTCTTCTTTTCTCAGCTCGCAAAGGATTTTCTCTCTCCGGTCCGGTCGCAGCCGCATCCTCGCTGTTCTCTGAACTCGTTTGATCTTTCATAAAACAACCTTTCCCTCAATCAATTCGGATTACTCAGCCGCGCCTGCAAAAATATCCATTACCTTGTGAAGAATCTGAATGGACTCGTTCTTTGGGCGTTGAAACGCGTTTCGTCCCATGATGCTACCGAATGCGCCACCCTGGGCAAGACCTCGCACCTCAGTGAGGAGCTCATCGTTGGATTTCGCCTCACCTCCGCTAAAGATCACAACTCGTTTTCCGTTAAAAGCCGAGTCGAGCACATGGCGAGTGCGATCCGCCATTGTTTCAATTTTAATATTCATTTCTTTATAAACTTTGCGCGCCGCCTCTTGCTCAACGTAAGAAGTTGGAGGTTTCACCTTGATGATATGAGCGCCAAGTTGGGCAGCAATTTGAGCACAGTAGGCAATGACATCAATCCCCGTCTCGCCCTGTTTAGACAGATCTGTACCGCGGGCATAGGCCCAAACAACCACAACCAATCCTGCCTGCTTGGCCAAACGGGAGGCCGCCGCGATTTCTTCATACATCGCTTTTCGCTTTTCGCTTCCCGGATAAATGGTGAAACCAATCGCCGAACAGCCCAATCTCAGTGCGTCCTCTACAGAAGAAGTGAGCGCTGAAATGGGAGAGCCCTTTACTTCGAAAAGTGTCTCTGAATTGTTGATCTTTAAAATCAATGGAATTTCTCCAGCGTAATCCCGAACGCAAGCTTCGAGGGAACCCAGTGGCGCCGCATACGCATTGCAACCGGATTCAATGGCGAGTTGCATGTGATAGGCTGGATCATAGCCATCTGGATTCTTGGCAAAACTTCGAGCTGGACCATGTTCAAAGCCCTGGTCGACGGGAAGAATCACCATCTTACCCGAGCCTCCCAAGCGACCGTGATTCAAGAGCCTTGCCATATTTGCTAAAACTCCAGGATTCTCACTCCCATACCAACTCAAAATCTCCCTAACTCTTGGTGTCATTTATTGCCCCTTAGCGAAAATTATCAAACCTGTCGATTGCAGTGGAAACCACAAACACAAATATCTGACGTTTTTTTAGAATTACGAACCTAATCATAGTGACCTACTAAATCAAGTAAAAGAGGGCCGCAACATAGAGAAGCTCTGCTGGATTTCATGATCTGTTTCATTCATAATGTTCCTCTATGGTAAAGTTCCTAGCCACTCGCTTTTCGCCATTCAAGCATGCCAGCTTTCGCCAATTTTTTTTGGTTCAAACGATTTCCATGGTCGGAACATGGTCTCATGAACTGGCTCGTGCCTGGATCGTCGTGGAAATGCTTGGAAGAGCTGCTGCCTTGGGACTCCTCATGATTTCTGTCGCATTGCCTGCCTCTTTTCTTATTCTCCAAGGCGGCGTCCTTGTCGATCAGCTCGAAGTCCGACGTGTGATGATTGTGACCCGTTCGATTCTAGCGATTTCCTCTCTCATTCTCGCATCCCTAACCGAATTCGGTCATATTCAACTCTGGCAACTGATTGTATTTGGAATTATCGAAGGGACTGTTATGTCTTTGGACTCGCCTGCCGAACAGGCGCTCCGCGCCAGACTTGTTCCACGTTCGGATTTTCAGCAGGCCATTGCCCTATCTTCATCTAACTTCCACCTCGCAAGAATGCTGGGACCATTGGTCGCCGGTTTTTTGATGGCTCATGGTGGTCCATCACTTGTTTTTCTATTTGACGGCCTGTCCTATTTTGGCCTGCTCTTCGTTCTTGCGAAGATCAAACTCCAGCCCCCACTTCACAGGGCCACCCCCCATGGAACATCTCAACTTGCCGCCATCTCTCAAGGTTTTCGTTATCTCAAAAACAATCGCTCCATTCGCTATCGATTGATACAGCTCCTTCTCACGATTTGCTTTGTTTTTCCCATCATGATGGTCATCTTCCGCACTTTCGTGCGCCAGAAATTTCAACTTTCAGGAGCTGAGTTTGGCTATGTTTTCAGTTTGCCAGCCTTTGGAGCCCTGGCTGGAGCGCTGACCTTTGCGTTCTGGAAGCCCATAAAACCGATCAATACCCTTCAGTTAAGTATTCCAATGGGCATCTTGTCGCTTATTTCTGTTCCTTTCATGCCAACCGCCACCACCACTTCATTGGCAATGACTGTAAATGGTTTCTTTAGCTATTTGACCTTTGCCTCTCTGACCGTGAGCATTCATTTGGATCTCGAAGAGGAGTATCGGGGGCGAATTAGCTCTCTCATTGGCATGTGTTTCATCAGTATAGGGCCAATCATGTGTCTTCCCGTGGGGATTCTAGGCGATCATCTTGGCTTCATCTCAACCGTGTTAATTTTGGCAGGAATATTCGCCTTGCTCAGCGCCCAACTTGCTCTCCAGCATTGGCGCTCCCTTCGGCGAATAGGCCCCATGGAGATTTAATCGATTTAGCTGATTCGGTTGATTCCGCTGATTTAAAAGAAGTTTGTCTTTTCTCCCCCTATTAGGTAATTGATATGTGAAGAGGAGATTCCCAATGCCATCTCAAATTCAGGTTCAGTTTGACCAAACGCCAAATCCGGCAACAATGAAGTTTTCCTTCGGCCGTCAGATAGCCGACGAATCAGCTGAATTTCTAAATGCAGGGCAGACCAAGCGCTCGCCTCTGGCCGCTAAGATATTTGGCTTTCCCTGGGTTGCAGGCTTTTTTATTGGTGCCGATTTCGTCACAGTGACAAAACAAGATTGGGTTGACTGGGATATTATTGCAGAGCCTTTAGCAAACCTTCTTGAGGAGCATCTTCTTAGTGGCGAGGCCGTTCTTTTGCCCGAAGTGGTTAATCCCAGAAGCGATGATTCAGAACAGGTGAGATTAATCAAACAGATCTTTTCGGATGAGATTCAGCCGGCTGTCGCAATGGATGGGGGAGATATCTCATTTCATAAATACGAAGATCAGATTGTTTACGTCTCTATGAGGGGGTCTTGCTCCGGTTGTCCCAGTTCAATGATCACCCTTAAAGATGGGGTAGAAGCACGACTCAAATCATCAATACCCGAAATCAAAGAAGTCATTGCCCTCTGATACGGGGCGCTCTCATACGTCAGACAGTCCTCACTTTGCAGGTCGCCTCCGTCACACTATGGACTTCCTCAACGACTCGATCCAAAAGAAGGCGAGAAAACTCCTCGGGGTTAATTCCGAGATCGATCAGAGACAGAGTGGGGACAGGAGTCCCCTCATTGCTCACGTTGAGGGCAAAATGAATCAAAGCTGACCGCAGACTCAAAGTGGCGACACTGATGCTCAGCTTTTTATCTCCACAAAATAGATCATCTCCCACCCGAAAAACCTGCAGAGCGAGAACGCTCTCTTTTGCCAAATTTCGAATCAGCTCAAGAGCTATAGCTGTTATGAGCCTTTGCAAACTAACCGCAGCAAACAAACTGCAATCGAATTTTTCGACGATAAAATGGACCATATCAGATCCCGCAATGGGACTCTGAGCCCGAAGGTCTTCACCATCAACCATGTTCACCCAGTCTATCTGGCAAGGTCCTCGCCAAGAGACAATGGAATCGCCCAATAATCCCTCACCCAAATAGGCAAATAATGGTCGAAGTTGGGTTCCGTCGTAAGGAAATCTTTTGGTAATCCAAAGACTTTTCATCTTATCACTCCTTCAGAGCCCGCAGAAAACGCAGACACGACTCACACTTCCCACACCACTCTTCTCCATCATGATAGCAGGGCCAAATATCCTCAAAAGGAACCCCCAGCTCTCTCCCCCTGCGAACGATCATTGGCTTCGTCAAACGAGTTGTGTAACAGCGAACTTCGACTCGGGAGGCAGTGGAGAGTCTTAAGCTTTGATTGAGCACCTCAATAAAGTCTTCGGAATTATCTGGAAATGTTGATGCTTCCTCAGCATTAAAACCCGGCACAATATAATTGGCACCCAAACCTTCAGCATAGCCGGCCGCAATATTTAAAAAAATTCCATTTCGATTGGGTATCCAAACTCTTTCCGCTGTCGCCTTTGATTGTCCCAATGAATTGATATCAACCTCACCTGATTCTGGCACAGATACATTTCGATTTATTAAAGAGGTCGTTGTAAAATCAATAAACCAAGGCAAATTTACAACATGATGCTTGAGAGAGAGAAGCCCACAAAGTGAACTGGCTTTCTGAATCTCTCGAATAGCAGCACGTTGTCCATAGTCAAACGTCAATGCCAGAATAACTTCAGTATCGAGATGAGCCTCGAATAAATTGACCGCCGAATCCAAGCCCGCAGACAATAGAACGATAGATCTTTTTCTCACAGAAAAAAGTCCAATCTTTTACTTCTTAACTGATTTTGATTTCTTCTTAACTCCAGTCGCATTCCCCTTTTTCGACTCTCCCTTGGATTTTATCGCGGGTTTATTTGAGGTCCCTGAGCGCCCCTCAAATTTCTCTGATGTCTGAGCCAGCTTCTGTTTTTCTTCTGAACTCCCGACCTTAGAAACCTTTACGTCCTGTGCCGTTTCCTTCTTTTGTTTCTCATCCTGATCACTCTTCGTTGGTGTCACTAGGGATTCACGAATGGATATGGCCCTCTTCAGAACTTTTTCTGCCAACTGATAAACCACATCTCCGTCGGTTTCCCAACGCTTCTGCTTTTCTGCCAGAAGACTCTTTATTTTCTCGAAACGCAAAGAAGTCAAATCGAGGATTTTTCGGTCCAACTCCTTTTTCGCCCTATTCGCCACATCTCTGGCCTGAGCTGCTCGCTCAGAAAGTTTTTGCTTTAATTCCACCATATAACATCCCCCTGTTTTAAGATCACTCCCAGAGCTAGCATAGATACCAAAAGGGCCTCAAGTATAGATTGAGCCTGCAATTATCATCATCAGATGATAAACTAAAAAATCACCTACTGAATGGCGAACTTCAAGTCCTTTACCAAGAGTTGAATACTCTTTTTGCCGGCGAAGAAATTCCACTGAGGTTCTCCAAGAATATCCACCGCTCTTCCTGTTGAATCCTTCGGGCAAAAAAAAGCGTGTTGAGGTGGTGGGGAAAACCACAGAACATCAATTCGCTGGCTTGATTTCGGATCTTTCACTTCGATTTTATAATGACCTCCTCGAAGCTGACGAACAGAAGTTATTTCTAGGTTATCGATCCTTACAACAACTGGTTCCCATCCTGTACCGAAGGGCTCCAAGTGCGCAAACCATGTCATAAACATCGCATTAATCTCATCAAGGTCGCAAACCACATCATAAGCAAGGGACGGCATCTTCGTCTTCTCAGCTTTTGATAAAGAAAAGAATTCTCCCAATCTAGCATCCAGACCCTCAACATTATTTAATTCTACTTCAAATCCTGCTGCTGGAGAGTGTCCTCCGAATTTTCTCAGACTGCTCGCTGAAAATTCCAAGGCCTTTAGCACACTGGTCGCCCCTGCAAAAGGAGAGCGTGCACTGCCGGTTACGGTCCCTTTGTCGGTATGGACAGATCCAACAAAGGCGGGGATCTGAAAAGTCTGCGCCAGCTTCGTTGCGATTAGCCCTATGACACCTTGATGAAAACGATCAGACCAAACCCAAATGTATCCCTGCTGATTTCTCTCATTTGCTTGAAGAACTGCCTCCTCATGGGCCTCGGCCTGCACCCTGAGTCTCAATTCATTGTTCGCCATCACTTTACCGACAAGTTCGTTGGCGTCTTTTCTTGAATTCGCCAAATATAGATCCAGTGGTAGAACCCCCATTTCCATGCGAGACAAAGCGTTTAATTTTGGAGCAAATCGAATCGCCACTTCCTGCGATCCCAAAGCGCGCCCTCCCAAACCAAGCTCTTCAAGTAGGGCCTGCAAACCGGGCCTCTCTGTCCGCGCTAACTCAATCAAGCCATGCCTCACCAAAATGCGATTCTCACCAACTAGCGGAACCAAATCTGTGAGGGTCCCAATCGCAAAGCAGTCTAACAATTTCTTCGGATCAAAATCGGTCTTAAGCCAATTCCTCTGGCGAAAAGAACTGCGAAGCGCAAGAACCAAATAGAACGCAACTCCAGTTCCACAAAGATGGCCCAATCCTGACTGACAAGTTCCCTTGTTAGGATTGAGAACAGCGACTGCCGATGGAAGTTCACCTTGCGGCAAATGATGATCCGTAATAATCACATCAACGCCCAATTCATTGGCTCTCTCAACGGCTTTATGAGCCGTAATACCTACGTCTACCGTGACCACAAGCGAAACACCTTGCCGAGAGAACTCTTCTATCGCGTGCGCATGAAGACCATAGCCTTCGGTGAGCCGTTTCGGCTGATACCCACCCACCTGTTCATAACCAAGCCATTCAAGTCCCCTGAGCAAGAGCGCCAAACCAGAGGTTCCATCTAAATCGAAATCACCATAAACACAGATTTTTTCCTTTTTCGAATAAGCCTGCATAAGACGGGAGACAGCCGTTTTCATTCCATCCATAACGGCCGGATCACTCAGGTTTTTGAGAGCGGGAGACAAGAAAGAATCTATGACTTCTTCAGAATGAAGCCCACGTGCATTCAAAATTCGCCAGACGAGATCCGGAATCCTAGGGGGACCCGAAGAACGAAGATCAGAGTTTCCGCGGGCCTGCCACTCTATCACTCTACCAAACTCACAAGCACTTCAATTCCAAGATCAAACCGTCGATGGTTTACGATTGAGACTATCAAGTAAAATAACGAGGGGGCTTGCAACATAAATAGTAGAATAAGTACCTATTAAAATACCCAACCCCATAGTGAATGCAAAATCTCTGATCACTCCACCCGCAAATAAATACAGCGCAATGACAGAAAGAAGAGTCGCACCTGAGGTCAAAATTGTTCGAGACAAGGTATCGTTTATCGACCGATTTACTAACCAAGTAAACTTTTCCTCTCGAAAGAGGGGCTCATTCTCACGAATTCTATCAAAAATAATGATCGTGTCGTTCAAAGAATATCCAATGACTGTCAAAACGGCGGCCATGGTCTGTAAATTTACTTCACGACCAAACAAAGAGAATATCCCTAAAACGACAATTGCATCGTGAAAAAGACAGAACACAGCGCCCGGCGCAAATTTATAATCAAAACGCAGACCAACATAAATCAAAATGGCCAAGAGACTATAAAACCCCGCAAGAAGCCCGTTCCTTTTCAGTTCTGAACCAGCCTGAGGCCCCACCGAATCGACCCGACGAATCGACGCTCCCTCACCAGAAAACTTGCCGTTAACCCGGTCGTTAGCTTGGAATTCAGGGCTTGCAGCATATCGTTTGTTTCTTTTTCCGTTTTTCCCGAGATGGATTCAAGCCGAATTAAGTACTCATTTCTATCATCAGTCCCACCAAAAGACTGAACTGAAGCCGAACCGTACCCCATTTGCTTCATAAACTCGCGAACCTTGCCGATTTCTACCTTCTGGTTAAATAAGACCTGGACCTCGGTTCCACCAGCATAATCAATTCCATAGTTAAATCCCTTTATAAGGATCAAGGCCAAGGACCCGATAACCATTAAAGTAGAGACAACCGCAAAAACACTTCCTACTCCCAAAAAATTTATTTTCCCAGGGTGATGATGACTTTTCGAAGGCCCTGCCTTGGAGCTATTCACATTTGCGTCTCGTCTTCCCATCTTCTTCTCCTTAAACAGAGGCAATATTTTTAACTTTAAACCACTTGGTCATAATCTCAATCAAAACTCGGCTAACAAATACGGCGGTAAACATGGAAGTCACGATTCCAATTGTCAAGCTGACCGCAAAGCCGCGCACTGGCCCCGTGCCGTAGTACATAAGGATCAAACTGGTAGCAACAGTCGTGATATTCGCATCAAAGATTGAACTAAATGCGTTCGAAAAGCCATCCTTAATCGCAGCAGATGTCCCGGTTCCCTTACGCAACTCTTCCTTGATCCGCTCAAATATAATGATATTGGCATCTACCGCCATCCCCACTGTCAGAGCTATGGCCGCCACTCCAGGTAGGGTTAAAGTTGCTCCCAATGAGGTCAGAATTGCCAAAAGAAAAAGCACATTCAAACTGAGCGCAATATCGGCAATAATACCCAACTTGCGATAATAGAGGGCCATAAACAGGAAAATGAGAGCTACGCCAATAAGGGTTGCCTTCTTTCCTGCCGCAATGCTGTCCGCCCCGAGATTGGGTCCCACAGTTCTTTCTTCAAGCTGCTCCAAATTTGCCGGAAGAGCTCCAGCGCGAAGTGCAGTCGCAATAAAATTGGCTTCATTTACTGTTTTTTGATAGTCTCTGCCGCCGCCCAAAGTGATTCGTGCTGAGGAAGAGGCAATCTTTCCTTGAATGACTGGAGCACTCTGAACAATTTCGTCAAGAACGATCGCCATTTGTTTGCCAACATTTTTCTCTGTGATCTCACCAAATCTGCGTCTGCCGTCAGGACTAAAGGAAAAGACAACTTCTGGCTCGCCATATTCACCGGGATGAACACTTGCATCCTCAAGCTGATCTCCCGTCAGATCTGTGTCACTCATAACTAAATAAGGAATTTTTCCAGCCTCAAGAGTTGCTGCTTCCTCGGGTTTTTGAAAAACAACGAGAGTATTCTCTGGTATCTTGCCTTTAAGATCCTCATTTAGCCTTTTTACATACGCCAAATAACGCAATCCGTCTTTACCGAAAGCATAATTGCCTGCCTTCTCGGCCGAACCAATAAGCTCAGCCAATTTGGCCTGCTCAACATCTCTGGAAACAATTCGAAAATCCAAGCGGGCGGTACGATTAATTAACTCTTTCGCTCTGACCGCATCTTGAATCCCAGGGAGCTGGACTAAAATACGCTCGCTCCCTTGCGCAGAAATACTCGGCTCCGCCACTCCGAACTCATCGATTCGATTTCGAATCACTTCGATGGCCTGATTGATAACCTGCTGCTTTTGATCTCTGATAACGTTATCAAAATATCTCAGAGTCACTCTATTTCCTGCTGTCTCCAAAATCTGAATTGTGGCTGGGTAGGTATCAGCGATATAGCTTTTCAAGCTCTTCACGTCGACGTCTGATTTGAGGACGACATCTAGCCTCGTTTTATCTTCTGCCTGAGCAGCAATGCTCTCAACCCCCACATTTCTATTTTTAAGTTCATCTCTGAGGCTTCTCGACAACCGCACCGTTTTCTCAACAATGATCCCGTGGGTATCCACTCCCATAACAAGGTGCAAGCCACCCTGGATATCCAAACCGTAGACCATTTTCTTTTTCGAGAACCACCAATCACCTTCTTTAAAATCAATGAAATTGGGGGCGATCCAAGCACCTGCTAAAAGTACAGCTGCGATGACGATAGCAAAACGCACTTTGATGTTTTCAGTCATTTCTGTTCCTCACTCGATGGCCCCGAAATTTGACTTTTCAAAATCCGGAGACGGACACCATCTGCCACTTCAAGTGTGACAAATTTTTCCGTCAGACCCTCTATCGTTCCCAAGATTCCTCCGGATGTCAAAACCGAATCGCCCCTCTTGAGAGAAGACATGAATTCCTGCTGCTTTTTATGACGCTTCTGTTGGGGGCGTATGATAAGAAAAAAGAAAATCAAAAAAATGAACACGAATGGGATCATTTGCTCAAGAAAATTGGGAGCTGAGGCTCCATTTGCTTGCTGAGCCCAAGCGATCTGACTGAACACACTGAACATAATTTACCTCCGAATCAATTCGGTCCACAAATGATCATCGGAAACGAAAAAAATCAATGAGGAAGTGTCCAAACTCACTGAGAAAAAAGGCTTGCCTACTGATTGTCCTGCGATTTAGCGAATCGCGTTAAACAAAAATCACGGTATTCTGGCCAACTCCCATCCTGAATGGCTCGTCGAGCTCTTGCCATAAGCTGGGAGTAGAAATGGAGATTATGTATGGTATTGAGACGCGCAGAAACAATTTCACCGCTCATAAACATATGCCTGAGGAAGGCTCTCGAATAATTTTGGCAGGTGCAGCAGTCACATTCAGAGTCCAGGGGGGCTGGATCCTCTTTGTATTGAGTTCTCTTTATATGTACTTTTCCGGACCAGGTGAACAGAGTGCCGTTTCGCGCTGTTCTCGTTGGCATCACGCAATCAAACATGTCAATTCCCGAATCGACTGATAAAATAAGGTCAAGCGGGGTCCCCACGCCCATCAGGTAACGAGGCTTATTACGGGGCATTCGAGGCCCTATGACCTTTACAAGCTCATGCATCAAATGAATAGGCTCACCAACGCTAAAGCCCCCCAATGCATACCCGGGAAGGTCGACACTTGTAATTTGATCGAGACTTTCAAGGCGAAGATTCAAATCCAAACCTCCCTGAGCAATTCCGAACAACATGCTCTCTTGCCTCACCATGCTGGCCTTGGACCGAAGCAACCAACGGTAAGTTAAATCCATGGATTTTTTTAGACTCTCGCTTGTGGCCGGATAAGCTGGGCACTCATCAAATGCCATGATGATATCGGCACCGAGGTCCATTTGGATTTCCATGCTCTTTTCAGGACTGATAAAATGCTTTGCCCCATCCAAATGGCTCCGAAATTCCACTCCCTCTTCTGAAATCTTGGCCAATTGAGAGAGAGAAAAAACCTGAAATCCGCCACTATCAGTTAAGATCGGGCCTGCCCATCCTGTGAATTGATGTAGTCCGCCAAGTCTCTGAATCGTCTTTTCACCGGGTCGAAGATGCAGGTGATAGGTGTTTCCGAGAATGATCTGGGCGCCCAGGTCCTTGAGTTCATGGGGGAGCATCCCCTTCACACTCCCTTTTGTTCCAACGGGCATAAAAACTGGGGTTTCGATGGCTCCTCGTGCGGTCTCTAAGATCCCTGCGCGAGCTTCACCATTTTGCTTTAAGAGTTTGAACGAATTGAAGGTCTCTCCCATATGGTCAAATCTCCGTAGCTAAAGAGTCTAAATTGGTGATCAATCGCCCAACGATAAGATTCCATCACCTTTTCCCGGCCCGCAAAGGCACAAACCAATGCTAACAATGAGCTCTCGGGCTGATGGAAGTTGGTCATTAACACGTCTACGACCCTAAATTCAAACCCTGGACGAATAAATAAATCCGTATTTCCGCACACTCCTCCCTCAAATTCAGAAAGCAATCCACTCGCCCAAGACTCGAGAGTACGGGTGACGGTCGTACCCAAAGCAAAAACCCGTCCCCCCTTGGATCGAGTCATCTCGATCAAATTGAGAGTCTCACGAGGAATAGAGCACCACTCTTTGTGCATAAGATGCTCAGACAAATCTTTGACTTTGATTGGAAGGAATGTGCCCAAGCCGACGTGAAGAGTCGTCAAAGCGATGCCAACGCCCCGATCGCCCCAATACTTCAGATCGTCTTGAGAAAAATGAAGACTGGCGGTGGGTGCAGCTGTACTTCCCAAATTCCTCCACCAAGCCGATTGATAATTCTCCCGATCCTTCTCCCGATTGTGCCTCTCGCCCCTCGCTCTTTGAATATAGGGAGGAAGAGCCAATTCTCCATATTGGTCAAAGTATTCGGGGCAAAAGCTCCTCTCCCTCGATTTTCAAAATTTGTGGAAGTCCTTTTCTGACAAGAGTCGCGATCCGCCCACCGGGAAGCTCCATTTTTTTTCCGAGAGCCAAACCTCTCGCCGGGAACAAGACCTGCCACGTGTCTGGCGACTCTCGACAAACAAACAGAATCTCCCTATTTTCGGGGGTAAAAATTCGGCAGGGGATCACTCCCGTATCATTGAGAACAAGGAGGTCACCGGGTCCTAAAAGATCACGCGCCTCGCTCAGGTTCAACTCTCTGGGATTTGTGACAGGTCCGATTGTCGGAGATCGATTGCCGGCCCCAACGAACATAACCCGGGAAGACATAGCGCGCTCTGTCGCAACCAATGAATCGGGATAACTGTAGCTAAAATCTGATATTTTCAATATATGAATCTGGAAAGTCTTAGGCCAGCCATTTTCATTCGGGCTTTATTCTAGACTTCCTCTTTTTCGGACTTTTTAACCTCTGATTTGACATCTGACTTGGTCGCACTGTCCCCGGCCTGAAGCTTTTCAGGTTGAGTTCTAGAGGTGCCCTCATTTTCCATGCTATCCATGCTCTCATCAAGTCCTTTTTTGAAACCTCGAATGGCTTGCCCTAAGGATTTGCCCAGATTTGGTAAACGACTGGGGCCAAACACGACCAAGACAATAAGAATAATAATAACCCAGTGAAACAGTGACATTCCGCCCATACAAACGGTCTCCCTCTTATCCTCAAGTTAACTTGGCCACGCCAAGCACTAAGCTTTCATCCTCAAACTACCCGCAACTGGCAACCCAATCCGCGCCTCTCATCCATATATCCGAAAAACTAAGCCGAAGCTACCCATATATTATCTATGCATAAGTGTATTATGGACCGGACGCAGATTCAATTCGAACAAGGACCCAAATAAAGGTAATTCTGACCACCCAAAACACCTGCCTACGATATCTCCTAGTCCTTGACTTCAGATGCGCCGCTGTGAAATGAAGCGGCAGGTGGAGAGCAAAAGAATTTCCGAAATATCTCATAAAAAATGGGGAGCATTGAAAGCAAAATAATTGCAAGCATGATCAATGAAAAGTTCTGCTTTACGATCTCAGTTTCACCAAAGAAAAAACCCGCAAAGAGAAACGTACAGATCCAGACAAAAGCACCAAAGATATTATAGTAGATAAACTTTAGCCTGGGCATCAAGCTTAAGCCAGCAACAAAAGGAGCATAAGTTCGGATAATCGGCAGAAATCTCGCCAGGAAAATGGCCTTCCCTCCGTACTTTTTATAAAATACTTCAGCCTTCTCGAGATGTTTTTCATTCAGGAATCGTCTTTTGCTATTTTTCAAAAAACGATTTCTACAGAAGTGTCCAAAGGAAAAATTGACCCCATCACCAAGAATGGCCGCACCAATCAAAAGGGGACAGAGCAATTTTAAATCCAACAAATCGGGCCGAACTGCACAAATGGATCCCAATGAGAAAAGCAATGAGTCCCCAGGCAAAAAAGGCATGACAACCAGGCCTGTCTCACAAAAAATCACTAAAAACAGGAAGGTATAAAGCCACGGCCCCATAAAAGTGGCGAGGTTCGCAATGTGGGCTTCCAAATGCAGAACAAGATCAAGTGCCTCATTTACCACCTACTTCGTTCCTCCTGACCGCAAAATTGATACCTTCCCAGCCCTCTGTAATCAAAACGGTCATGATCCTTTTCACCTCTAAAATTGGTGTTTTCTGATCTGCTTGAATGTTAATCTTCCTTTTCTCTGGCTGATTTGGATCGGGCGGCTTCTCTGAGCGTTTAAACTCCTGAAGTTTAGCCCTCAGCCCATCAAATCCCTCATCTGTACTGGGAATGGGTTGAATATATGCTTTTCCCTTGGCTGCCGCAAAGATAATTTCGTTACTGGTAATAGTTATCAGAGGTAAATTTTCGAGGGGAACTGAATGCTTCGCATCAGGTATCCGTATTTTAGCTTTAGACATAAAAAAGATCTCGCCGGATGCTGAGAAGTTCATCAAAAGAAAGATCACAAGCATAGAAAAAATGTCAATGAGCGCCGTCAACGGAAGGCCGGGCTCAGATTTTCTCATTTTCTTTTGATGCTGACGCTCTCGCAAAAAGTGAAGATCATATTTTGAGTGGAGGTGAAAGCCAGGGACGGTGATTTTGCGCTTAAAGCTCCCTTTCAAGTGACTCACTGTGTGCTTACTCCCACGTCAGTCCAACCACTTCCGACCAGGGTATCAAAAACAGCGATCATCGTCTGATACAAAACTCGATTTTCGGTATTCAGAACAACATCTCTCTTGTCAGGGTAGGTCTTCCTCCACCCAGCCAAGACTTCAAGCATCTTTTCTGTTTGCGGTCGTCCCTGTGTATCGAGCACCAAGGGAACTTTAGTTACATTTTCGTTCTCCGACATTAATATTTCGTTTCCAATGATGGTAACTGACAAAGAAATTGGCTTCTCAGTTGGAGGAGGCGTATCTTGGTCACTGCTTGTTACCTGGCTCGAATTTGTCGCAAGCGAATCAATATTCATCCAGACGGCTGTCATGAGAAGAAAACAGATCAAAACAGAAAACAGATCGATAAAGGGAACAAGATTGAGTTCATCATCGCCAGACGTAGCACTCATTACTTCCTCGACAATTTTTCACGATGGGTCAAAATGAAATTCAGAGTTGTCACGCTGACCTCATGAATATCGTCCACAACTCTCTGCGACCAATTATTAAATATGATATATCCAGCCAAAGTTGGAATGGCGACAATCAGTCCAAATGCTGTACAGTTCATCGCCTCCGCGATATTGGCAGCCAATACCGTGGCCTTTTCCGACGCCGAAACAGTCGCCACTGTTGCAAATGCACCGATCATACCGACGACAGTTCCAAGTAACCCCACCAGTGTTGCCATATTCGAGACAGCAGCAAGAATGCCGACATTTTTCTCAAGGCGAGGAATTTCTCTGAGAGCCACTGCATCCATTGCGGTTTGCACCTCCTCATCTCCAAGACGATTTGCGACGGCCATCAATCCGGCACGAACAATGTTTGTGAGCGGTGATCTTGACTGTGAAACAATCGCAACAGCCTTTTCCAAATTTCCCTGCAAGATATAAGAATTTATTTCATGCAGAAGACTGTCCTTATTAACGTTTGAAGCCGCCGAAATAACAGCAAAACGTTCAAGAATAATGGCCACAGCAAATACCGAGCAACCCAAAATTGGGTACATCGGCCATCCTCCCGCATGAAACGCCTCTGCAATACGTGCAAACATAGTTTCCCCTTATAATCTCATTATCTGCTAAACTCACAGACTTGCAGACCTATAGACATTAGACCCAACCTCTTTTGCTGACTTCAATTATCCTAACAAATTACTCAGACCAATCGATGAAACTAAATAAATATCCTGAAAAACTACACCAAAAGAGGGGGACGTCAGCTCGGAGGACAGAGAGAAAGAGCTCGTCCCGTATTGCCTTGCCGTATTGCCTTGCCTCTGTGTCTTTTCAATTCGCCTGCTCTGTCCATTTTTGCCTTTGGTCCAGCCCCCACCAAACGAGCCTATTCCCGGTAATAATTCAGCTTGTAACATGGCCCCTATCTGTGCCCCCTGAACCACTCTTCCCCCTGTGCCTCCTTACCCCAATCCATTTCCCAGCTTCTGGTCTCAAATTCATAACGCAGAGCAAAGCGACTTGATATGAATGTGAACCTAGCCGCTCTTTGCCTCAGGTCCTGA
Source organism: Bdellovibrionales bacterium (assembly GCA_016714165.1). NCBI lineage: Bacteria > Pseudomonadati > Bdellovibrionota > Bdellovibrionia > Bdellovibrionales > Bdellovibrionales bacterium. The sequence goes on from JADJNU010000002.1 coordinate 24,768, forward strand.
TTGACAGGTATTAGACCCCCGACTATTTTGTGGCCGCTACACCTCAATGTGAATGCATGTGATGTAAATGATGAATGATGTATGTGCGCGCGTGGCGAAATTGGTAGACGCACCAGCTTGAGGGGCTGGCGCCCGCAAGGGCATGGTGGTTCAAGTCCACTCGCGCGCACCATTCAACATTTTCATTCATTTGCACCAATACCGCAAATGGCTTTCTCAAAATAAATCGCACATTTACGCCATCTAAAATCGGGTTGAAGTAGGGTTCTACGGGTCTATGGTTCTACTCACTTGATGGTGGAACTTTATCCAAATCCCAAAAAAATCATAAACTTAGCAACCGAAGCCTGCAGTTAAAAAAGCTTCTGTATCCAAAAGCCCTGTGTCGAGCCGGAGTAAGACGACAGCCCTCGAGAATCAATAGAAAAACTCAAGAGCAAACATAAGGTCCCTTCCAGTCTTCAAAAAGGAAAATCAATTTCAATTTTCCCCCTGAAAGGCAGACTGCACTCCTTAAATTCGAAATCCTTGTCACAACCAATGGCCTCGCGAAGTGGCGTTGAGAAGAGCTCCTTTCTTCGCTGATCGCCTTCCGTATGAGCGTCAAAAATGTATTCCTTTTCGATCGCGCTCTCATCAGGAAAGTGACTCGCGAGTGATGGTCGCAGACACTGCCATGAGCTACTGGCTAAAAATTTATTCTGCCTATCCCACTGAAGCGGGAGTTTAGACAACAGTTCGGCCATCGCATAACTTCCGATCACGTCGGCAAAACGCTCATAAGGTGGCGAGGAGTAGCCTTCCGTCTCCATTAGACTACGAGATGAATACTCACCTTCGATTTTTAAGGTCCTCTTGAAAATCTCAATACTCATGTTCTTAGCGACTTCAATTGCATTTTTCATCCTTTCGGATAACGGCGCTTCAGAACACCGGTACTCAGCAGTGAAATACATCATCGTTGTTAACTCGTCGTCGATAGGTTCTTCTCCTTGAGTCCAAAGGTAGTAGCTACAAGGGTTAAAATAATTTGGATTTTTCTGTTTTCTGCCATTAATCATTGGGATTTCTGATTTTGTAATTCTTAGAAAACGATCAGTTGATGCCAAACCAGAGATTCTGTCCAACACAATAGACTTGGCGAAGCGATCGATGTCTTCTTGCGCTATTGTTTTTGAGGTCTCCCTACGCTTCAAACACCTCTGAAACTCTGGGAGATCCGGTTGATAGCCCACCAGCGACTCGAGTGAGGTGGTGAATTGTCTTTTGTATTCATACCAGCTCTCGCAAGTGAATGCCTTGGGTTCACAAGTCTGTTTACGTAGGAGTGAAAGACCCTTTCCAAAATCAGATTTGATCTGAAAAATATATTGGCTGCGATCGATTCCCAGGGCATGACCCATTTCATGGGCAAGGGTTTGAATAATATCTTCGCTATTGAAATCCCCAGCGCAAATAGTCAGAACATTGAGGTAGGTATAGTAGTATGCATTTATTGTCGTTGTCGAACACTCCTCGTTGGATATAGCGGGAAATGCGCCCGGTAGGACAAGCCTTACTTCTGAGATTCTCTTGCTCCAGTCGTTACGAACTGACTCTGGAATATCAAGACTAGCGAGCATGCGAAGATAACTTTCTTGAAGACGGGTAAAACCTTGTTCGACTTTTTCCCAATTCTTGTCGTTACGCCAAATAGCACGAGAAACCTCTGAAATCAGATTTCGGCGATGCCCTCGCCGTTCGAGATCAAGCTCCACAGGAACCAGATTCTCGGACAGCCTGTGGAACCCAGGGTATTTACTTACCATTCTCGATAAAATCGTTTCATTAAATGCAACCGACCAAATAAAGCCGAGCTCATAACCGAGCCGATCAGATGCCAAACGCTGCCCTTGAGTCATCTCAATTCGAGGCCTGCGCCTCAAAAACTTCTCCATTTTTATGAAATAATGATGACGTTCCAGCGCTTGATAAAAATCCTTCGGTAGATACCTGCGATTGCGAAGTTTTGCGTGAGCGTACTGGTAGAATACTTGCGAAAATTCATTCCGCGTTTCACCTTGCAAAACTTTTATCGATCTCATGGCTCCCTTTACCTCAAGGTTACCTAAAGCTTCAGGAGAGTATAGATAGGTACAATACTTATCCAAAAGTGCTTTGCATTTGGGCCGCTTTGCTTTCCCATATGCTTGGTCTGAGGAAAATACCTGTAAGGGGTCCTTTGGCTCCATTGGACGATTGAAAGTGCAGGAGCCAAGCGGACATACCAGTAAGATTAAAAGGGAATAAAAGAAATCATTCCAGCGCATATTCACCAATCAATTTTTAGACTTCTCTGATGCAGCCTTGCCATTGACAACCGGATTTGCGGCTGGTGTGCCTTGTGGGGCAGCCACCGAAGTTGAAGTTTGAGCTTGGTCGGTGGTACACTTAAACCCAGCGGATATAAGTTTTTCTCGTATCCGATCACGAACTTGCGCACAATGGGTAATTCCTATCTGTGACGAGGCAACAGGGACATGACTGCCAAAGTTTGAATACCAAAGCTTACAACCTTTCGGCTGCAAACTCTCAACTCTTAGAGTGCGCGATTGACCGTCACGATCACAGGTTGTTTCATCCTTCTTTACATCACTCTTTACCGAGTTTACTGGCTGACTCAGTTGAATCGTAACCCCGACCTGCTGAGTTGCCGTAGGCGTCGGTGATGCGGTAGATATCTGCTTCTTTTGCGGATTTGAACAACCGAAAATTAAAGCTGCTCCTGATATCAATACATAGAACTTTATGCGCACTGTGTGCCTCCTTTTTTGTTTCGTTTGCTGTCATACTTTGTAGACCTGTCCCATTGGGGCTGATCGGTTTTCAGTTCGTTGACTAACGAATCTAGAACAAATTCGAAACTGCCATAACGCTGGCAGATTAGACGTTGCCTATCCGCACTTGTGCCATGTCTTACAATCTGCTTTAACAAGTCGACATGTCTGCCGTAGTTGTTCTCTTCAATAAGGAAAGAAAGGTCATTCAGACTGAAAGATTTTTTTTATCGACTCTCTGACAGATGAGATGAATCAACGCGACGATTGCCTCTGTTTCCTTAATAGTTGCGGGAGAATCAACTATCCTGGGTTCAATCGTTCCAAGTCCTAGACTTGGCCTCATGTCCAACCGTGGGTCCTTTGGACAACTGATCGATCCAGAATTCAGCAGCCCATCATAGACGGATATAAATTCTATCCAAATCTCAAATGTAGAAGGGTGACTGCCCCTAGGCAGAGCTTCAAAATAGGCGGTGCTTGAAGATACCAGCTGCGTGCTTTCACCATTGCAAAAAGGCGAACTTGAGAACGGGGTGATAAAGAGTGGAAAATAGTGAGACAAAGCATTTACAACAAGAATAGCGTAATTCCTATTTTTCTTTCCGATCTGCACGTGAAGGCAAAAAATAAGAGGTCGCTTTGCCATCCGTTGATGATTCCCCAGAGCTTTCTTATATCTGGCTTCTGGAAAAATAATTCTATCTTCGTATGTAGCAAATGAATGCGTCCCCGCTGAAGAAATCCACAGATTGAGTTTATCAAATGCTTCAAGCAACTTAGACATTGAGGAGCGAAGGTATCGACCCACCTGGTGAGCGTCTTTACAAAGATCAGTCGTTACTTCAATCATGCTTTGATAAATTTCAGTCCTAAATGAGTTCACACCCTTTAAAAGTTCAAGCACCTGCAGCGAAGACGAACTGAGATCAAGAGAATCTCGATCCAAAAGTCGGAGATCAAGCTCAGCTCCTATCGGCAAAGACTGTGAATGCTCAAACCATAAATTCAAATACGCTCCTTAAAAAAGCGGGGCCTTGATTGCTCCAAGCCCCGCCAACAACCTAAAGGAAAAAACATAAAAGGGAGACTTTCTTCAGGATGACTTACCTAGTAAGTGCTCGCAACTCCGCTGGTCGCGTGCTTTACTTCTGGCATCAACAGAATATATGATGTATTATCAATATCTTATGAGAGAGATTCAAGGCGGGACTCCGAGGATAAATTTAAATTTATCCCCAGATCAGATGATTCCGAAGTCATCTTCCAATACAATTTTGCAATCATCTCAAAATGGAAAGGGAAGAAAAATCGACGAGGTATTGTTGAATCGTGTTCTTATAGTCGAGGATGAAAACAAGCTACTTGGACATTTGGTTCGAATAATATCTGATGAAGGATTTTCTACATTTACATGCACCTCATTTCCTGAACTCGAGAACATTCTCAAGATACCTATCAGGAAATTTGATATCATAGTTTTGGACCGACTTCTCCACGGCAAGGATACTGCGACATTAGTCGGTCGCATTAAGGAAGTGCTTCCAGACATAAAAATTTTGATTGTGTCGGCCGTCAATACTCCAGCCGAAAAAGCAGCTCTCCTCGATTTTGGCGCTGATGACTATCTCGCCAAACCCTTCGACAGTGATGAACTTGTCGCCCGTGTTCGCGCCCTCCTACGTAGAAATCGTTCAGAACTGAGATTAGGAAATGTAACTCTCGACTCAGACAAACGAACCGTTAAAATCAACGCGCTAGAATTGGCGCTTCAGAATAAAGAGTTTATCCTTCTAAGAACCTTGATTCGCTCTCCAGGAAAGGTCTTCAACAAAGTCTTTCTCTATGAGAATGTTTGGGAAATGAGCCCGGATGTTGAGAGCAACGTAGTCGAAGCCACCGTCAATAAACTTAGACGCCGCCTTGAAGAAGCTGACGCAAATATTTCGATTAAAAGCATGCGCAACAAAGGATATTGGGTTGAGGAATAGATTTTTCTTCATCATTCTTGCAACACTCATTTTGGCGGCTGTCGGGATCAACATCGTTCACGTTTACTTCTTTAAGAGTCAGCGTCTAAAACTTATCGACAGACAGATTGCTGAAAGCTCAGAATCTCTCCTCAAATCTAGGGAATTCAATCTCTCAGTTAAAAATATTTCTACAGTGGAAGAAGCAATTTCCAGAGCTCTCAAGGGCGCTCGAATTGGAAAAGTGTTTGTTTTAAGAGACTCCGACGGTAAAATTGTTTATCAAAGCTTTAACGTTGGTCTCTTGAAAGCAGAGTTACCTATTCATCCTGAATGGGTAGCCGTAGAAACAGAAAACGAGTACGTAAGAGTCAGAAACGTACGGCTCCAAAAAAGAAATCTCACTTTGCAAGTCGGGCTTGTTCTTGATCAAAATTTTCTCAACTGGGAAATCCTGGACAATAGGGTCGTCAACTACGTTACGGGGATTGTGATCTCATTGTTCTTAGCCTCAGTGATTATTACTTTGGTGCTTCTGTCTCCATTGCGACTGCTGATAGGTCACCTTAAGGAAGCGACGTCAAATTTAATCAATTTAAAGGATTTTCGACCACTACCCAATCGACTCACCCAATATACTCATGGCTTTTGGGCGCGATCTGACGAATTCTCGGGTCTATTGAACGTCACCCAAAAGCTCATCGACCGTATTAATTCGAACCACAAGCTAACAAGATCTTGGACGTTACAGATGGCGCACGAACTCAAGACCCCCCTAGCTATCATTCGCGCAGAAACGGAAGCAAAAAGAAATACCAATCTTTTGCCAGACAAATATACTCAGAACATTATACAAGAAATTCAACAGATGTCTGATATCATCAGTCAGTTCCTAGATTGGGCAGAGCTTGAAAACTCACAGTTACAAAAGGATCTTCATGCGCTCCGTATGAAATCGGTAGTAAAAGCGGTTGCCGCCCGACTGGATAAGATTCGTCCTGGTCGCATTCAACTTCGCCTCGATTCTGATTTTTCTGTATTTGCCAACCCAGGACACCTAGATCAGCTCATTGCGAATCTTGTAACAAACGCTCTTAAATTTTCTCCAGAATCAGAAAAAGTTGAGATTGTTCTCTCAAATCATTTCCTGGTAGTTAAAGACCATGGTTTAGGTATCCCCAAGGAGGTAAAAGATAGAATTGGCGAACCATTCAATGTCCCTCTGCTACAGCCACCGCAGATTGAGAGTAGCGCCAGGATTTTTGACCGGACTTCTCTTCATGTGGATCTTTCTTACTCGATTCATCATTGAATTCATTAAAGATAATCAAGTCACATTCCAAAAATCGCTCCCTCTGACCATCAGACAATATACCAGAATCCAAAGTATTTTATTATGCCTTATTACCCTCGGATAATACCAAACAATATTGGCGAACCTGAAACAGCCACGATCAACGAATAGAGTCCTATCAAGAAAACTGAACTGACACACATGTGCCGCCCGATTTGGAATTATTAGATACTTATGCGTTCGATAGAATTGGATCACTCAAAGAGATCGCCAGAATCATTTTGTAAAACACGCCCCTGAAGCCATCCTTGTTTGGAAATCGTCAGGATCAGGTTAGAGAATTGCATTTACCCAATATCTGCTTTGGGTTAGTCGCAACTCGTAGTACCTCTGACTCAAATTCGCTTGCCGGAGGGGGGAAAGCGTGCAACGACTCGGTCACTTTCTGTTGGGATTGGTAATTCCGGCCTTGGTATTTTGCTCTTGGGCTCAGGCGGCCACCCGTTTTTTTATAGATTTTGATAACACCGTTGTTGAAACGCGCTACGGAATGGGAGGTAGCTTTGTTACGAAGTTTGTTTTGTTCCGAATTGGAGTCCGTCACAGCCTTTTAGAAAACGATCTCATCGAACCAGAATTTATCGAAGTTACCCCCTTCGATATGGAACGAATGAGATCAGAGTTGGCCCCAAATGAAAGGACACCCGGTAATATAGCGACTCGCTTCACATTAAGTGACGGCAGCATGATAATTCCTGGGCACTATCTCATAAGACCCTTTGAGTCTCACATTTATTTTCGCTCCCATTCTGATCCGACCAAAAACCATCTGCTTGAACAACTGAACTTGGCCTTAGAAAAAACACCGCGAGATGCCTGGAAGGGACCCTTTTTTGAAGTTCTGAAAACCCTTCTTAGCCATGAAGAGAGTGCGTCTGCGGTAGCTATTCTAACAGCTCGAGATCAGAAGCCTGAATTTATTCAATTTTGGCAGCGACTGAAAGATCTCAACTACATAGAACATATTCCGAACCCGGACCTTCACTTTGGCGTTAACTCTCCTGCTTTTGATATTTAAGGAGGCTACAACGAAAACGCGAAGCGTAAGCGCGGTGTTTTGGAAGATGCCATAAAATTAATGCTGAAAGTACCGGTCGGCGAACACGATATGACATTGGCCCCATCTGGCCGGGGCCTCAGGCCTCAACATTCAATTATTTTTGTCGATGATCAGGAGACCAATCTTGAACAAGCGATTGAATTATTTCGTCGCTATGCTCGAATGAATCCAAATCCAAGGGTGCCTATTAAATTTGGTGTTTTTAGCATGGGTAGTGAAACTGAAATGAGATCTGCGAGACGGCCACGATTTGGCATTATGCGCGAAGACGGCACATTTCGGCCAGCCACTCCTGGTGAAATCCACGGAGAGCTCAAACCAAAGTGCAGCACCGTTCTTGGTCAAGCTGCGCAGGAGGATCGACTCTCTTGAAGGCAATATTTTTTCTTCTCATTTTGGGAACAAATATCTGTATCGAGACGCAAGCACACTCTGAAGAAGATAACAGTAAGGCGACATGCGCATCTGCTCTTAGCTCCTCAGATTTATCTTTGGAAACAGCTACCTACGCGCGAGCACTAGCTGAACTCGTTAAAAGAGACAAACGTCTCCCCACCAAAGACGACCTCGCCTGGAAACTGAGAAGCACCGTCGGATCTCTCAGCAGTTTTTTTCGCAAACAGGATAATCCGAGCAATATCAAAGATCTCTACATCTTGGCCCGCGTACATTTTCCAAAGCCCTTTAGTGAGTTGCGCAGTTATGCCGTGCGCATGTTGGCCACATATTTTACTGACCATTACAAAGAGCCTTCACCACCGGAACTTTTTGATTTTATGCGCAAGCGCAATCCCAAGCTTGCGAGCCTGCCTGATACTGAGTTTTCCCTTCTATACGATCTCAATGGTCTTGTCAGTGAAGCAATGGCAAAACATCCAAATCACTTCTCAGGAATTCGCTCTGATGTTATTCGTGCCTTTGGCAAGGTGACCAAAACAGTCGGACGTATACCTACTGACAAGGAAATGGCTGAAGCTCTTGGATTATCTCTGTCAGAATACTTAGATTTATTCAATAAATACAAAGTTTTTGACTCCGTCAAAGAACTCAAGCAGCTCGCTTGGGATGATGAAAATCATCAGTTTCGGGACGCAATCAATACAGATATTTACAACCCCGAAAGATTGATCCAGTTGGAAAAGGCGATTTTAAATAGAGAACGTTTGATTGTGACGACGGCTGTTGCTGGGCAAAGGGTCAATCGTGATTTTCTGGCCGCTCTAATCTCGTACTGCAAGAAAAACGACTGTGAAATCCTCGTGTTTCCGGCCAATATGCAAACGACTGGCTTAGACCCATTGCTGCTCGAAACAGAGGGCGTTCATATTATTACTCACTCCATTTTGCTCTCACCTTGGTTAAATCTTAACGACATAAAAATTGGTGCGAAACAAATAGACCCGTTAACTGGACTTGATCGTTTGGCGCCAGTGGGACAATCACAGATCATTGGTTCGCCAAAAATTCGTAGCAAGGTTATCGCTACCAGCCTCAATGCCTTAAGCCCTCACCGACTCATCACCACAGGTGCCATCACTGATCCGCTCTATAACGGCAAACACTACATACATAAACGCTCTGATGAAATTGCAGAAAATGATCACATTCTCGGGGCAGTTATTCTTGAAAAATCCGTTGGCCAATCTTTGTCGTTAGGACTTCCTACATCTGGTTTTTTTCACCCCCGGCACATCGAGTTTGTCCCAGAACGCCGCGGCTTTACAGATTTAGACTCTTTTTATTCTGGTGACGCGATTAAAGATCAAAAAGTGGATAGTCTCGTTTTTGGTGATGTTCACGTCGGCGACACAGACCCAAAGATCGAAATCCTCTTTCGCCCATTGATTCGGCGATTAAAACCGAACTATCTTGTTTTTCATGATTTCTTCAATGGCCACTCCGTCAATGGCCACGATCGCCACAGACGGCTCACACTTGCCCAAGATGCAGATGCCGGTCGCTTAAATCTAGAAGCAGAGCTGCGTGCCAACGCTGCATTTTTAAATGCCGTTTTAGCGATCTCACCTCATACGAGAGCTGTTATTGTGCCCTCAAATCACAATTTTTGGCTAGATCGCTGGCTCGATGAAGGTGCCTACTTTAATGACCCAATCAATGCCAGGCTGGGTCATCAATTGGCTTTAGTAAAGCTCCAAGGTCATAGCCCCTACCAATATGCTTTGGAGAATTTTGGCTTAGACAAGGCCAAGAGATCGCGAATTATTTTTCTTGGGCCAGGCGAATCTTTTCGGCGTGGCCCTCCAGGCCGACAAGTTGAACTAGGGGTTCATGGCCACATGGGAATTAATGGAGCTAAGGGTTCTCTGCGCTCACTCATGAAAACCTCAGATCGAATCGTTTTTGGTCACATCCACACAGATCAGCGCTGGAATGGGTCAGTAAGCGTTGGAACATCGACAAAATTGCACCTGCGTTACAATCGTGATGGCCTCAGCAACTGGATTCAGACCCTTGCGACTGTGTCCGTGGAAGGTGAAATTCAAGTGGTACAGCTACAAGGAGACGAGTGGTTTCGCCGACCATCAGACAACATACCAGAATCCAAAATATTCTTTATGCATTCTTACCCTCGAATAATACCAAACAATCTTGGCGAACCTGAAACAACTACGATCAACGACTAGGGTAATATCAAGAAAACTGAACTGACACACATTTGCCACCCGATTTTGTCATTGGATATTTTGAAATCACAACAAAGTGACCTTTTTTTATGTTTGTGCAAAGTCAAAATCAGTTCGATTTTGGTCGTCTCCCAAACCAACCCAGGACAGCAGATAGGCAACTTTTCCTTTTTGGCATTGACATTGTCGCCTCCATCCTCCTTTTCAGAAGGCCCATCCCGCCGTTAGGCCCATAAAATTGGTCGATAGGAGTATACACTGGGACAACTGGTCCACCCTCCACATTGCGAAAAGCAGTTTGTCTCCCAGGGAACTCCACATAACCCAATTCATGAGTAGTCCCAGTTTCAGATTCTCGGAAACTTATCCCTTGAATTTCACCCCCTATTCCCCTCTCAATTACCAATTTATTGCCTTGTGAATCCCCAAGCACTTGTTCTCCTCCAAAACCCAGTCGATTGAGCGCTGAAAGTTGAGCATTTGAGACCTGGGTAGTAATATCATCCCAATAGAAAAACACCTTTTCACTGTCTAGTACCTGTTTTTCCACTCGAAGAGTAAAAAAAGGCTCATCATAAGTCCTAGGCCACATCACAGTTTCATGGGTCGAAGAGACGTCCGGGAATTCTTCAACATGAATCGCGCCAGACCTGAATCTATCCTTAAATACTTCTAAGTCGGCATTAGCTAACCTGATGTATTCATCCCTTTTTAGTCCGTCGGTATCGTCAATGGACACAATAATCCTGTCGTTAGCTCCCACTACTCGCGTTGGATTATTTATGGACTTGTATGCAAAAAAACTAAATTCAAACTGATCACTTGCGGCGGGGGGGGTCTCAAAATCTGATGTCCGGAGTTGATGTACCGTCTGAGAATCGCCCCAAAAAACAACCAGGTGTTGTTCAAGACCTCCAGCCGGAGAATTGCCGTCAGAATTTAACTCTGCAAAGAGAAGGAATTTATTATCCGTATTCCTGAAACCCTTAATTAGGCGAATATCCGACGGACTATTGGCACTGCTTCTGCCAGAAAAAGGCATCCCCAGGGCGGCGACAATCAATAAAACAAACGAGATGTTTTTCACTCATACCCCATTTTCAATCAAGGCTTTGCCTCGAAAACAATGCAATCCATATGCCATCTCTATAGGTTTTTCCCTATCCAATTAATTTGAAGGCTTCGCCCGCGACCATTATCTGACAAAGCACCCGTCTCCTCGAGGTCGCTGACATGATGAGAAATCGTTGCTCCCGTTAGGTCACATTTTTGCGCTAGGGACAACCGGGCTGTGGTTCCTTTATTCGCACAGTCAATAAGGCATCAAGCAGACTTCAGACTATACAGCAAAACCAAAAACAACAAGATCACCACCACGACTACCTCTGAACTTGGTTCAGCAAGACGAGATCGTTCCTTTTTCCTATAGAGCTGACCCATAACCGCAATACCAGTTGCAACGACCACACTCAAAGCTGTCACTGCATGTATACTTCTTACAGAACTAAACAGCACTTTGGCATACATGAAATCCAGCGGCACAAATAAAATCATATTGAACGCATTGCTACCAAAAATATTTCCCAAGGCTAAATCTGGTACGCCCATGCGAAATGCCGCCAGAGTGGAGACCAACTCGGGCAGAGAAGTGGCGAGTGCGACGAGGGTTGTCCCGATAAATGTGTGCCCCAAGCCAGAAAAACTGGCGATTTCATCTGAAGCCCCCACCAAGTGTGGGGCCGCCACCAAGATAACCAATGCCGAAGCGACGTAACCTGAAAATGCAAGTATCAAAGGCCGATACTTAGGATTTCCCGGTAATTCTTGCATGAGCCCATCTTGCGCGCAATTGAATGGCACAGAAGCAAGTAATTGACTGGAATTCTCACTTCCCTCACGAAATATAAGCCTTAAACCATACAAGTACACAATTGCTACAGCCCAAGAAAATACACTGACCCCAAAAAATGAAGTTTCAAGTCTGGACGCAATCCCAATGCCCACGATCGCTGTCAAAACAATGGTAAGCACCGCCGCCAGAGAGTGATGCAAAAACTGAGGCGAAAATGCGGTCCGTCTGAACGCCGATGGAAACGCAAAATCCAATACCGCGAGAATAAGTAAATTGAAAAGACTACTTCCAAGAAGATCTCCAACGGCAATATCTGGAAGGTCGAGTCGAACAGCTTGAAGATCAACCATTAGCTCGGGCAAGGATGTGGCACCAGCAAGCAGCAGTCCCCCCACAAACATTCTGCCCCAACCAGTCGCCTCTGAAATTTTATCGGCGAACTTGGTCAGAAAAGAGCCCGCAATGACAATTGCGAGCGCAGATAAAATAGACTGAAATAAAACAAAAGCCATTAAAACTCTTACCATCCCTCATGCTGGTGGCAATATTGCAAACCATTTTGCCTTCGAACCAACCACTCTTTGTCTCGCAAATGAAGTATCTTGGCAAATCCTTAGTTTTTTCTTTTCAGCGTAGCTCGCTCCTTTAAGTGGGAATGTTCTTCACTTTCTTGATAGTACCTTTTGCTTGAATCACTGGACAGGATGGAATAACGTTGTTTTCAACCTGCTATAAGAATGCGAATGGATAAAATGGTTTGTTCAATGAGAAACGAATTTTACATCGACCTTGGCACTGCGAACACGCTCATTTACGGCAAAGGACGTGGTTTTGTACTCAATGAACCCTCTGTGTTGGCTTTCACGGAATCATTTTCTCGTCGCCGAAGTGTTTTCGCCCTTGGTAGATCTGCAAAGAAAATGATTGGAAAAACTCCCCCTAGCATTTCAATCGTTCGCCCCTTAAAAGAAGGCGCAATCGCAGACTTCGAAAGTACTGCGGAGATGCTGACCATATATATCCAGAGGATTCGAGACCAACTTTTTTGGTTCAAGCCAAGATTAATTATTTCTCTCCCTTGTCGTGTCACAAAGTTCGAAAAGCAGGCCGTCGAGGAAACAGGGTATAGTCTTGGCGCAAGAAAGGTTCATTTGATAGACGAACCAGTCGCTGCTGCAATTGGAGCAGGATTGCAAGTACTGGGTAAACGAGCCCAAATGATTGTCGATATTGGAGGAGGTACGACAGAAATTGCGGTTATTGCTATGGGTGGAATGGTGGTTTCAAATGCAATACGTATCGGCGCGGATAAATTGGACAGTGAAATCATTGATCATCTGCAGACTCGGTACCATTTCTCAGTTGGAGAGCAGACAGCCGAATTCATTAAACTGGAGATTGCAAACGCGGATTTAGACCAAGGTGAAAATTATTCCTGTGAGGTCGGTGGCATTGATCTGCAGTCAGGGCTGCCACGGAAAATCAGCCTGACTAGTAAAATGATTCAAGACCCAGTCGATAGATACGTGAAACAGATTATAGGGGCGATACGCTTTACCCTCTCTGTCTGCCCGCCAGAAGTGTCTGGCGATATTTCAACCAGCGGAATTGTTTTAGCGGGAGGGGGAGCCCTTCTGTTTGGTCTGAACTCAAAATTGACCGCCGCACTTGGTATCTCAGTGAGAACTGCAAAAGACCCATTGCTTTCGGTGGCCTTCGGTGGCGCAAAGGCACTTGAAGACTCTAAGCTGTTTGACATTGTCGAGCGCTCTCAATAGCTGATGATCATTTTATTAAGACGACTGGTCGCGGTATCCAGCATTCAAATTGATGTCACTTGGAATTCAAGAGTGGGCCTAACCTAAAGCTATCTCTTCAGCTACTAAGTGCCTGATTTTCCCCCAAAAATGAGAGACACAGCTTCAAGAAAACTGAACTGACACGCCTGTGCCGCCTGATGAAGATTCAATCTTCAACAACCAACCATATTTTTCGCAAAGAGAATTGACCCAAGCAAGACCAAGCCCCGAACTGAAAGCTCCTGCTTCTACCCCTTGCCCTCGGTTGAAGGGACTTCCCAAGGACTCAAGAACACTATTTGGAATTCCGGCTCCCTTGTCTAGAACCAGAAGTTTGTCCTTCTCGACCCTACAAACAACAGACTCCTGAGAGTACTTTAAAGCATTGCTCATTAAATTGGTCAGCAATTGATGAACGTGGTCTGGCAGAGCAAAAACAGTAACATCGCTCACAACCACCAGCTCCACACGACCCTTGTACAGACGGTTGAAGTCATCAACAACTTTCACCGCCACTTCACGAAGTTTTATCGCATAAATTTCGTCAGGTTGATTAGGATTGGAGCTTAATACGCTCCACTGTAAAAAATCATTTATTAACTTAGTCAAACGATCAATCTCGGCGAGAGCCTGACTTCCAAATTGGCGAACCTGATCAAGATCATTCGATAGATTCAAATCACTCAGATAGTTCCTCAAAATGGTGAGTGGAGTTTTCAATTCATGGGTGAGTATCGCCGTTTGCGCATTGAAAGATCGAGTGTAGGTCTCCAATTTTCCCAAAAATCCGGTGATCTCCACGCATAAGAGTTCAAATTCGTCCTTCGTCCTTTTGTTTCCTCGTGAAAGGATTTTTAGCTGAGGCCCCACAACGAATCCAGAGAGAGGCCGCCCAATTTTCCGGTCCAATTGAACTGACATTGACCGCAAATCCCTAGTTAGTTGACGCAACGGAAAAAAGAGAACCTCAGAGCTGTAATAAGCGACAAGAACCAATAGAATCAAAATTAAGAACATGAAAATGGCCAAGCGAAGGCTAACCGTGCTCCACCAACTCATGAGCGTCGGATCAAGAACCATGCCCACTTGAATTATGATTCCTCCACTCGGAAAATTAAAAACTCGCACACTTCGGCCTTTGATAGACTCTGTGCTCCATCGATCCTTGCTATTAAATTTTAGCGGCAATTCAGATCCAGTGAAGTTTTGAGCCAAAAGTTGACCTTCAAAATTGTAAATATTAATAATTTGATCAACTCTCTCCTCGCCCAAAAGATCATGAATCAGATCATCAGTTGTTTCGAGATTTTCAACCAAACTCACTGACAATCCGGAGGCAATCAGAGTCGAGGCTATGGTTTCGAGGCGCAGGTCCAATAAACGCATCTTTTCATTTTCGAAAAATAAAAATTCAAGAACAGAAACAACAGAAATTGATCCCACCAAAAAAGCGAGAACTACAAAAAAGAATCTTTTTCTCATCTATTATTCTTCAATCCAATATCCAAAATTTCTCTTGCTTTCTATCCGCGCTGAACTACCACAGGCCTCCAGTTTTCGTCTTAAGGTTTTGATTGTACTTTCCACGACATTTGATTCTGTCGTCCTATCAATTTCCCAAACTCTGTCCAGAATCTGAAAACGATTGTAGACTCTACCCGGATGATCCATGAATAGACTTAAAAGTTGAAATTCCTTTCGGGTCAGATCTATCTTAGCCGGCCCGACCGTGGCATTTTGAGTTTTTAAATCTATGAACAAATTGCCCAACACGCGAAGGCTCGCATCTACCGCACGAACGCCATTGGAACGACGAATCACAAGTCGAAGCCTCGCGGAAAGTTCCTCCAAAGAAAAAGGTTTTGACAAGTATTCATCTGCACCCGCATCAATAATCCGGGCCTTTTCGGACGGCGTGTCGAGTGAGGAAAGAACCAAGATACCCGCCTCCGGAAACCGAGCCTTCAGTTTCTCTATCAGAGTAGCACCATCCTGACGGCCTAACATTCGATCCAAAATAACAACAAGGGGAGGTTCAGTATCGGTGGCCATAAAAGCCTCGACCTCTCCAACCGAAGAACAAGCTTCCACCTGGTAAGCCTCGCGCCCGAGCGCCTGAGTCAAATATTGAGAGAGTCGTGGATCATCTTCAATCAACAGGAGAAGCATAAACTCGTCAAATCTCATTTTTTGAAGTTCTGGTCACCAATTATTTAGATACATAGGATGAAAGCAAGCCTGATCAAAAAGAGACTCCCTGCTGAAAAATCTCTTCAGCAGGGAGAATTCTGAGAAAAATGGCAATCTATAGCGATTTGGATTCAATGCACTTTTTAAGCTCATCGCCTTTGAGATTTTTGTTTTCAGTCAGGCAAGCTTTCTTTGCTTTCTGTTCATCCTTACTCACCTTCTTTGAAGCATGCATAGGACTTGTGGCGTGACCACTTCCCTCCGCAAACGCAGTTCCACCAGAGGCCAACATGAGGACAACCAATAATTTATTCATAATCTGAACTCCTTTATTTTTGTTCAGTTAATAATTGATTCCACTCTAACCCCTTGGGATGGCTTCACGATGAAGCGAAAATGAGTATTTTCTCACAATCAAATTATCCAGGCCCTAAAGCCAAATAATTATTCGCCTTTTTATGAGTCCTCTTGTACAGTGCGCCAACATGACAGGTTTATTTGGAAATAATTTGAAAAATTTATCATCATCGCGTCGATGGGCACACGTACCAATGTGCCCATTATCAATATTGGAAGGCCGGAAATAGATCATGAGCTCACTCACACCAGGCATCTCAGTGGCACCTCCCTGGCTATGGGGTTCCTTTGTCGCAGGAGTCCTTATTCTCCTGATAATAGACCTGAGTCTTTTTAATCGAAATCATCAAAAAATTAGCCCTAAAGCGGCCCTCATAGAGGGATTCATTTGGGTTGCGATCGCACTTTTCTTCAATTTTTGGTTCGCCTCTGCTTTTGGAAAAGAGCTGGGCGTTCAATTCCTGACTGGATATCTCGTTGAGAAAAGTTTAAGTGTTGACAACCTTTTTGTTATTCTATTGGTGTTTCGATCATTTCGAATACCGGAGGCCTATCAACATCGAGTTCTCTTTTTTGGAGTTTTGGGCGCTATTGTCCTCAGGGCCATCTTTATCATTCTAGGCGCCCATCTTGTAAATGCGTTTCATTGGGTGCTCTATCTTTTTGGCCTTGTTCTTGTGGTGACCGCAATCAAGTTCATGCGGGATACCGATGATGAAATCAATGCCACCGAAAATTGGTCCATTCGCTTTCTGAAACGCTTCATTCCAACAACCTCACAAACTAAAACGCACCACTTCTTTGTGAAAGAGAGCGGGAAATTGAAGGCAACACCTCTCTTTCTTTCTCTCGTCGTTATTGAGGTGACTGACCTCGTCTTTGCTGTGGACTCGATACCTGCAGTTTTTGCTGTCACTCAAGATGCCTTTGTCGCTTTTGGATCAAATATTTTGGCGATTCTTGGATTAAGAGCACTTTACTTTGTTCTCGCAGACTGGGTCACAAGGTTAAGATATCTGAAGCCAGGCCTTGCGGCTACTTTGGGATTCATTGGCACTAAAATGCTACTGATGGATCTGATAAAAATCCCAAGTTGGATTTCGCTACTCGTAATCATATCAATTTTGGCCACCGCTGGCCTGAGTTCCTGGTATGTTTCAAAAATTGAGGAACGTCAAAAGGAAAAAAAAGATCCCTTTTCGAATTGAGATATCGAACCAAATGCGTAGCAAAGTCTTTAAACGACACATCAGAAAAAAAATCAGAGATCTGCAGTTGTTTGCCGATCGGATTTGGTATCCACCCTTACTGGGATTTCTTGCGGCCTTAGACAATTTAATCCTAGTCATTCCCAACGATGGGCTTCTGATCTCAAGTTCTATGCTCACCCCAAGAAAGTGGCTTGCCCTTGCCATCAATGTCACATTTGGATCCACTCTTGGGGCACTCGCTCTCATTACAATTGTGAAGTCACAAGGCCTACCTTGGATTCTCGAGGTTTATCCCGGCCTTGACCAAAGTCACATCTGGCTTTGGTCTCTTAACTTTTTTCAGAGATACGGCATGTTCCTTGTATTCCTTGTCGCCCTGACTCCAATTGCGCAGCAACCTGCCGTCATGTTGGCAAGCCTTGCTCAATCACCAACTCAAGAACTTTGCTTCGTGATATTTTCTGGTAGACTCATTAAGTTTATTTTTTTGGCTTTTCTCGCCTCCCACACTCCAAAGTTAATTGGCAGATTATGGGGCGTTCAGAGAGAACTTAAAGACTTTGAAATTGTGACTGAGAAAGAAGCAATGGAAAAACGAAAGCGACCAAAGGATATTCGCGACGATGGCTAAACTCAAGCGTATTTCTTTGGGCACTCTGTGCCTTGTTATATTTGTCTTAAACACAATCATATTCGGCGGCCTCATCTGCATCTTCATCCCCTTTAAACTTCTTTTTGCCACACAAAATTTGAGGCATTGGGTGTCCGCAAAAATGGTTCACCTTGCCGAGAAATGGATCAGTGTCAACTCGTTGTTTATGAGCAAAGTTCACCATATTCAATGGGATGTCTCGGGAATAGAGAATCTCAGTTTCGACAGATCTTACCTGATCAGTGCAAATCACCAGTCTTGGGTCGATATTCCCGTTCTCCAGGAGATTTTCAATCAACGGATCCCCTTCATACGGTTCTTTCTCAAGAGTCAACTCCTCTATGTTCCAATTCTGGGCGGAGCCTGGTGGGCTCTCGATTTTCCTTTTATGAAAAGACACTCTCGTCAGTATCTATCTCGACATCCCGAAAAGCGGGGCGAGGATTTTAAGACAATCCGAAAAACTTGCGCAAAATTTAAGGATACACCGACCTCGATTTTGAATTTTCTTGAGGGAACAAGATTCACTAAGACTAAGCATGAAGACCAGAAGTCCAACTATCAGAATCTTCTGAATCCAAAAGTGGGGGGACTCGCATTTGTGTTGAACGTCATGGGAGAGCAGTTTGATTCGCTTCTTGACGTGACAATATGTTACCCAAATCAGACCCCTAATCTCTGGGATTTTCTTTCAGGTAATGTTCAAAATATTAAAGTTAGAGTGGAGCGGTGGCCAATTCCTCCAGAAGTGACGAGCTCTCATCATTTGAAATCCGAGAAAAATCGAAAGCTGATGCACGATTGGATCAAGGAAATTTGGGAAAACAAGGATCGCCAGCTCACATTGATGACCAAGTAAGTTGGAACTAATTTCGACGTGGCGTGATCACGTCAACATCCAAGCGCAACACGCCCTCGAGGCTTAACTCTTCGTTTAAATTTAAAACTCCTTGTTCCACTTTATAGTAATCTTTTGGAATTTCCTGAACTGATCCATTCTTATAAACCAGGCGAACTTTCCAAACCCATTCGGTCATTGGATCAATTGCCAACTGATAACTATGATTGACCCACTTGACAATCAAATCCAAAACAAAACCAAGAGACTCCTCATAAGAACTAAGGCACACCGGAAAAACACGCGAATTTCCATCTCCCAACAAAGTTCCCAATTGCCTGTAGCGATAGGCTGGATCAATATATTGGCTTTCGGGTTTGCAATCTGGATCACCCGGTGGAACAACAAATTGCGCAACAAAAAATCTATTGGCAAAAGTGGATGTTAAGCGATTCGCTGTCTCGGAAATGATCGTCGCATTGTCGGCAATCATTCCTGATTTAAGCCAGGAGCCGACGCGAGCATTGTATTGTGTTGATGGTTGAATTTTATAGCCCTGATCTCGGCGGCAACTGGCTTGATCAAGATTATGACCATTTACTGCGCAGGAACTCAATAGTCCCTGTATATTATCACTGGAACACATTTGAGGCGATTCGTATATCTTGCCCGAGCATTTCGCGTGTGGTGCCAGGTTGTTGCATTCGTTGTAACACTGTCCCTGAACCATGAAAAGTTCGCCGGTTCCGCTATTCGATAAAAAATGGACAACGGCACTGTTCCACTCATCTGTCGAACACTGAGTCTTTCCTAATTCACAGGTAGACGGATTTGCGACATTCAAGGTTTTATTTCGAATAGAATGGGAACAGGTGTAGAGACAATCTCGAATGTTTTCAACTGAAGCCCCGCCGCCCAAATGATTCGCGGCCAGTTGTTTTAGATTCTCATCAGACATGCAGCTAACCTCTCCCGCACTTCCGTTCTGCGAGGGGTTCACTCCATTACAATGGTAGATACTTCGGTCGTTCAATGCCAAATTTCGCCAAGGGTAAGTCGGGGCAGGACATTGAACATTGCACTCAAATATGTCTTCCGGATCGATGTAGGCCGGAGACTTGGAATCAGCAAACTCTCTCTGAGTTGTGCTGCAGGTCTTACCACAATTGCCTGGCCTTTCAGTCAAAGTTGCCGACCTCAACGAATTTCCGTCGGTCACGCAACTGTGGCGACAACTTTCTATATGGCTGGCATCTAACCCGGCAAGGGCAGCTGTCGAATTAATTTCGGCAGTATTACAAGACCGAAAACCTTCTGCTTGGCCATTTGCAGAGCATGTCCCACCTGCATAGTCAGCAGCAAGAACTGATTTCTCCGTCGATATTTCGTTCTTACAAAACACTTTGCAGGAATCAGGAACAAGTCCATAGGGTCTAAGATCTGCCGGAACGGTCGCCAAAACCTCATCACAACTGACCGCCGTCCCAGCCTCATTATCGACCTGGCAATATCCATTTATTGGATTGCCTCCATTTATATTATAGACGCGACTGGCAGATTCGGCTTGTGGGATGTTGTCCACCAACGTGTATCTGCGATAACTCACCCATTCCTTTCTCTGCTTAATTTTATAGTTATAGTTTCGTCGATGTCGATTGTATCGATATTCGATCTTCCAGGTTTCTACGGGTGTTGTCGATTGATACCTGATGGATTCCGTCACCTGTCTGTAGGAATAGCTCAAGTGATTCTCTCGGTTTGGCAGATAGTCCATCTCATAGCTGTATTGGCAGCCTTGGTCACCTGGCTGACAGGCAACACTCGTTGGATCTGCCAGCTCTTTGCGCACTTCTTGTACTTCCTCCCTGGGACAAGAGTTGAGATCGCTTGCATCATCCTCATTTGCAGCGATAATAAACGCCTGATAGGCTTGAGAACTCTTATTTGCCTCAACAACGCGAAGAAGTGAGCACAGACCTTGTTCCTGATCATCACCCGAAGTTCCAATTCCAGCAATTGAGCTTGAATAGGAATTCGTAAAATCCGCAAACTGTTGGTCCGTCATTTCGGACCAAAACGAGAGTGGCGACCTCCCCTCAGAGTGTGACTGAGAGATGGAATAGCGTTTGACATTCCAATAGGAAGTTGACGGAAGGAGGCTTCCAATTTGTGAAAGTGGAAGTTCAATCCAGTCAGAGCCATTCTGATATCGAACAAGTTCAGACATCACAACCGACGATTTGTCACCCGTTAAGCTTTGGGTTGTTGTGTAAAGTGACATTTTTCCGGAAAATCCTCGGAGCCGGCTTGTAACCGTTTGAAAGGCCTCTGCCACATGATTGTGTATCGGTTTCATTGAATTGGAATTATCAAGAATTGTCGAAACTTCAATTGATGGACGGCTTTCCTTTTGCTCCGGATCCAACGAAATGTGCCTGAGTTCGCCAACAATACCGGCCTTGATCAATTCATCGCTCGACTCAAACCCAACTCGCGAACAATTTTGAAATACCAAGCCAACAAATACTGCCAGACAAAAAATGCCGACAACCACCCTAGATATGATTCTTGATTCCATCATGCCCCGATACTCCAAATGCCGCCATGTTTATCAATTGCTAATTACCGCAATATTACAGTCTCAAAAATAATTGTATCTGATACTCACTCAATTGTCTCAATACCAATGTTTCAGAGTCTCAAAATAAGCCGATAAATACTCGAGGCACATTCAGTTTTACCATCCTGACCGAGTGAATACCGTTAAGGCGACTTTTGAAATGCCTCATTTTGAGTCTGTGAAATGTACTTCGAAGAAGGCTCTTTTTATATTTTGCCGCCTCAGATCGTGTTGGACAAACAAATCAACCAGATTGATCTCACAAGATTCCGGAACGGTTCTCCGATTGCGAACAGAGGAACTCCGACCAATGACAAAGCGAGATAGAGACAAAAGGTCCAAAAATCTATCCATAAGCGTCGGTACCATGACTGAGAACCCCGAAATAGCCAAATGCGAAAAATCAGATAAAAAACAAAAGTTCCGAGCTGAGTCCACCAAAAAAGTCGCCAATTGGATTTTAACAAGAAATCCGATACAGTCTGCAAAAAATCCCTATCGGCGACTCCGTTGAGGATATTCACGACAGGCTTAGAAAGTTCCTCAAATTTTTTTTTCATCTCATCAATTTGTTGGAATCCCCTCTCCATTGAACCCTTAAGATCTTCAACGACTTGCTCACGTGAGAGGGGTTTCGGAACTTCTTCCGCAGCGTAGACCGAAGGTGAACTGATAGTCTCAAGTAAAAAAAGAAAAATGAAAACACAATAATAATGAGAAAAAAGGCGATAGCTGAGGGAAGGATGGCAAACTGAATAACGCATATGCATAATCTCCAAATGACTATTGACTGAATATCAGATTCATCCAAGATTTACACCTGTCTCGCCATTTTCTGAGCGATTTTTTGCAAGCCAAAAAATGCAAATGAACTGAGCGAGAATATTCGCCAAATTCAGCAGGAGAATAAATATGAAAATGACAAAGATTCTGTGCGCTGCCTTTTTCTTTCCTCTTTCTTTTGGGGCTTTTGTTACGTTTGCTCTCGAAGCAACTTCCAGTGTCAAATTGAAGGGCGATCTTCGATTTCGAAATGAACTGATCAAAGTGGCAAACAAAAAGGATCGCTTGCGGCAGAGAATCCGAGGGCGCCTCGGATTTGAATCTAATGCCAATGAGTCCGTCGAAGTGGGTGGCCAATTGGCAACAAGCGAAGCCAATAAGGCAACTTCTACAAACGCGACCTTTGGTGGATCAGAAAGTGCCGGGATGAAAAAAGATCTCGCTTACATCGATACATTTTACTTTAAATGGAAAGCATCTGAAGCTCTTTCTGTGACGGGCGGAAAGTTCAACAATCCTTTTTACAGATCCGGAGGAAGCGAGATGATCTGGGACAGTGATCTCACTCCAGAAGGATTGGTCTTGGCTTATTCCTGCCAATGTTCGGAATCTTTTGGCTGGTTTGCGAAGGGCGGCGGTCTTTGGTCAAAAGAATACGACCAAGAAGCAGATGAAGTCCTGGGTGCGGCGCAAATTGGAGCCAAAGCAAAAATGGGGGATTATGATCTCACCATAGGTTCTTCTTACTACGATTTTGCTCAGACGGACAAAGCCCCAGGAGGCCCCACATACGGTGGACCATACACCACCATCCCGGCTAACATTGAGGGATATCAGCTCTTAAATCTATTTTTTGATGTGAGTCTGTACTTGGGCGACCATCCTGTTCTTTTTTACCTTGATTATGTTTCCAACCAAAAGGCAGACGACGAGAACACTGGGTACACTTTGGGATTGAGGTACAACAAGGCAAAGGAAGTCGGATCCTGGGATATCGAACTTTACCATCGCAAGCTCCAACCGAACGCAGTGATCGCCGACATTTCAGACGGGGACGTTGGTTCCAGCGATGTTGAAGCCACTCGCTTCATGGCAAATTACATGCTGGCTCAGAATTCTGTGTCTCGCGTTTCGTTCCTGACCAATCAATTAAACGCAAGTACAGGTACGAAAACCAGATCTGATACCGTTCAGTTGGATTTTGTTTTTGGTTTTTAATTTTTGATTATTCTGATCTTTTCGCTTCGTCTTAATTTGGAAGATTTGAGAAATTTTCCTTCCAAGAAATGGAGCTCAACTGAGCTTCATTTCCGAAATATGATCACCATCACTGCTAATATGTATCCCGACTAAAATTAAACACTTTTCGGCATGGAATCGGCAGATAGGATGACCGGACGCTCTTCACGATGTCAGTGTCCGAGCAAACCATCTTCTTATAACTTCCTCACCAAATATCTCGTAGGTGTATTTTAAAAATCTTTCGAGATTAGTATAAAATTCAAAACCCTGCTTTTCAAAAAGCGGCACTAAATCGGGCTGATGATGCAAAAACTCGCCGAAGTATCTTTGACAGAAATCCGCATACTCTCGCGTGTAAAGCAAAAATAGGTGCCACATTTGGTCGATCTCTTTCATGTCATTGTCCATGATAAAAAAGAATTCTAGACCGATATTGTTTGGATTTCGAATGCGATCGCTAGCATGTTTCTTTGTTCCCCAGAAGAAGCGCAAGAGGTCGGAAAATATATCCTCAGCCCGATTGGCTTTCTCTGGATACTCCTTTTTAAATCGATTCACTACTGGCTGATTTTTATATTCTAGAATTTCGCTTAAACTACAAATCATTGGATGACCTCTCTTGAAAAAAAATGGGCGGCACGCTGGCCGCCCAAAAAATTAAAATATGGCGCAGCACTTACCTCGACATTTATCTGTTACAGATTTTTTCTGTAGAATCTCATTTATCAGTTCAGATTTCATGGAAACCTCCTTTTTAATACGAATAACTGTTTTGAATGATAAAATATAATTGAAAATTTGGAGACCTATGATAGGCAAATACCTATGATACCAACATCCACTGAATTGAAATATTTTATTGAGGTTTACCAAACAAAGCATGTGACAAGAGCGTCTCTTCGGCTTGGCGTTACACAACCTACGCTGACACA
This sequence comes from Bdellovibrionales bacterium, assembly GCA_016714165.1. NCBI lineage: Bacteria > Pseudomonadati > Bdellovibrionota > Bdellovibrionia > Bdellovibrionales > Bdellovibrionales bacterium. Next base: position 49,089 of record JADJNU010000002.1, read on the forward strand.
GGCCATTAAAAATATCGAACTAAAAATTGGATCGCCATTATTTCACAGATCAAAACAGGGTGTTCATCCTACAAAATTTGCTGTCCAGTTTTATGCAGACGTTATGAAACTAAAAGGCTGCTGGGATGCCATCAAATATGATCTTGATAAGGGCGTTAATGAGATCGAGGGGGTTTTTACAATCGGTTGTCATCAGAGCGTTGCTGCGTACGTAGCGCCACCATTGCTTAAAAATATTGATTTGGAGCACCCGAATCTTTCGCTACGGTTTGTCCATGATTTCTCGAGAAAAATTATTGAAAGGATTGTAGCATACGAAGTTGATATCGGCTTCGTCGTTAATCCCTTTAAACATCCTGATTTAGTTTTTAAAAAAATTGGTGACGACAGAGTAGCCTTTTGGAGAAAAAAATTAACCCCTCATCTGCCCAGGAGAATATTTGCAGATGGCCAAAGAGAGGAAATCGAAAAACTTCTTGGCTCGACCTTCAAAAAGCACTTTCAGGGTTGGAAAATCGTAGACACATCCAGCCTAGAGGTTGTGCGAACATTAACAGCGGAAGGTCTTGGGGTTGGCGTAATCCCTGAACGAGTTGCATGTGCAGACTCCCTTGATCTAGAGATTTATGATCGAAAGTTTCCCGTTAGGCCTGATGAAATCTACTTGGTATACCGAAAAGAAGTTATGGCTTCCAAGGCCGCGAAGGAACTTCTAAGACTTGCGGCGGTCAAAATTTGACCCATTTTACCTCCGCTTCCTGTTCGCGCGGCCCTGATGCCCACTTTTGCTGAAGTAAATGCCCACGTCATTCAGCCAAAATGTATAGAATGTCACAGTATCCCTTTTTTGTTTGAACACCTTACGACTGCAATGAATTGAGTGTATCTAGAATTATCTTCAGCCCCAGTTCCATTCCCTGTTTGACTTGTTTAAAGTGAAAATTCGGCTCCCATTCCCGCTCATCCTGCAATAAATCACTGACAACGAATATGGCAGCTGCCGATACCCCTCTGTATTTGGCCACGGCGAACAATGCTGAAGCTTCCATTTCAACCGTCAGAATTCCTGCCTCACGATAATAGCGCAACTCTTCTTGAGTTTCTCTGTAGGGACTATCAATCGTCCATGAACTCCCCTTGCCAAAAACCACTCCACAGCGACGACAGCCCTCCTTGAGTCGATTCACGAGAACTGGATCTGCTATCGCTCTGTCACCTGGGGCCAAATAATGATGAGAGGCCCCTTCATCGCGAATTGATTCTTCACAAATAACCAATTCTCCCAACTTTAGCTTTGGAGAAATTCCTCCAGCCATTCCTAGCGACACAAATTGGCGAACTCCAAAGGTTGTCAGTTCCTCAACTTTGGCCGCAACCGCAGCAGCTCCGATTCCAAATCCACTCAGGTAGGCAATTCTCAATCCGCTAGATTTGAAAAATCCAAGCCTCCCCCCCAGAAAGGCGCGAACAAGAATGTCATGGTTGGAATCGATCTTCTCTTCAAATCCCGATGAATAGACAAAAATCACAGCATCAGGTGGATCATAATCCAATCTGCCCTGCTTCTTCATATAATCGACTATTTTTTCAGGATTCACCCACCCCGGAAGCCGCCACTTTTCGGGGTAATGCGGAAACGACATTCAGGACATCTCTTTGAGGAACTGATGCAAATCGGACTGTATTTTTGCAAGCCGAGAATTCAACTCATCAACGACCCCATCGAGATGATCAAGGCTGTTTGATTTTCCAGCGCTTTCAATCCTTTGCGCCAAGAGAGCTGCCTCGTTTGCGTAGAAATTTCGCAAACTCCCTTTTAAACGATGAGCCGCCTCTTCAACAGATTTTGCCTTTTTCTCTTTCAGGCCCGCTCGAATTTTAAATATTAATTTTGGCCAATCGTCCTCAAAGAGACTCAGCAAGCTAGAAAAAAGCTCTTTGTCTCCTTCAATGAGACTCATAAATGACTCACGATCAAAACTCACTGCTTACCTCAAACCAAGAATACTGATTGGGATCATTCAAAGTTGTCAATATCAAATCATAACGGAACCTGGCTGCACTTACCAGCTAATTTTTAACCTATGAGGGCGAGGTTTGTAAGAGTTCAAGAGCACGAGGAAATTCAAGCCAGTTGTCAGTTTCCATGAGTTCCCTGAAGGACTCCACCCAAATGGAGTCAGCATTCAAACAGGGAACTAATTTGAGATCTTCCCCACCGAGAGTTTGAAATAGATCTCTCGTCCGAATTCCGATTTCCTCTAAGGTTTCGAGACAATCTGAAACAAACGAAGGGCATGCGACCAGAAGCCTCTTAACGCCTTTCTCAGCGAGCCTCTTTAGCTCGACCTCAAGACTTGGGTTAATCCATTTCGCTCGCCCCAATCGGCTTTGAAAAGCAATGGAAGACTGCTCGTTGGGGTGCCCGAGCTCTTTTAAGAGCAATCGCGTTGTTTCAAAACACTGCGCTCTGTAGCACAACCAATTGTCCTGTCTCAAATTGGCACAGCACTTGTTATCGAAATTACAAACTCTCTTGAGATCCTGCCTCTTTGTTAGATGCCGCTCAGGCAGACCATGATAGCTAAAGAGCAGATGATCTGGCCGAAAATTATCCTTTTCCAGGTTTATGATTTTGGTCGTCGCCCGAATAAAGCCAGAAAACCAAAAAAAATGGGGAAGGCATTTTATTCTTTCCGGGTTCCATTGCAAGCCCCTTAGTTCTTCTTTGACTTTAAGCAAACCTGTTGTGGTCGATGAATCAGCAAATTGAGGGTACAAAGGCAAAATATAAAGTTCGCGGATGTCGGCCTGCCGAAATTCAAGGAGAGCCTGCCGAATAGATGGCTCTCCGTATCTCATCCCTAAATTGACAAGCCAACCAGAGTCCATTTCTCTGCGCAAAGCCTTGAGCAGAGCCAGACTATGAATCAAAAGCGGCGATCCCTCTGGACTCCAAATCTGGCGATAGGCATGGGCACTCTTATAACGACGGCGCGGAACAACAATCACGTTCACAAACAACCAACGAAGAAGCGCAGGCACATCAATGACCAGGGGATCCATCAGGAACTCACGCAAATATTGACCCACGGCCTTCGGCTCCGCAGCACTTGGCGTACCGAGATTGATAAGCAGCAATCCCTTTTTCATTCAATTCCTCGCTGAGAAAAAATCTCATTTGGAATATTGAGACTTCTCTCAACCAAGCCCGCAATGCCGATTTTTCCAAGATAATTTCCCGTCAAAAATAAATTGGATGGCAGATGCAGCTCTGACAGAAAGGATTCCAAATAAAGATCGTAGAAAGGCAAAGCTTCTTTCCAAATAAAAATATTCTGGGACAAAGCTTGTGACTTCTTTCCAAACAGTCTCGCTCGATCTTCTAAAATTTTCTTGAGTATTTCAGCCTCGCTCAATTCAATCGCTTCTGGCTTCAAAGCTCCACCCAAAATCCAAGTTTCAGCACTTACAGAACTACGACCTGGAAAAATACAGGTTGGAACGAGCACTCCCAAAGAATTGGCCTTTTCCCTTTCGCTGAAGAGACAGCCGAAACCCTTCAACACTGTATCTTCCTTTGAAAAAAATAAAGTCGCTGAGATCACTGGCAACATGCGAATTTGTTGCAATTTCTTTGAAAGATCGGGAAAGACAGTCTTTGTGATTCGGGCTGCCTGAGCCGCTGAAGTCGCCAGCACATGGGGAGTTCTTCCATCTTCCCACAATTCCCACTGGTAGGTAGATCCCGTAAAAATCTCTACCCCTAAAGCTCGAATCCTCTCCTCAAGGGCGCAAATGAGCGCTCCCATCCCTCCGAGAGGAGCCACTGTTCCGCGCAAAGATGGCTTAGGATGCTTGGGTCGGCCAAAGAGGGGACCCAAAACCAACGAAGCACTCAGATCTCTCGAACGCGAAGCATAGATTCCTAGAAGTGCAGGCCCCAGTAATTTCTCATCCACCCAAGGACCAAACCAACGAGTCAACCAACCAGAAACGGTTTCACCTGAAGTAGGGGCTATCCGATCCTTCCCGCGAATTCGATACCATAATAGTTTTGAAATAAGACCAAGGCTTTCAATTAGCGTAAACGGCCAGCGCCTGGACCTGCCACCTACGTAAACATATCGGTGGCGTGCCGAAGGAAGTGTTCCCACAAGAGGCACACCCAGGCGCTGGCAAAGGTTTTCTACGATTTTAGAATTGAGAATCCCATTCGCCGCTGACTCGGATATTCCATATTCACTGCGATAGGTGCCAATAAGTCCGCCGACCGCCTCTTTCTCTTCGTATAGCTTGACTGAGAATCCAGCTTCAACCAGCGCAAGGGCGGCTGTCAGACCAGAAATGCCACCCCCAATAACTACCACTTTAGGCTTGCTCATCACATGGCCTGCGAAAAAACCTTGGTGCTCGGTTTTTGCTGACGCAATCGAAGATCCAAAGCCATGCAGGCGTTTCGCAAAAATGGCATCCCAAGCTGAGTTATTTTGAGAATCCCGTTCTCAAGAGTAACAATTGAGTCATCAACAAGAGCAGAAAGAAAATGCCTAACATCTTCCTCTTGCTCCCTATCGTGCATAGCAACTTCCCCTCGAGTCATAAACAAGAGAATCTGCTCCCTCTGCCTGAGGTCCTCCTCGCTCAACAGATGCCCTCGAAAAGTGGCTAAAGCTCCTCCCGCAATCTTTCGCTCATAGACATTAAGAACCTTTTCATTCTGATGAAAACAGCTCGGAGATTCTGAAATAGCACTCACTCCAAGACCCAAGAGCACAGAGGTGCGTTTGTCCGTGTAGCCCATGAAATTGCGATGCAAATCTTTTGAGGCTTGGGCCTTCGCGAGAGCATCAGATGGTAGCGCAAAATGATCCATACCAATCTCAACATAGCCAGCCCCGAGAAGAATTTCCCTTGCTATTTCATAAAGCTCCCGCTTTTGGGCCCCGGCAGGAAGATCTTCGTCTTTAAACAATCTCTGTGCCGGTTTTATCCATGGCACGAGAGCAAAACTATATAGGGCAATGCGGTCGGGTCTCAGATCCACTGTCTTTAAGGCCATTGCTCGAATAGATTCAGGCGTCTGCATGGGCAATCCGTAGATCAAATCAAAATTTATTGAATTGTACCCCAATGACCGAGCCAGCTCGTACACGCCCTTCGTCATTTCATAAGGTTGAATGCGATTCACAAGTCGCTGAGTCTCAGGATTAAAATCCTGAATTCCAAGACTGATTCGTCGAAAACCAATTCTGTGAAGCTCGGACAGCTGCTCTTTGGTCGCTCTTCTTGGGTCGACCTCAATTCCCGCTTCGAAATCGTCCCTCCGGATTTTGACTTTATCAAGAATGGGTTGGACAAGGCGAACCAAATTTTGAGCCGAAAAAAAAGTCGGCGATCCTCCACCTAAATGAATCTCACGCAATGGATGGGAAAGAAACTCTGGCACCCTCTCCAGATACATAGAAAGTTCTCGATGCAAATGCTCAATGTAAGGATCTTCCTTGTCATGATTTTTTGTGATCGAAGTGTTGCACCCACAAAAAGTGCAAAGTGATTCGCAAAAAGGCATATGTATATAAAGACTCCAAGGGACTTCGGCCTCCTGAGAAAAACCTTGTCTCAGAGAACTGACCCACTGCTCTGAAGTTGGAGAATCTGTCCAATAGGGTACAGTTGGGTAACTCGTATAGCGAGGCGCGGGCACGTCATATTTTTGCAGAAGTTCAGAATACTTCATTTGAAAACCTCCCTCACCCTCCGAACAAACTCGCGCACGTTCTCCTCTGGCGTTCCGGGCAATATACCGTGTCCGAGACCACACACCCACCCAGCTCTCATCTCTCTGCTCATCTCAAGAAGAGGCGCCAAAAACTCATCAAGACGCTTCGAAAAACAGTCGGACCTTGAAAATAAAAGAGACTGATCAAAATTACCCTGAACAAATCCGACCTGACTCAGAGAAAACAATGAAGACAATTCCCAACGATGATCACACCCAAACCCCGCTAGCGTAACTTCAGAATCAAGAATTGGCAGGAGATGGGCCTTTTGAGTGTGATGGCTATAATAACCGAGCTGACCAGGAAAGCGCTTGGCCAAGCTAATGATTCCCGGTGCAACTCCCTGAGAAAATAGAAAAGGAGACAACTCACCTGCCGCTGTGTCCAAAACCATAACGACTTCCGCACCGCCATCGAGCTGTAACTCAATATTCTTTTCAAGGAACGGAAGAATAATTTCATTAAATCTCGGGAGAAGGTGCCAAAGAGATTTGGCTTCTTTCAAGCCCCCTTTATGACTCCCCTCTACGGCATAACCAAACAAAGTCCAAGGTCCGCCCACAAAACCAATCAGACTTTTGTCGGACGGCAATCGAGCACGGGTAGCCCGAAGCGCCTCGCGCTGAAACTCCACAGAACCGATGGCCTCTTCGACAGGCAAGAGCTTCCCGATTGTCTCCTCGCTCAGCTTCCATTCCAACTGCGGACCGGGTGAATAGGTCAGGCCCATTCCCAGAGCTTCCAACGGAAACAACAAATCGCTAAACAATATAGCAATATCAAAGTCAAAATCCTCGATCGGTCCCATAGCCGTTTCTGCTGCAAGTTCTGGAATCTTACACAGCTCCATGAAAGAGTATTTTTCCTTTAGTTTTTGGTAATGAGAATGATATCTTCCTGCCTGCCTCATCATCCAAATAGGTGGAATCTCCTGAGGAATTCTAGCCAAGGCCTTGGTAAATCGCTTATTTGCCATTGTATTCTCCTTCAATCAGCCACTGATATCCGACCCCTCTTACTGAGCGAATTAAATCTGATCCTCGAGGGCCGAGCGACTGACGAATTCTCAATATTACGTTGTCTACAGTTCTATTGGTTGGGAACTTGTCATGCCCCCAAACGCCTTCGATGATGTCATCGCGGCTCACTACCGCTGGACTCTTGTCTATGAGCAATTTCAATACCTGAAAATCCTTGAGTGGAAGATGCTCTTTCTGGGCGTGAGTTCGCTCAATCACCATTCCATCAAAATCAATGACAATATCTCCTAACTCTAACCTTCGGAGAGTACTGTGATTGTTCAAAACATGACGAATCCGCATCAATAACTCTTTGAGATGAAAGGGCTTTGGAATATATTCCTCTGCGCCTAATTCATAACCTTCGAGTCGACTTTCTGCCGAATTCTGGGCCGTCACAAAAATAAACGGATAGGGTCTCATTTTTCGAATCTCACGGGCAAAATCAAACCCCGATCCATCAGGAAGACCAACATCTAAAATAACAAGATGAAATTCTTCGCAGCGAACAAGATCACGAGCAAGAACCAAGTTGTCCGCCCACTTGACTTCAAAGCCCTCACGAACAAGACGCTCCTGAAGAGATTGTCCCAATGTTTGATCATCTTCGATCAATAGTAGCCTTTTCATAAGAGACTTCCAGGCAAATGAAGCGTGACGCAAAATCCTCCGGCCGATTCAGGAGAACGTGAAAAACTCACCCGACCGCCCATTCTCTTCACCAAAACGACAACTGAATAAAGTCCCACACCACTCCCGCTCGAAGGATTGTGGCGCTCAAAAAGACTCCCAAGATTCGCCATATCTCCACCAAATCCCTTGCCCGTATCAGATACCCTCACCTCTACGAGATTTGAATCAATTCTATTTACCGAAATAGAGATACTTTTGGCTCTCCCATGAACCTGAGCATTTTGAATCAAATTTCCAAAGATACTATCAAGCGCACGACGATCACCCCGAATCACGGCATCTTGGTTGAGATCAATATTCAGGTTGGGCCAATTCTCCCTATAGGATTCAATCAATTGTCGCAAACTCAAATTCTCAATAAAAAATTGCAGATCCTTTTGGCTCGCTAAAAAGAGAGAGTTCTCCAACTGCAACTGCAAGCGAACGACGTCTGAATCAAGACGTTTGATTGCAGGAATATCTCCAACTTCTTCACGCAAAATATCTGTCTGAAGACGCAAGCTTGCCAACGCCGTCTTCACATCATGGGAAAAAGTCGCCAAAAACTGTCGCAAGCTTTGCGATTGAAATCTTTCTCTTGAAATGAGAAAAATAAGAGTGATTCCCCCCCCAAACAAAAGGACCATCCACGCAAGGCCCTCCCAAATCAACATGTTCTTTTGACGAAATGCCATCTCCTGTTTGAAGATTTCGTGGCTCTCTAATTGAGTCAAAAAACTTGTACCAAGATAAAACCACCAAACAGCCATTGCAACGGTACAGCAAATCCATCCGACGGCGAGGGCAATCTTCCAGTTCGACCTCTTCTTCATGAAACCATTAGCCATACATTTCCTGCGTTACCCCAGCGAAAACCTCAAAAGCTTTATCCAAGGCGAGTCCCTGGTGAGCCCAAGACATAAATCCCACTTCAAAGGCACTGGGAGGTAAATAAACTCCACGATTCAAACAACCATGAAAGAATTTTGAGAATTGGGCTGCATGACCCGCGGCAAAATCCCTCACAGATCTCACTGGCTTATCTGAGAGAGGATGAAACCAGATAAGGGAAGCAAAGTTAGTGACTCTCCACGGCCTATCAATTCTTTCAAATTCAGAATTGAGCTGCTGGCAAAACTTTGAGGTAAAATCATTTAGTTTTCCCAATAACTGACCCTGCTCAATCTTTTTTAAAGTCGCAAGTCCTGCAACCATTCCCACTGGATTCGCACTCAAGGTTCCTGCCTGATAAACTGGGCCGTTTGGAGCGACCAAATCCAGCAAATCTTTACGTCCTGCATAGCACCCCACAGGAAAGCCGCCTCCTATCACTTTTCCGTAGGTTACAAGGTCAGGGCGAATACCTAAGCGCTCCGCCATTCCGCCGATTGCTACTCTAAAACCGCTGATCACTTCATCAAAGATAACCAGAGCACCATGTCGACGGCTCAGATCCACCACTTTCCGAAGGAATTCATCTCTTTGAATCAGGAGGCCAAAGTTTGCGGGAAGCGGCTCAATGATAACGGCTGCCATTTTGGAACCAGAACGACTAAAAATTTTTTCCAAGGCACTTTCATCATCAAGGGGACAAATCAAGGTCGTCTCAGCAATTTCTCGAGGAACCCCCGCACTGTCGCTGGCCACATCTCCGGCCAATCCGCTCCCCGCCTTCACGAGCATGCTATCCACATGGCCATGATAACAAGCTTCAAATTTCAAAATTTTAGATCTTCCCGTAGCTGCTCGCGCAACTCTTATGGCGCTCATCACGGCCTCAGTTCCCGAACAAACAAAACGAAGCTTTTCAGCCCAGGGCACTTTGGCCTGGATCCACTCGGCTAACTCCAATGAATAGGGCTCGCAAGTCCCCAAGGTCCATACGCGCGAAATAATCTTCTCAACTTCTGAAGCAACGTCAGGATCACGGTGACCAAGAATATTTGGGCCAAAGCTCTGGCAAAAATCGACATATCTCTTGCCTTCGACAGATTCAAGATAAGCTCCCTCGGCAAAGCGAAAGAAAAGGGGCTCCCCTCCTACACTCTTTCCTGATCTAACGGGACTATGAACCCCTCCCGGGGCCACCTTTAACGAACGATCATACAAAAACAATGAAGTTGTCGGATCAGCCATTTAACTCTCTCCTATGAGGGTCATGTGTCGCCAATTTTCAAAATCGAGGAAGACCCGCAATCTATCTGATGGGAGCAGCTTCGCAAGGATTTTATATGTATTACCTGGACCGCAGCCATGATAGCCCCCAGAAAGAATCTCAGGATACAGCTCAAGGGCTCGCTGGAAACTGCTTCCGCTCATCCAAAAAAAATGAGTTTTTCCTCTGATATCAGGTGGAGGCTCGATCGAACGCAGTTCGTAAGTCGGAATCATTTCCATCTCACCTTCTTCATAGCCTTTTAAATGAGAAAGCTTCACCCATTTAAAGTCAGCACCAGCCATTGATTCGATCATCGGTTTTTCCTGTTCACCCATCGCTTCTGCACACCCATTTACCCACAGGTCCCGCTTGGCGAGCTCCTGCCATGATCGTAATCCACTGATCCACAGGGCCCTAAATGGCAGTTTTTCCCATTCCCTAGGGAAACTCTCCGCACGAGAAATCCAGACTCCAACTGAAGACGCCCTCTCTTCAATTTTAGCATCGCTGAGGTCACTCTTGGCAATTCGCGAAAACCAACGCGCTTCTGTCGGTTGGAAGGGAAAAATTTTCTCCCGTTCCGCTCTCCACTTGGCAGGAAGAGGTTCCTCACAAATCTGTCTCAAATCCAAAATCTGCCCTTGATCCGTCAAACCCCGCAAAAATTCAACTCGGCCGTAAGGACGATTTAAAATGGAAACCCCAATTTTCTGATGGCATCCTCCTCCATACCCTGCCAAAATGCGCCTTTCTTCTGAAACCGCCTGAAAAGTTGCCTCGCATTGAATGGATTTGAGCAAAGTTCTCAAATCCTCGCGACTTTCGAGAATCTCTATTGCCAATGCACCTTGAGCTGCCGCCGCCGGGTTCAGAGCCAAAGGCAAGACACACCAATGGCAGAGTGACAAAACATCTCGAACATATCTTTGAGTCTCAGCAAACTCATTTTCTGGCGCCTCAAGAAGGCGATCGACAGCAGCCTTCGCCAAGATAAGACCATCAGCATCGCTCTCCATCAATTTCTTGAGTCGAGTAGGAATATTGCCTCGGACTGCAATAAACTCCAGCTCGGGGTGCCCAGGAAGAAGCGGGGGAAGACTCGCAGCCAGATTGTGAACCCGACGAGGCGAAGAAGATAAAACATTCAATTTGGATTTTTTTCTAGATGTCTTCTTCAAAAAAAACAGATCACGAAGGTCTGCGCGAGGCAGGGTCGCGACCACTCTGACTCCGGGCTTCTCCTCGACCGGGAGATCCTTCCAGGAATGGACCACAAGGTCAGATTTTCCTGAAATAAGATCCTCATAAAAATCTTGAGTGAAGAGACCCTTAGCAGGAGATTTATCGATCGCCAAATCCAAACGCAAATCGCCAAATGACGACTTAAAATCAAAGTCTACGATCAAATTTGGGTGAAATCTCTTAAGAGCCCGAGCCACCATGTAGGATTGGATACGCGCCAAATCACTTTGGCGCGACGCAATTTTTAGGCGCATAGGTCGTCCCAACCAAAGGGACGGTTGCGAACGGCCTTCCGCAGTTCATTTAAAACGACCTGAATACGATTTCGTGCCCCCGCTAAGGCAATCTCGGTCTGCCGCCTATTTTCTTCGATCGCAACAAAAAACTCTTGCAAGCCAACGACCGGAACGGAGCTCTTCAGTGGATCTCTGTCACTCTCGCCCCTCAAATCCAACACCAGCCGCAGATCTGGGAATCGATTGCATGACCATTTATAGAACCAATCGCTTTGCACCGGGGCTGCGACCACCAAGGCCTGGGAAAGAAAAGGCCCTTCACTTTCCATTTGTACGAGATTTGAAAAAGGAAATTCTTTACTCAAGAGCTGTGCCTTTGTGAGGCAACGAACAAAGACATTGATCTCTTTATCCGAATCCCTCTTTGCAAACCAAGGTAGAATATCTAGGACGAGTCGACCCGAACCCAACAAGGCCAGCTGAGAAAATGGGGCCAAATGCTTTCGGGCCAAACTTCCGTAACTTTGGCCTCCCAGACCAACGAGATGCTCCTGCCGAATGGCCTTTACCTCTCTAATTAGTTGAACCATCAAGCCACGCACAGGCCAGTGCCCTTCACGCCTCTTTACAACTTCATCATAAAAATCCTTAAACTGGCCAAAAACCTCAGTTTCACCAATTAAGGGCGAATGAAGCCCACTGACAATCTCGAGTAAAAACTGATAGGCTTCATCGTCCCTGTAGATTTCCCCTGAAAACTGAGACAGGCGTGCCCCATCCATCTCAATTTCCGATGAATGGGCGATGGCAATGTGTCTCAGACAAGTTGTCCAGACTTCCCAAGGGGAGGCGGGAGAAATCCAGTTAACGGAGGGCCTCTGCTGATGGAGAACAATCAATCCTGAATGCATAGACCACCATCGTATCGTGAATGGCCTAGACTTTTGTCACGCCTATGTCACAAAACTTATTAGCTCAATTTTAGCTCTTCCCAAATGAAAACGAAAATCACTTCGATTTCAGAGCCAGCCGCGAAGCAGACCCGCTCGACTCAAAAAATGGACAGACCTATTGAGCAGTTTTCTCACGACTTAGGTCTTCCATCAAAAAAAAAATTACCTCAGCGAGGGCAACTCCGTCTCATCATGGTACAATTACAGTATGAATCGCGTGGGGTTTTTATGTGTCATCTTCGGATGCTCGTTCATGGGCGCGGCTTGTTTTAGCCTCCCTCCAAAACCCTATCCATCTAACAAGTTCGCCACAACATATAAGCCCTCTCGCCACGCATTTCTAAATCTCTTTTCAAAATTTCTGGAAAATCCTTCGGTGTCCGGATTGAGTGGCATCAGAGAATACATGGCTAGCTCGGATGGCGAGGGCGACAAATACTTGATGGCCTACAAAACGCAGCGCCGATTTGCAGACAAGTTCTTTGCCCAAATTGTGGCAAATATTGAAAGGGACGACGTTTCAACGGTACGCGCGCTGCTCTATTTGGCCTATGATCTTGGAGAAGAGAACATGGACGCAGAATCTCGCTCAATCTCCTCGGAACTCATCAATGTCGAAAAGGGCAAGAATTTAAGAACAGTCAAATCTGCCGAATATCTCTTGGGGGTGCACATTTCTTACAACCACCCTCAACTGCTCCTTAAAGCGATTGCTCAAGAAATGACATCCGAAAAAAAGCTGAGCTTCTACGCGAGAAAAATTGCAGAGTTTGGCCTTGATGACGAGCTGTTCAAGCCTCTTTGCCCAAACTGTCCCCCCTATCCCGTCTCGTTTCAAGAACAAAAATATCGCAGACTCACCTCTCCCCTTGCCACAGATTCCGGTGAAATAAAGGTTCAAAATTACTTTCGCAAATCCCGTCTTGCAAAGGTCAACGAAGCTCCCATTCTGCAACTGCGCCGTTTGATTTTTGAACCTAAAGATAGTCGTATTGAGGAGTTAAGAGAGGCCTGTTACCCCAAGTCTAGCCCCTCTGCTCAGAAACCAGATATCAGAGATCTTGGAGATATGGTAAATCAAAAAATTGTCGAATCGCTCAATAAGGGAGATGTGGAGGTTGCTCGAGCCTTGGTGCTCGTTTCAAATGAACGCTGCTGGAACGAAATAGACAACATCGATGGTCCACAACCCTGGCTGGCCACCATTCTCATCTGTCACCGTCCAGAAATCTTTGTTCAAGCCAGCGCTCTAGAAAATCCGAACGAACTCTTTTTTCAGAAGATAATGAAATTCAATTCTCCGCAGGCGCTCATGAATTGTACCGGACAGGCGGCTGGAGCAGGAGATATTCAACAGATTCGTTTAGAGAAAATAAAATCAGTTGAAGCAATAACCCCCATGGAAAAACGCATCGTCGACTATATCGTGAAGAATTTCAGTGCCTCCGAGATCGAAGATCAAGACTCCGATCAAAACTAAGACATCAATAAATAGGAAAAAAATTAATCTTGACATGAGCTTTTTTGATCACAGATTCGAGTCGTGGTGGTCAGGTGAATTTTATCAAACCAAAGGAGTTATTTATGAAAACCGGGTTAACAAAGTGGAATGATCGTTCTTCACTGTGGGACTTGTTTGGTGACGTTGATGCTTTTTTCGGGAACGGTTTCCTGTCCGACAAAGGTGTGAATCCTCAGTTTGGCTTTCAGCCTGCCGTCAACGTTGTAGAGAGTGACAGCAGTTATCTTATCAGTGCTGATTTACCTGGATTGACAAGGGATGACATCCACGTTGATTTGAATGACGGAATCCTTAGTGTGAGCGGGGAGCGCCGTGAGGAAAAGGAAGTCACTCAGAAGAGCTTTCGACGCTTCGAAAAGCGTTATGGGAAGTTCGTTCGCAGTTTCCGGCTTCCTGAGAATGTGCGATCTGAAGCGATAGAAGCCAAATATGAGAACGGTGTTTTAGAAGTTCAGGTTCCTAAGGCGGAACGGGCGGTACCCAAAAAAATTGAGGTCAAATCTTAGTTGGCGAGTGGTTAAGTCGATAGGGTTCGATGAGCAAGGCTCCGTTGTTTTCGGAGCCTTCACCGCAGCGGCGGCAGGGGGGAGCCAATCCTCCGCCATCGTTCGTTTTTTGTTTCTTTAGTGACACTCAACGATAAAAGAGAAAGTAGTAAAGAAGTGGGCAACTTGTCCAAAATACGATCTGGGCCAAAAATCCGAGGGTTTTTTCCCAAGATGCACTTGTATCGGGTAACATGGGATCTTGCTTTCGAAAGAGGTGCATGAAAACTCTTTCTTCAATATGGTTTACGAATAGCCCCCAGACTCCGACATAAAGAAAGTGAAAACCCAAAACCACTACCAATCGTTGAACCATATCCACTGGCGGCTTTGGATAGTTCTTTGACCACCATATCATCACTAGAAAAATCACAAAGGCAAAATATTTGAGAACGAGAATGGGCCAATAATTTATTTTTCGCCACATTCTAGCCCACGATACATCTACCATTCGAGAAGTTAGAATATACTTAATGAGAGTATTCTCAGAAAAAAGTTCTGGTCTATCCTTACAAATAGCCTCAAGCACCATTAAATTTCCCGACAAAGCTGATGGAATCCTAAACTTCACCCCATTTTTCAAATGTATGATAAATCCACTAAAAAAGCGCGGCGATGAGATTAAAATTGATACCTTCTTAATATTTTTGAATGCTATTTCGTGTTCAGATTTTAGATCATCAATAATCAATCGATTTGGATCAAGCCAATAACGCGATCTTATCTGAGGCCGAACAAATAAAATAAGATAAATAAATGATGCCAATGGTAAAGAGGAGACGGTGAGGATGCGAACCACGGTGGTCTGAATACTGTCCCCAAGAAATTTTCCCAAATGCGCACTGAGAATAAATATTTCAGATAGAAGGCAAATAACCAGTGCAAAATAATACAGGCGAAAGCAGGCACGTCGATATTCAAGAGTTTTTTCCATTACTTTACCGATCGCAACCCAACAAGTTTCCTATATTTGGGGATTCTTCAAACAACCAATTCTCATTGCGCAATAATCACCTCTACCGCCCTAAATAGAGATTCCCACAAATAGACATATTTGGAAGTCCAAAAATGATCCATCCCCTTCTATTTCTCCCTAATGCTCGCAAAGCTTCCCTATTCCTTAGCCCTGCCGAACTCGAGCAATACACAAAAAAACACCAGACCTACTTGAGTAGCGCTCAACTGTCAGGCTCTTGAACCTGTATAAATACTGGCATATCTGACTTTTGGGGCGTCACTTCAATAGTTTGACACCAAATTCTTATAAATGTCTGACGAAGTTTTAGACAAATCGAGTCACCTCCAACTGGTTTTTCACCTTCCCAGCTGGCTCATCTTTTGAAATAGAAGTGTGTATCAGGAGGCTATATCAAATGGGAATGGGTCTTCAAAGGATTGATAAACAAAGGGAATCTGTTTCCTCACGGATTAAGAGGAACCTAGTTTTTTTTGGATGTAAAATGATCCATACCAAAGTCAAAACTCGACCAGAAATTCATTAAATTGAACTCGCCATAGTCCGATAACTTTCGTGTCGTCTGGTACTCGAACCACGAAAGGGAGCCAACATGGATCTATTGCGCCGGTATCATAAACCAGGTGGATTTCTGCAGCTCGTTCAGCTCATTGAAACCTGCGGGCCTCAAAAGCAGCAGCAGCTCCTTACAAGTATCGAAAAAGAAAGTCTCGAGTGGGCAAACGAAGTGAGGGCTAAAATTTTAACAATCAACAGAATTTTCAGCTGGGATGAACAAACATTGGCTGAGCTGATGTCCCGAGTACAAGAACTCACTTTGTCAATTGCAGTTCATGGCATAGCCCCGGAGGTTTGGGAGAGATCGACCAAAAGCTTGTCGCATGGCCAACGTCGGAGAATAGACGACCTTTCAAAGACAAAAGCCCCCTCTCCAGCCGAAATCGCTATGGCATTCACAAAAATAATTGCAGAAATTCGAGAAATGATCTCACTTGGATACCTTCACCTCGCAAAGGTTGATCCTGGCTTGGTAATAGAAACTGATATCGAAGACAAACTTGGTAAGAGGGGAACCGGACCTGTCCAGCCATCTGGCTATTCAATGAATTCTACGGCAAAAAGCTCTTCTTCAAACTCGATGCACACGCAAGCGCCCCCTCCATCTTCCTCTTCAACGTCCCATACCACCGTATCCCGTGACGAACCATTGAGCCCAGCTTCGGGAACTCTTTCTGAGCTCGGCACAGAGGTTGCGCAACTAAGAAGAGACAATCTCGAGCTCAAAAAGGAGGCGCAGTCTTTGGCAAATGAAGTTAACCAACTTCGTACAATCGTTGCACAGGTGAGAAAGACAGTTGCTTAAAGGCGCGCCCAAAACGATCATTTAGCACTAAAAATTTTGTCCCATAAATCACATTTTTCCTTTCGAAAATGATCACCTGTTGTGGAAGTTTCATTAATCAAAAGGTAACTCTCATTTGTTTTATCATAACGGGTCCATGAGCTACCCATATTTCCGGCTGAATTAACAAGCTTGCCCCAGAGTGTTCGCATAAGTTCTTCCACCACTGCGTCTCCAGTACCAAGGTATTTCTTCACAGCACTATCCTCGATGGTTTGAAAAAGATAAAATAGCTCCGCCCCGTGCCAAGCACCATATTTTTTCATTGTGGGCAAGGCCTGAGAAAAAACATATTGGTAAACGCTTTGGCTTTGCCCCTCTACCAAGGCTCGAGCAGTTCTTCGTGCGTTACATGTAAATTGACCGTCGGTGTTCATCCCAACATAGCTTTCTCTCGGCTCAGTGATAGGGTAAAGTTTTAAGAGTTCTTGGGTGTAGGGATAAAAGAAGAGAGCCTGAGCCTGGACCATTTGTGCTGTCACATTTGCGGGAACCTGGATAGACATTTCATCGGTATTGCTCCCCACTATAACTGGCACATGATTGTGTTGCCCTCGAGAGATAAGTAAAAGAGGATCGTCAGGGAGCACTCCACCCGTACCATCTATGGTGGGCTGCCAATCCATTGATACAACACCACCTTCAAGCGGGGAACCAGTATATGCGGATTCGACAAGGGTTTTTGCATCTTTTGCCCTTAAGCATGAAGCTTCATCGACAGACCCTCCAGCACCGCAGCCAATTCCGTTAATAAAGAGGTCACCCTTTTCCTTTGCATCCGCTAGAGAGCTTGCAATGCAGGCTCCACTTTGAATTGCAGCCGCAGAGAACAGTCCCTTCGCAAGCGGAGAGGCCACTTGTAGGCATGTGTCCACAGCCCCTCCCGATTCACCAAACAGAAGGACGCGAGCAGGATCTCCACCAAATTTTGAAATGTTATTCTTGACCCACTTTAGAGCCTGTTGCTGATCCAGCAAACCATAGTTTCCACTTTTCTTTGAACTTCCTGCTAAGGAATCAGCAACCAGGTAGCCTAGGACTCCCAATCGATATTGAATGGTAACCACAACGGCGTTGTTTCGCTCAGCAAGCTTTTGGCCATCAAAAAGGGTCGCTCCCAAATGCTGCTGACCAGAAGATCCTTGGGTATTTCCTCCACCGTGCATGTAGACCATGACTGATTTTTTTCGCCTATAATCTTTTGGTGCCCACACATTCAGATACAAACAATCCTCACTTCCCACGAAAACACTATCTACTATTTGTGGACAAGCGTTCGGAAATTGAGCTGCATTCACCAGGTTCGGATTATAGGCGGGATCGAGGGGTGCCTTCCAACGCAAATCACCAACGGGTGGCTTCGCAAATGGGATGCCCTTGTAAGAATAAATATTTGAATTCAATACTCCTTCAAAAACTCCAAACTGAGTAGCAACTTTGGCTCCTCCGTATTTTGGTGAAACTGGATTTCCACCTCCTGGTACAATGTTGGCATTGGTTCCAGAGCCCGTTCCTGAAACGGCTGGAGGTGACACGATGAGAAAGGGGGACGTCGTTTGGGCTGACGAACTTGGATAGATTGCCTGTGCAGGCTGGTTCGTGCTCAAGACCGTGGGGGGAATCGTCGTCTGATAAACAAATGTTTTATCAATGGGAACAACATCGGCGGCATGGGATTTACTTCGACATATAATCGTCAGCACCGCGACAATAAAATATAAGAGTCCGTTGAAAAATCCCGACTTATTTTTCCGTTGTTCAACTGTTTTCGAAACATTATATGATTCCATTCGCTCCTCCAAAAGTGTGGCCTGATCCTTCCCTCGTCTGATTGAGCAAACGTCACATTGGTAGCCTTCAGGAAATATTAAGGTCTCTGTTAAAAGTAAGGGACAGTACTGTTTTGGAAACAAAGCTTTGAAAGATTAGTTGCGTCTCATTTTGAGAATTCGGTTTAAATATTTTATGAGTCTCAGTCAATCTTAAATCTGTGAGAGCGCATCTCGCACTTTTTCGGTACGACGGGGGTCCATCGTTGGCCTGTAATCAGCGGCCCTCTCCTGGCAGTCCGCGATACTGCAACGCTCACAACTCTCCCCCGTTTGTCGAACTGGAAGTTTTGGATCTTGTGAATAGGAAATGGCTTCGCGAGATTTATCGTTGATCAAAACACCCACCGTCACAGCAGCCATTTCTCCTTTTGGCAGATCTTTACGAAAGGCCATTGACCAAGCCAGATAACGACTGCCAGTCCCAGTGAATTGAGAAATCTGACAACCCAATGCAAAGTTTTCGACCTCACCTACTTGGAGTTTTTCTAAGATCTGAGTCGTCACCCACCGGCGGCAATAATGCTCATCACTTGAAACCGGATGAGGCGCATGCTGTTCGGCAAGGTGAAGCTGCCTGGCCACGTGATAACATTTGCGTGTCTGATCATATTCAAGACGCAGCAAAAATAACTGATCAATGCCAATCTCGCGGGGTATAATCTGCGTGAGACGATGGAAAACACTCTCCACTGGACAAGGATATTTGAGTATAAATTTAGTCATCGCGCGAACGTCAAATTCATGTTGCGAAAACAACAGCCTCAGTTGATCCGCAAATTCCTTTTGAGGAACCAAAAGTGCGCTTGCGAAATAAGAAGCAGAGAAATGATTAAACAGTTGATGAAAAGAGTCGAGAGAATGAATCCAGCTGCTCGATGGACGATCCTTTAGGCTCAGGTACCCAAAACCCAGCTCACGCGCAAGAATTAAACAACGCTCCTTACCACCCAAGGAAGCGTGAATGAACAGCCTCTGCCTTCCACCCTTCCTTTTAACATGGTAGAGGATATGACTGAGGCTCGGATTGATGGACCCAAAGTCTACGTAATCGACATCCGTGGAATAATCTCTCCTCAGCAATGACTGCAGATCTTCAGCAACGCGCTCTTCTGCAGCCAAGGTATCAAGGCCGTAAGTTCGTCGAAAATCTTCCGCTTTTTCTTCGATATTTGGGAAGAAGTTCTGATGCATATCCAAATACGCCCTCAAGGTCGCATAATAGAAATCATCAATGGATATATTGTGAGCTCTGGCAATTTCGAACAGAGTCCCAATCAAGGCTCCCATCTTTTTAGGACGTTCCGAGAGAAGTTCAAAGACTGATTGGGCTGGAATTCCAAAAATATCGAAGGGCATACCCGTCAAAATATTTCGTTCCAATAGATCGGTAATGAGGCTCAGCTCTCGCTTTAACTTGACAGAAATCAGGTCTTCATAAGACTCGCCAAGAGCATTTGCGAGAATCATGACCTTATCATTTTTTGGATATTTCTTCCCCTTTTCAATTTCATTCAAATAGGAAGGAGAAAGACCCGTCAGCTCCGCAAGCTCTTTTAGGGACATGCCCCTATCCAAACGCAGACCCCGCATTTTCAATCCAAAAATGTACTTAAGTGTATCCTGATCGAGCAACATGGGCTGCAACATAGTCCCTGGTCAAAATTTTTCCAACTCTTCCTTCACGAAATCACGCCTTCATTTGAAATAACTTTATGCGTTACAATGACTAGAAGAAAGGCTCGGCTGCCGCTACTTAGGCACCTGCCGTCGGCATAACACCTACTCGCAAACCCTCAACCTCGTAAAGGGTCTTTCCATCGCATACCAAAACACCCTTACCAACTCCCATAAAAAGCGGACTCGTTTTGACCCGGGAGAGTTCAACTCGATACAAAACTTCTTTATTTTCGGGAAGGACTTGACCAGAAAACCGCACATCCTTTGCTCCCAAAGCACGCCCGCGTCCCTTGGCTCCAAGCCAACCGAGGTAGAATCCCAGCAACTGCCATAACGCATCAAGACCCAAACACCCAGGCATCACCGGGTCATTCTTGAAGTGACAGGCAAAAAACCACAGACTTGGATCAATAGACAACCGCGCTTCGATAGTTCCCTTCCCAGCTGCTCCACCCTTTGGATCAATGTCTGTGACTTCATCAAACATCAGCATCGGAGGGGATGGCAAAGGAGGAAATGAAAGCCCATGCATCAATCCCTCTCCACACTTCAAAAGCTGTTCCTTTGAGTAAGTGAAAAGTCGATCACTTGAGACTCCAGGTGGAAGTTCTCTTGTCCGGATGACTTCGTGTTTTGATCTATGATCTTCGCCGATATTTAGATTCACTTCCTGGTCCTCCCCAAGTTAAAACCAACACTTGTACCAGAGTCGCCACAGGCCTCCTAGAAAATAAAATATTCGACCGATATTATGTAGCTACTATCAATTCTATCTGTGCGGCCTAAGAAAACTTTAACGCCTGGCATTTCGATTGCATGATGATACTTGGAACAGAGAGAAGGTCGCTACCAGCAAGTAGGTCCTCTCCCTGGCCTCTGGCTGCAAATCAAATTATCGATCCGAAAGGCACAAATTGAAAAAACTTCCAATAGCCATCGTGTTTTTCGCTACATTTTTCATTTTTTTGTTCCTTTCTGACAAAGTCTCAGCCTCCGTCCCAGAGACTCAAGAACGACAATTTGAAATAGTTCTGAATTCCGAAAGGGCTCTATTTCCCTGCCGTATGAGCCTGGGAAGACTTCAGCGAGCCGCGGGCAAAATCGTCAAAAAAATAAGAATTCCGGAAGACAGCGGGTCTCAGGACATTTTTGCTCTAAAGAAAAGTTTGATACCAGATCAAACGGTAGTCGGCGTAATGAACGAGTTAATTGCTGAGATAATTCAGGATGGAGGAACTCCCTCTCCACTTTTAAAAAGACAGTATAACGAATTATTAGATCGAAAACACGATGAAGATGCCACGAAGAGAGGACGATTTTGGATCTTCGAAGTGATTGCAGGAAAAAAGCAACTGGTCCTTGAAACTTCTGGATCCATAAGTCTCTTAGAAGTTGACCACAATGAACATCCTGATGCTGAGTTTTTTCTCGTGCAATTTAGACCCCTGACGCCTACCACACCGGTTAAGATCAGCAGTCGCTATTACTCAGTTTTCTCTGAAAGCAGAATTGGTTCCATTAAAGACAACTCCGAATTTACCTCCCTTGCTTCCCTTGCTACTGGAGCTGGTCATGCTATTCGGCCTAATGATCCCAATGACCACCTACAATTCTCTCCTGTTCGAATTTCAGTACTGGCCTACAGAGGCTCTAAGGGTCCGAATGGAACGGAGATCATCTTTGTCCCAGATGTCTCACCCTAACAGAAGCGAGCCTCATTGAGTTTCCATCCATTTTTCAACCAGAGAATTGGGAATCCATTGAGCCCTATAGACCTGGACAGGCTTTCCTGTTTTTCTATCCGACTGAGGGTACTGCCACTTCCAGACAATCTCACCTGAGGAGGTGATTTCGATGATGGCACTGTTGTCACACCCATAGGAAATCAAGGTATTTCCATTTTCGCGTCGCTGCACGGAGCCATATTTATCACACATCATTTTTCCAATTGGTGGTTCCGTATAGGACCAGACAATTTTTTTTGAAATCGGATCAATTTCTACTGCTGCTGAGACCAGTGGATTCGGGGAGAGCGTAGAAAAATTGGAAAATAGCAATATTCGATCAGAACCAAGCCAGTGAGCTGAATGAACCCCCGAGGATTTCGCTTCGTTTTGGTATGTCCAAACCACCCGACCAGACTTCCTATCAATGATAAAAACCAAACCAAAAATAGCCTCTGTTACCAAAATGTTTCCAGACCGAAACTCTGAATGACTTTTTTCCAATCCGTTCGGAGGTATAATCTGAAAGCCGTTGATGTGAGTAAAAATATGGGATGGCTTCTTCATAGATCCAGCTATCTCAAAAACATGAGATTTCTCAAATGAAATATTCGACAATCTTGAAATTTCAGAAAAGTGGTCGTTGGCCCTCCAATAAAAAATTCTCCGACCAGCCTCATCCACTCCATTGATCGTATCCACCTTGGAAAAAAGTCCTCCGTAATTTTGGAATTCGAGCGCCAGATACCAACTCGAATTTTCAGGAGGAAAGAAGCTCACTTCATGGGTTATCATACCAGAAACCTGCCACACTTTGCGATAGCCCCTCACCTTTACAAGATAGTCTCCCGCTTGATCACTCGTGTAGGCAATCACATCGCCGTTTGGAAGAAAGGACGAATACATCCCAGGCGATTTTCTAAAAAAAGACCCATCCCGCTTTATTAAAGACCATCCCTGCTCGAAGGTACCTACCAATATGTAACCATCGTTTTCTGGAACTTTCTTCTCGTTCCAAAAAACCAAGCCATTGTTCCTTTCGCCCTGTTTAAGTTCCTTCTGGTCCTCTGGACATGGCCAACCCGCCATTAAAACAAACATGGTAATTAGCCCACCTACCAGCAGTCGGCTCGCTCTTACGCACACACAACCAACATTCATCTATCCCCCTCAGTTGCCTTTCGAAAAAATTTTATCGAGTTTGAAGAAAGACATCGACAAGCTTACTTGGTAACCACTCAGTGCGATAAATTTGTACGTTCTTTTCCTGCACATATTCCTGTGGCGGAAATCTCCATTTCCAAAGTACTCCTCCTGACTCATCAATCTCTATAATTGAACTCCGTTCACAACCATAGGAAATAAGTGTATGGCCATTTGAGAGCCGCTGAACGGATCCGAGAAGACCGCAGTCCATCTCTCCAAGAGGAAAATCAGTAAAGTTCCAAACTATTTTCCCGGACACCGGTTCTACCTCAATCGCCGTGGAAGACACGCCCGATTGTATGGCGGGTCCCTGAATTGAGCAAAATCCCTCGGCCACCTCAGGAGCAGTGCCCGGATTTGGATGACGATTGGCAAACATCAAAAGGTGATCGTTGGGCAACCAACGCACAGTGTGTAAACCACAGTGCGCTGGTACCTGATACACCCACACTACCTTCTCGGTAAGTCTGTCCACGACGATCGCCAAGCCATTGAGGTGATCTGTCAGCAAAATATTTCCGCTCCGAAATTCAGTACGAGTGGCCGAAAGACTATTGCGAGGAATAATCTGTACGGAATTAATATGAAAATATCCAAAGGAACCATTTTCAATCATTTGTGATTTATATTCAATCGGATCCTTTAGTGGCACTCTGACAAACTTTGCAATATCTCTAATATGATCCTGTGGACGCCAACGAAAAAGTTTCTCGCCATCTGGACTCAGGCTGACGACTGTGTCGATCTTGACACGCTTCTTATTTCTTTGCTCAAACTCTAGATCAACGTACCAAACAGATTTATCAATCGGAGAAACTGAAATATCGTGTGAAACATAGGCCGGCACCTTCCAAAGTTTTTGATATCCTCTTACCCTGGAGACAAATCCTGGAGGCGGGCCTTCAAAGATGTTAGTGACCACATCACCATTTTCAAGAATATTGCAATGAACGCCAAGAAGTCTTGCCACAAGAGTGCCATCTCTTTTTATGAGTGAGCATCCGACCCCAAACGCTGTGACCATTATATATCCATTTTCGTTCTCAATTCTTTCTTGATTCCAAATTAAGACTCCCCTTTTTTTTGCCTCTTCGAATAAATCTCGACGTTTTTTTTGAATAAGAAACCAGGGAATAGATGCGAAGATTGAAAGACTGAAAACGGCCACAATGGCAATTTTGAGGGGAAGTGTTTTTTTCACAGGATCACCTTCTGCTATTGTTTAACAGTCCACACAGCCCGATCGAGACCCCAGTTCCAATTCAAGAGTTGAATGAGTGATACAAAATCGATCGCGTAAAATCGATTTCACCTTCACTTTTATTTGCTCCATAGATTGAATATCACCGGCTTCGATAACCAAATGAGCTTCCAAGGATCGCAACCTCTCATGAAGCTGCCAAATATGAACATGATGAACATCAATCACTGAGGTAATGCCTCTCAGTTCCCTCGTGACTTCGTTCAGGTTAATATCGTCAGGAACCGCCTGCATCAAAACAGCAATGCACTCCTTGATCAAAATATAAGAGTGGTAGAGAATATAGAACGAGATCAGAACACTCGCGGCTAGGTCAACCCAGAAAACCTGGTACCAGAGAATCAATCCTCCAGAAATCATTACGAGTAGGGAAGCCAAAGCATCTGAGAGATTGTGAACAAACACCGCCCGCATATTAAGGCTATCTTTGGAGCCCCTCAGCGTGAGAAAGGCCGTAATAATATCAATAATGAAGGCAACTCCAGCAACCCAAATCACTGTCATTCCCTCAACGGGTTGAGGATTAAAAAATCGTTCAAAGGACTCGTAAAGTAGGTAAAATCCAACAACGACCAAACTTGTGCTGTTGACTAAGGCACCTAATATCTCAGCCCGTCCAAAACCAAAAGTCATTCGGTCAGAGGCAGGGAGGCCAGCCACCCTGCGCGCAAAGGCGGCAATCGCGAGGGACCCGGCATCACTAAAATTATGAACGGCGTCCGCCACCAAGGCCAGAGAACCTGATAACAGACCGCCAATGAGCTGAACAAGAGTCAGCGCAACATTGATCAAAACTGCAAATACCAAAGAGCGCCCTTGCAAATCATGGTGATCGTGATCGTGATGGTGATGGTGATGGTGATGGTGGCGGTGGTGGTGGTGGTGACCTTCGTTTCCCATTTATACTTTTCTCGCTCTCATCATAAGGGTATAGCGTACAAATGAACAATGTCCTTGCCAATTTCTAAAACGAAGCCTAACCCAGTTCTCTATAATTGTCTTGCCCCAAAGTCCAAAGCCGATTATTTCATTGCCCAATATGATACATGTTTCGAACATTTCAAAACACTACGGACCCAAAGTTCTTTTCAAGGAGGGCTCCTTTCAGATCAATTCAGGTGAAAAAATTGGTTTGGTCGGACCAAATGGGGCCGGAAAAACGAGTCTGTTTAGACTCATCGTTGGGGAAGAGCTTGCTGATGAGGGGCGAATCACTAAGCCGGAACGCTTGGCCGTCGGATATTTTTCTCAAAATATTGGAGAAATGAGCGGACGGTCGGCATTGGAAGAGGTCAAGGGAGCCAATCCAAAGATACCTAGAATCCAGGAAAGATTACAAGAAATTGAAACTCTGCTTTCAGAGGACATTGACTCAGATACCATGTCCAAAATCCTCGAGGAATACGGAGATCTGCAAGGAGAATTTGAGCGCCTGGGTGGCTACAACATTGAATCCCGAGCCAGTGAAATTTTGACGGGTCTAGGTATTGGTCGGACTTATTCCATCGACCAGTCGAAACATTTAGCGGTGGCTGGAAAATGAGGATTGCTTTAGCTAAGATTCTTCTCCTTAATCCTGATGTTCTCTTGATGGACGAACCAACGAATCATCTGGATCTTGAGTCTATCATCTGGCTTGAGACTTGGCTCACGAGTTTCTCAGGGGCAATTTTTATGACCTGCCATGACCGCGAGTTTATGAATCGAGTGGTGCATAAAATCGTCGAAGTCGCCAATCAGAGAATCACTGTTTATTCCGGCAACTATGATTTTTATGAAAATGATCGTAAAATTCGTGAGGAAAAACTCTTGGCCTCGGCGAAGCGCCAAGATGAGATGCTCGCCAAAGAAAAGGAATTTATTGCTCGTTTTGCTGCGAGGGCCTCTCATGCGGCCCAGGTTCAATCACGCGTGAAGAAGCTAGAGAAGATCGACATCATTGAAATTCCAACTGAAGAAAGAACAATGAGTTTTGAGTGGCCCAAGCCTCCTCGGGGAGGCGACGAGGTCCTTAAGGTCGAAGATCTTGGAAAATCATGGCCCAATCTCGATGGAAGTGAAAAGCAGGTATTTCGTCACGCAAATGCTTTGGTGAAGCGCATGGATCGAGTCGCTGTTGTTGGCGTCAATGGCGCCGGAAAATCCACATTTATGAAAATCATCACTGGTCAAACCTCTCAAACTGAAGGACGCTGCCTGATCGGACCGAGCATCGAGGTTGGTTATTTCAGTCAAAATTCCCTCGATATCCTCAACCCTCAGAATTCTATTGTTGGAGAACTCGAAGCTCGCCTCCCCAACGCTTCTATAGGCTACATTAGGACATTGCTGGGGGCTTTTCGCTTTTCAGGAGAGGAAGCAGACAAAAAAATTTCCATTCTCTCTGGAGGAGAAAAAAGCCGGGTTGTTCTTGCTACAATTCTCGCTCAACCCGTTAACTTTTTAGTTCTGGATGAGCCAACAAACCATCTCGACATAAAGTCACGAGAAGTTCTCCTTGAAGCTATCAAGCGATTTCCCGGAACGGTTATGATGGTGAGCCATGATCGTTTTTTCCTCCGCGAATTGACAACACGTGTATTTGAGATCGATCAGCATGAGCTTCATGTTTACAATGGAAGCTGGGAATATTACCTTGAGAAAAAAGCTTCGTTGCAATCGAGCTAGCCCCAATCGAAAAATTCTTCTGCTCGGACGCAAAAAGATGGGCGCGAAAAGACAGAAAATAAGAAGATAATTAATATTTGCGTTTTATTCTCTTGATTTTCTAAAAAATTCTGAGTTAGGATTGAAATCTATTCTATAGAGAGGAGGCAGTTTATGATTAAATCATTTGTTTTATCGTCTGATGGAATCCTTCGTTTTCCCGCGCTGCCTCTCCTACCTCTGATTTGCCGAAGATCTCTAGCAAGTCGAGCCTGTTCGGTGATCAGCCGTGAAAATTAAGTGAGCTTTTAACTATCCAAGTTGAACTTTAAGACTGAGTGCGTGGTGGGCTCGAAGAGAAATCGAGACAGCCCTCTTGCATTTCACCTGGAGATATTCTTGGGTTTTGGAGAATTGAGCTCTCCACATCAGTTCTGAAGAAATAATCCAAAGTTTCCGACTTCTATCATCCAAATCAATATGTTTTTTATATATAAAAGAGGTTTTTTGTGGACGCACTAAGAGAAAATCAGGTTTTTGTGGGGTTTGAAGCAGAGGGATCATCTGATCCTGAGCTGCCACTATCACATGAATCATCGGCTCAAGGAGCCCCAGGGACTACCAACAAGGCGACTGAGCCAAGAGCTCGGGTGGGTCCATTTGTCTGGAAAATTTTTAATCAAATGTGGCACGCCCTATTTAGAGCAGAACTTATCCGCCATATTGGCCCTGCGGAACAGACCGAGGTGATTCGCAACTGTGAACACGAACTCAATATGCGATCTCACCACTGGCGAATTTAACTAGTGATAGGCTGAAGATTCTGATAATAATCCTATGTCTAAGACATTTTCATTCTTTAGCTCGGGGGGGCATTTTGACACGATATTTTAAAAGTGAAATGATCAAATCGATCGCTTTTTTTGTTTTTTTCTCATTTATTTTTTCCTACGCCTCCTCAGCGAGAGCCCTACCTGATGCTGAACGAGACGGAATTGAGGCCGTAAAAAAATGGACGAAAGAAAATACTGCGCAAGGAGAAGAAGATTTTTTAAAAACAGAATTACCTCGCGAAAAATCACCTGATTTTTGGGGAGAGCAGATCGTTTACCAGATCCAGGTTGATCGCTTCAATAATGGTGATTCCTCAAATGATATTTCAAACCTGAGTCTCACTCAGGAAAATGAAATCAAAACGGGAAATCTCTACGGAATCCTCGATTACCGTCATGGGGGTGACCTCCGTGGGATTATTCAGCGCCTTGACTACCTTAAGGACCTCGGAGTAACAAGCCTGTGGCTTACTCCGGTTTTTAAGCACAACGGGTCATACCACGGCTACTGCACCTCAGATTTTACCGAAGTCGATCCCGGTTTTGGGACCAAAGAAGATCTCAGAGAACTCTCCAAAGAGGCCCACAAGCGTGGGCTCAAAGTAATTTTGGAT
This sequence comes from Bdellovibrionales bacterium, assembly GCA_016714165.1. NCBI lineage: Bacteria > Pseudomonadati > Bdellovibrionota > Bdellovibrionia > Bdellovibrionales > Bdellovibrionales bacterium. The sequence continues at coordinate 77,390 of JADJNU010000002.1, forward strand.
CTTGTCGTTAACCACATGTGCGATGCTCAGACCCACTATAAAAAAGAGGCCGACCACTATCGCTGCAGCAATGACCTCAACGCCAGCAACTGGAACGGATCTCCGAGTGAAAGTCCCGGCCAAGGAGAGCTTTCCTTTTCATCCCGATTCTTTCCTCCACTTAAGAGCCAATACTTTTTTAATCGCTGCGGACCTAATTCTCAGAGTGATATGGAGGGCACTGGCCCCGCCTCTATTTATGGCGATTTTGTGGCCACGATGTTTGATTTAGACACCCGCAATCATGACCTGCAAGAAATTTTCACAAACCTCCATAAATACTGGATTGGCTACGCAGATATCGACGGATTTCGCCTAGATGCAGCTAAACACATTTCTGAGGATTTCATTGCCTACTTCAGTACGCACATCCGCGCCTATGCTCGCAGCATTGGCAAAAATAACTTTTTTATTGTCGGAGAAATAGCGGGTCCAAGCGACTGGATCGGGCGCCGGCTTGGAAGGATGTTTTCGAATCCATACAATCCCAACGAGCACGGTGATGTTCCGAAAGCTCTCACTGATCGGCTCGGAACTCTTAAGAGTCTCTATCTCGCCAATCCAGCGGCTCCTTACCCCGGATTGACGGCTGCCTTTGAATTCGCCCACGGAGGCACCGCTCGCGATGTTCTGCTTGGGCTTCGTTCGCCAAAATCCTTGGAGGCTCATTTCACCAGTACTTATTTCAATGATATCGCCAGCCAAAATGATTATCGCCTCAGCTGGAATTTGCTAGAAATCCATGATTGGCCTCGGTTCTCTTCAGTTTATAAGACCTCGCAGGAGAAAACTATCTTGGGCCTCGGCTACCTTGCGTTCTCCGAGGGCACTCCAATCATCTATTACGGAATGGAACAAGGCTTGAATGGAGACTGTCATTTTGACAAGATGCAGGTGGGTAACGCCATTCAGAAGGTACAAAGTGACTGTCTTGGGTCTTCCCACGCGCTTTATCGTCAGGATATGTTTATGGGTGGAATGACCCGTTTGGGCTCCACAGTTCCTCAAATCAATCAGCTTGCCTATATCGGTCTTCCACTCACCAAGGAATCCCCTAGCTGGGAGGACGACCCCTATTTGGATCGAAGTCACAAGGTCTACCAATCCACCCAACGATTTCTTCAAATTAAAAAATCTTGTAATGCTCTTAAATATGGCAAGACAAAATTTCGCTGGGTTGATAGCAATTCGGAAGGAATTCTGGCCTTCTCTCGCGTGGACGAGGCTTCCCGTGACGAAGTCCTTATTGTTCTCAACTCAGCTGGGTTAAGTCATGGAATTCCAGAAATGGCAGTCAATGCTTTTGTCAAAGGGAAAAGTGGGTTAATCTCCTCAACACAGCTGAGCAGGCCTGGACGACCGGAAATGGATCACTGACATTTGGTCCACTCACTATCCGACCACAATCTGTTATGGTTTTTGTTCCTGAAAAAAATCTTTCATTGAACGATCCAGAGCACAGTTTCGCGATTTGCAAGTGATTCAAAAGTTTGGATCAATTGACCCAAACATGGTCAATGTCTGAAAGAGATCGATTCCCTCGGAGATCAACCGCTTCGGCATAGTAGTCAACAAGGACATTTGCCAAGCCCGTTAGTTTGGCCCAATAATGAGTTGCAATCATTGGCGGCACGACAAAAAAATCGAGATTGGGAGATGGAGGGTCTCCCCTAAACTGGGGATCAATTGGGCGCGAATGCATTTCCAAAGCTTGCCAGGCCCCTACAGTCGGACCTCCTCGATAGGTTTCGTTATCAAAATCCCGCATCGAGTTTTGACCACGGGTAGAAATTCGATATTTTAACTGAAGTCTCCTGATTCCAGAAACGTCATGAGCCAGAGTCCACACGTAAAAGTCTCGAGAGTGAGGAGGTTGGCCGTTAAAGCCAATGGGCTGATACTTTGTTGTCACGCCCCAACCTTTTCCCCCTGGATTGTAGGGCCACCTTTGAGGAGGCAACAAGGACGGAGGTGTTCGATCAAGATCTGCGTCAAGAGCCGAACGGGACTCTTGAAAAGCTTGAGAAACTGCCACAGATTGCTTCACCTCATCATCAAGTGAGTCACCGTAATACATGAATCCACTGTCAAGACCTGCAAGAAAAAAGTGCCAACAGCGCTCAGCTGCCCCAGCATCAGCTTTGGGTTCTCGAATTTCTGAAAGACGCAATTCTTTGAATCCACCCCTTTCTCTCGACATCTGTTCAATGCTTTCGCAAAGATTTGAGCCGGCAATGATCACAGCCCAGCTGCGCCACGAGGCCGAGAAGCCTTTTTCAATATCAATGAAGGATTTTGGATCCCTCCAATTGTACAGAGGGTCCTGCGGAGATCGAGCCGGAGGATAAAGCCACTTCACAAATTGTGGATCCCCCCAATCTCCCTCGGGATTGACCCAGCCACCATCCTCAACGTGAATCATGTCATTCGAAGGCACAGGATGATCGGCCAAATACTGATCGACCGTTGTCATCTCAAAGCCCAGAGATTGAGCTTGTCGCGAAGTATTGGCAACAGACTCCATGTAATAGGAATAGCCTCCCCCCCAAGCATTATCTCCATCGTGTCCAAGGACAACAAGAGAAGGGCGTTCTGGCACGGAGTAAGGACGAATATTTCTATCGAGTACGTCGAGACTCATGGGTCCAAATCCGTCCATGTATCCCAATACATCATCCATCGGAACAACCACGAGTTCACTGATCTCTTCAGTATCGGGGTGGATGTACTGAACCCGATGGGGCAGATAGGCAAATGGGGCCGGCAATTTAGCTCCGCGTCCATCCAAAGTCCCTGACCACCACTGAGCGGGCAAAACCGCTGGATTCAAAAGGTCTGCACGATTGGGAGGATTGGTATTCCAAGTTCCAGTACCAGGGAAGGGAGCAATGCTTGAATCAAGAAAATTTTCTGAGCTACGAGCCAAATGAATGGCCGGCACAAAACTCCATTCAAAGCCCTCTTGCTTGAGAAGCGGAATCAGTCTCCGAGAAAAGCAACTTCTGGAGGAAAATACCCCTTCGGCCCCCGCACCCCACCAGAAGATGAGGAGCAGGAACTGAGATTCCAAGTCTGGCACCAGGCAAATTTAAACAGCTGAAGCTCTTTTCTTAAAACAGCGGGAGGCAAAAGGGGAGCAAGAGAGTGATGATAGTTGATGCCTATAAGATTCGCTCGAGAAAATCCCCCAGAAGTTTGCCAACGGGAGGCCTCTTTCAAGCCCACAGCCCAATCAGGAGAGTAACCAAAGAGTCTCTTCTCGCCAAGGCTCCCAATATTATCCATCAGTGAGCCTGTGAAACTGATTTGGGCTCCAGCCTGAGGATAGTTGCGCAACAGTCCAATAGAGTCACGAAGCCGTTCTTGGTAAGAATGAATCCGATCCTCTTTAGAGAAAATAGGGTCATATTCCCCTTTGTCACCTTCAGCCAAATTATTTCTTGGGTGCAAATAAGGGCTTCCCGCGTAGCGGTTGAGGCCCTGCGCTTTAAGATCGTAAGAATCCGCAGCCCATTGAACCCTGTGTCCTCCTGGAATTCTGTCTGGCCAATAGATCGGTTGATGCAAATGCCATTGGTAACTAACATGGATTTTTTGGGAGTCTGCCCTGCCTCCAACATGAGGGTCCAATTGCAGTCCACTCGAATGAAAAGCAACAGCGGCTAAAAATAAAAAAAGAAAAGAGAAAATCATCTTGGAGCTCATCTTGATTGATGCCTGAAATATATTCATTTCCAGAAGTCTACTGAATCGACAGACTTCTTCAACCCGATTTCGACTTCACATTTACTGATCTAAATCAGAAAACTGTCGCAACTACAAAAAACCTGACTAAATCAAGGTTGAAGAATATGTTGAAAAGTTTTCTCTTTCCTAAAGATCATGTTTCAAGTAGAAAGTCAGTCCCAGTTTGGAGCCAAGTTAAAGTGATCTAACCCATTGTTTTGAATGGGGCGATTCCTCTTTCTGCTGCACCTCTGAGAACAGGAATATTCATATCTTGTGAGCCAAATGTGATATCCACGAAAGGAAAAGATAACTTTGAAAAAAATAAATAGTGCCAGTCAGGGCCAAGTCTCTTTCGTCTCCTGTACTTCCGATACCATTGATTTTTTGCGCTATGCATTATTTATTCTTCTCCTTCTTCCGGTTCTCATTTCCTTTCCTCAGATTGGGAAAGCCAATGCTACTCAAACCGTCCGAGTAGGTAAAAACTGTTTGATCGAATTGATCGGAGACTATGCGCCTGAAAGGTCTGGAAATTTCTCTCGTTATGCAAGGGAAGCAAATAGGAGAATCACGCAAGTACGTCAGGAACAACCCCTTCCGGACCATTCATCTCTCGCGAAGGAAATTGCTCTGGCTAAAACATGGCAGGGTATCGCAGGCCCTCAGGCGTTTGACGCTTTCCTCCCAAATGGCCTCCGATTTCTTTCAAACCCAACCCCCAATGCTGAACACAACTTAATGGCAGGTCGCCTCAATCCTGAAATTTCAGGAATGGCTCGAGTGAACTTCAATTGGCGAGGCAAGGCTTATGGCACAGACATCTATTTTACAAAACCAATCCCCACTGATCGAATGACAATTCAAAATAGCCAAGGATATCTTATCGGACCTGAAATTCCCCTCGTCTATTGGCGCATACATGGTGGAGGTACTCCCAGTGCCGTAGCAAGTAATGCCAGTACCGCGGCCAGTTTCATGGCGAAACATGGGATACCGACGATTGCGGTCGATCAACAAGGTCATGGGCGCGGAGTTCGTGATCCGGTTATGAGCATGGAAGACCAAATCGAAATGAATCTAGAGATTATGAGCCATCTGATCCATCCAAATGTGAAAGTTATCTTCGATGGACACAGTTGGGGGGGCGAAGCCGCTTACGTTGCTTGGAGACTCGATAAGGGAAATGACCCACGCTATAGGCAAATCATCGGCTATATCGCTGAGTCTCCTCCAGGCGACGTAACTCTAGGTGGATCTGCCAGAGATCGACTCTTTAGTGAAGAGGTCATCTGGAAGAAACTTGTCGGTGAGAATCGTGATCTAGTTGCGGAAAGCGACTGGAGTTTTATGAGCAATATTGTGAGAAATCTCAAGATCAGTGGGGTGGCACCTTGGTCAACTGACTTAACTTTTATGGGCTACAAATGGGATCCGATCTCTCCAGAAGATCTGAACAAATTGAAACCATTGCTGGTTATCGTGGGCCAACACGATGGTCTCGTTTACGTGGGTCGCGAGAAAGCATTTCGTGAACATTTGGGACAGATCCTTCCGCCTGATCGCTTTGTCGTCCTTGAACCTGGCAGAACCTATGAAAATACGAATTCTGCAGACCCACTTAAGAAGATCGGGCATCAAATTAGCGACCGCTACAAAGATGGCACAGAAAAACCTGATGCACTTCTCAGAGAACTGGGGTTTATTTCCGAGATTTCAGGGATGGAGTTTCCTGAAATACGACCAAATCAGGAAAAAGAAAATGCACTGGCGGTCCTCTATCGCCTATTTCTCCTCTATTCAAATAATTTCGCTGCCAGAGAATTTTTGAACGATCACATCGAATATGTTCGCCAACCCACCAAGGAGCTATTGGAGCGACAAGATAGATCTTTGGAGATCCTCAAGTTTTTTAGTGGTCGGCAAAATGAAATTGCGAGACTCGCGACAAAGCTTGAGCAAGCCAAACACGCGACCGAAAAGGAACTCAGCGAACAGTTTCAGGTTAAAGGCGGCTACGACGGCGCACAAAAAGAATTAGAAGTTGACCGCTCCCCAGAGCGAAAGAGAGTGTTGCATGAATACCTCGAAAAAATTGAGGAGGCCGAGAAGCGGGCAGGAGAAAGCTTTGACGAGAATCCATCCGTGGCTGAGCGAATTAAGATCGTAGAAAAGTACGGCGAATCTCTGGTCGTTCAAATAGAAACCTTGATTAAGTTTAAAGAGGTTCAGAAGACTGTCGGGACAATCAGAAAGCTGTATGCAAATAGTCAGGTTGAGATTATTCAGCGCATCGATCACCTTTTTAGAGAAAATGACATCGATACCCCGAAACCAAATGAGATCGATTCATTTCTGGCAGCCCAGATAGATCGGTTCAGTGCTCAACCTGCAGACTTTGTTCCATCAAAAGGAGCACCTCGTACAAAGAAGGACGGCTTCGCCAAAGTTCTCGCTTCCTGCGAACAGGCCCTGATTGCGCTAAAGAAAGACAAATCTCGCCGTTATGGACAACATCTTGCTAAGATTCAAGAAGAAGTGCCAGCTCCCAAGGGAATTCATCGTCCTTCGGATGCAATGTGGGAACTCAAACTCCAGCCCTTGACTCCAGAAAGAAGAGATCAATTATCCACTTATATCAGAACCCATGGCTCTTTCACACTTGAGGCCGCGACACAGAATGAACTCGCTGCTGAGAGAGAATTAGCTGTATGGGAAGAGAACGCGCTCTCTTCCCTTCTGGGAAGAGATTTTAGAAGTGAGGATCGGCCTCAACCCAATGCTGAGGGGCATGACAATTCAATTTATTCAGCTGAAAGAGCTGCCTATCGCAAATCTATATTGACCGAGCTTGAGGAGTTTCTCTTTGTCACAAATAAGATACGTGACGATGGATATGTGAGACCATTCACGACAGGTCGAATTGCAGATTCAAACAACCTCAGTGAGCTCGCAGATAGGAGGATAGCAATTAAGATTGAAATAAATCAATTGGCCTCTGGGCTTCAGGAGCTGAACCAGTCTGTAAATGCAGTTAGAAAGGAGCGCCATGACACCTTTAAAAAGCTCTCCATTCTCTTCTCAGAAGGAACATCTCAGGCTTTAACTCACACGATCTTGCAGGCCGAAGAGAAACTGGCAGACGTGGAGCGAATATTTAATCAATTTAGCGAAATAAGAATGAACACTCTGCTTGGACTTGAAAAAAGAGGCGAATTAACAAGAGAGGCGGTTCTTGCTCAGCTCCCTGATTTTGCAAACATCGAAACAGAATTTAATACAGGCAGAGCGGATTACCTCGCGATGTTAGATGAAATTAAGATGGTGCGATTAAGTGAGGCGCGTGATGGAAATTTATTGTCCCCACAGGATCCCGCCGGTTTGATCGCGAAAGGCCTGGTTTCCTCTCTTTTAGGTAATTTTAAGATCATTTCAGAAGAGGGTCGGAGGACCAATCTCATTGTTCCTTCACCTGAGAGCCTAGAGGCAAGACTGCTTGCCGGAGAAATAGAGCGTGATAATTTTCTCTCTGTGATAAATGCCAAAAGGAGAGAATGGAACGAACTTGGAATCAGAATTTCGGAGGCGGACCAAGATCCCTCCGGATTTGGACCTACTGACAGGACTAGGTACACTCGTTTGTACAAAATTGAAATCAAAAGACTTTTAAATCATAGTCGCGAAACTTTATTGGATATGCTGACAGATGGAGACATGGCCCCTATCTACATGGAGGCCTTGCGCTCGACCCTGACCCACTGGGAGAGCCAGGATATGTGGCGCCAAGTGCTTCACAGGCAGGACGACCCGAAAAATGACCTGTATACTTTGAAAGGTCATTAAGATGGCGAGGGAAGCAGTTCGGTTTGAATTGTTGCACTTTGTTGTGAATGAAAAAAAATGGCTCGATTTGTGCAGCCTCTATGCACTTGCGGCGAGGTTGAATGTTATGACGAGGTAAGTCGGAGGTCGATTGCATTTTTTTTATCATCATTCTGTAAATTTGATCGCAGTTTCCCTCTTGCTCTGTGCATCAGGCACGGCGCGGGCCCTTGGTGGTATTACTGAGAAAGCCTTCGTCGAAGGCACCTTGGAGCATATCGGTGATATCCAATTCGCGGGTCGCTTTCTGCTCGACAATCAAGATAATTATCGAGACTGGTTTACAGTGGTCGAATGGCAAGTACTTCAAAATCATTTAAGCGGTTATTTGGAACTCCACGATCTCCCTAAAGTTTGGAATCGAAATGAATTGGCGCAATGGGGTTATCCTGAGCATTTGCCTGTTATAAAGGCTGTTCTTTCTGTGACTCATGGCATCTCAAGAAGCAAACTCCCTCCAAGTCATGTTTTTTTCAAGGTTTTGACCGCGATGAATGTGACCGAGTCCAATTATAAAAAGACTTGGATGAAACACAAAGAAATAGACCGCGAATCGGAGATAACACTCAAACGAGTTGAATATCTTCTGGACGTCATAGTAACCAAAATGTCCATTAAGCGTGCAGAAGAGATGGGGTTTTCTTATAAAAAATACGATGCCACTGAGTGGCTCATAAATCCGCCCATGCTGGTAAAGCCAACTTACGATTACAAAGCGGAGGTTGATTTTGTATTGAGTTTTGAACGGGACTTCCATAATTTCCTGTTAGCTCAATCGAACCAGTTTCGCTGGCGGCATCCGCTTTCCAGCGGGCTCAATATCCGCAAACATTTTGGAAACTATCGTCGCAAAAATAAAATTAAGAGAAGCTGTCGGTCCTATCTTGCCTCTAGCAACATCGGGATAATCAATATGGCAACTGCAAACGAGTAGAACTTAAACTGGCCAACTTGATTGTTGCTCCAGACTCCAGGGAAGCTTGCCTGAATTAAATCTCAGGAATCCAGGATCTTCAAACATGCGTCCGGCAGTTTAACTCCCGTTGTGATCACTGCACCAAGCACCAAGCCGAACTCGATCCTGAGCTCCTGAAATAAGGACAGGCTGGAAAATTCCGCCACTATCAGACCCAACCAAGCTACCGAAGTAGAAGCCCATCATTTTTCCGCCCGAAGAAAATTTAGCGATTACACGAATGACCCTTAACAAGGCCACTTGAATGCCTGAGAGTCTTCTGGACTTCGCTCAGTGATTTAGATCGCCAACTCAAGAGCGCGACTTTTTGAGCTTGGTCATCTAAAACTCGAAATTCAACAAGAAAAAAATGGCCCATTTCATTACGAGCTTTTTGAGGAATGTCCTCAATCTTCAACTCAAGTTGCGCGGACATCTTCGGAAAAAGCAGTAGCGAACAATTTTGTCGGCAGTTTATGGCCGCGACCTCTTGATAGCAATAGCCCTTCTTTAGCCCACGAGCCTGAAATAAATTTATCTTCTCCAACCCCGCGTTCGACTCAGCAAGACATTCACTTGCAATTGCTAACCAAATTAAAATTGAATAGAAGATTCGCATTGTCTTGCTTCCTCCACATCACGCTCGGAAAACTGCCTTTGGGGAAAACTTGCCTGAACCTCACGAAAATATTTTAGCGATGCCGCGAGGTGGGCTGACGGTTGCTCCTCTGGAGAAGTTGGAGCTGGCTCGAATAGACAGCTCTGAACGGTCAACAAGTCTCGGTAGTAGCCTCTCTCTTTAAAAGCCTCCAACTCAGGGGGCGTCCCTTTAATTTGGTCCAATTTTGCCATCAATTTTTTGTAATCTGACCATAGCGCCTTGGCCAGCACAGCTCGACTAGAGTCAAACTTGGTCCAATCGGGTTCAATATTGAGCGCAACACTATCGCCAAGTTCTTTGTATTCCGCCTCAGAAAGACTGCCTGAACGAGCTTCAGATTCTTTTGACAATGACAACGCCTCCTGGAAGGTCTTGTGCCGTGCCTCTCCAACCTTGACTATCTCGGCGACTGCCCTTTTGATCGCGGCATCTGCACTAGCAAGACGAGTCCTCGCATCACAAACGATCTTGGGCAATTTTAAATCTTTGCATAATTGAGGGCTGAGTCGCTCAATCGCCGCAATGACCTCCTTCGCTAATGCCGAAATCTTTGCCGAATTGTAGTTGCCGTCTGAACAACTGTCCTCAGAATATCCCTCACTGAATGACAGTAAGAACGATACCGTGGTCACTGATTGCCCGAGCTTTTGCCTTGCTGCCTGACATCGTTGCGAAATTGCCAGTTGAGAGGCGAGCAAAAGTTGCGTACCCGACTCGTTGTAAACTGGCTCTTCGATGTCCGATAATTTCTTGAGATGCCGATTTTTCACCGCATTCCATAGGTCATGCGTTACTCCGGTTCCAAAATTGAAACTGTCGGAGGCAGTGGTGACACAGATTTCCGAAGAGGCCAAGTTGGCAAAACCACCTGTAAAGCAGGCGTCCGCGTTTACCAAGACCTTAACTCCTGGCGGTTTATTTTTAAGTAGCTCTTTTAGATCGTCGTCGCAAATGTAGTCTTTTGAGGAAAGCCAAACGCAGGAGGAGCTTTTTCCCGCGACAGGTGCCCCGTGGTTTAACAGGCTAATTATTACGGTGTCACCCTTGCCTGCTTTTGCCAGACTTTGTTGAATCAAAGTTTTCAATGTCCCTGAACGCGCTGGTCCCTTGTTCTGTTTGATTTCCAACTCAATGGGCCAGCCACCAGGCACAAGTGACTTATCATCGTTTACAAAAAGATGGCACTCAGGTCGCTTGGAGGAGTTGGCACAGACCGATTCAAAGTTCTGGCCGGTTCGGTAAAAGTCGGCGTGATTTTGCGTGTGCACGTTCTCATCAATACCGATGGCGTGAATCCACACGTCCTTAGCCTGTGCCTTCGAGAAATTGAGAAGGAGAAGACAAATAAAACTGGCAACCATTAGCCGATTCTCCTGAGTTGGCGGCCTGGGCTTCCCACCAGCGTTGTATCAGTTAGGGTAAAACTGATTCTCTTGCGATCTTTGTAGTGCTTCCATGTAGTAGTTTCAATGCTCGTATGGCCGAGCCAAATCGAAATGTCTTCATTCTTTTGCCATTTTGAAAGCATCAAGTCAGTGAAACACTTTCTGACTCCATAAAGGGTAATGACATCGGCCACGTCTTTTCGGACCGTTTTGGAGTGTGGCCTTTGAAAATCTTCACGTTTGATCGTTGAGAGGCAATCGCGCTGCACTTTGAAAAGAATTGGAATGTGTTTGTATCTATTTTTCTCCATCATTCCGACGAGCTTTGATTGATACACACTGAGAACCTGCTGTCCGGATTCCTTATCCATTGTGCGCTGCCAGAATTTTTTATTGTGAAGGACATCGACCTCAGAGGGGCGAAGTCCAAACCAGAGAGGGATTTCCAGCCAATTATAGTGGTTTTGATCTGTAAAATTGGCCCTAGTTTTTTTTAGAAGATCGGGTGAGAGTAGCAGACTTTCCGTTCTAGCCCCAAGCTCACTATTCTTGCCTGCCTTGGTTCTCTGAGCTTCAGCAATTGCCGAGCGAAAATTTCCCCTTGGCGGTTTCACTGGTTCAAAATAGCTACCTTCTGTAGCCGAAACAAAGCGGCCCCACCGATTCAACAATCCGATGATCTTGTTTGCGTAATCGACCGAAACTTTCTTGCTTCTCATATAGATATAGATCGGTTTATTTTTCTCTTTGTATTTTCGAGGGTAAATCTTCAGTTCCACTGCCATTCCCTGCACGAATTTGAAATGGGAAGCCAGTTTGCTTCGATGGACTTCAGTCCCCGTGGATTCGTTTTCGAGCATCTCGAAGAATGAAGCCACATATGGCTGTGAGAAGAGACGGATATAAAACCAACTTTTGGTCTTTCGGACTTTTCCACAAATTACTCCTCGGCAAAAAGCGCAGAGGAGCAGAGGAGTAGAGGAAAATCATCTATATATCCTACGCGACCCTACGCGGAAGTCCGGCTCTCCTCCGTTCGTGGCGGAACGCAGTGCGGAACAGCAGTTAATACGGAGCGCGTCAATTATGCCTAACTTAGGTTCTGGTCTAGGTCGCACCGCTTGTACGCAAGCGGGCGAAAATGGGATTCAGAGCCGTCTCAGATCTTCTTAGAATTTTGGTTGTCGAAACCAAATCTTAAAAAGGAGAGACGGATGAATCCCAATTGGGAAAGTACCCAGAATTTTATCCTTTTGCCAGAACTGAAAATGTTAACTCACTGGCAGAATCACAAATTCAGGACTCATTATAGGTGTGCCAAGGAATCCAAGTTCGAAGTATGCCCTAAGTGCGCAGCGAAATCCAATTCCGTCCATGACCGCAGATGGGTCAAAATCCAAGATCATCCCATCCGCGGATCTGGAATCCAGCTGCAAGTACTCAAACGCCGATTTAGATGCCCCGGGTGCAAGAGGCTCTTCACAGAACAGAGCCACTTAATGGCGTCAGAAAAGGCTATAAAACCACCGAACGCCTCCAACGAATCGGCATCGATGAATACAGCTGGAGGACATGCCGCAAAAATGGAACGACTGAGTTTGCCTCGCGCAGACGTGAGAACGCGGCATAGCAGTATCTGCAAGAAAAAGTACAACCCGTGTAGGGATTAATCACGTAGTCCATTGTTGGCGCTTTTGAACGATTAAGTATGGACTTCGCCTCTATCGTCTTTACCGGGGCCTGCGTAACTTCTCCATCAACCGGTTGGTTCTCGATATTCATATTTCCGCCAACCCTCAATGTTGAACTCTTTCTTGTTTTTTCGAAGCTCACTTAATACCTCTCGAAGCCATGCAATTTCAACTTCGAGCAAGCGTAACGGCCTTTCAAATGCCAAAAGGGGCAGTTGCAGCTCCTGGGTCTTGCACCACTTGCATCTTTCCTCCAAAAAATTGCGTCGACTTTTCAAATTACTTAGGCAAGTTTCAAGAGCTGCCGTCGCCTCTTTGTGCGCCAAAAACGGGAGTAGGTAGATTGCAAGATCCACCTCGCTTCTCGGATGAGATGGACTACTTAAAAGCCGTGCTCCATCTTGGGCCAATATTTTTTCCCCTTTTCGGTAATAGAAAAGACTTTCTTAACTGGGCCACTACCTTCTTTAAGTTTTGTCTTTACAAGATTTCTCTCCTCTAAGAAGGACAGTGATTTGTAGATTGATGTTTTACCTATGTCCGTCCAAAACTTAAAACCACGGGTAGTCACAGTCCTTTCGATGTCGTATCCGTGAACACTTTGCTCTGCAATGATAGAGAGCACAATCAAGGCCGCAGTGGGCAGCTTTTGTTCACTTATTTCATCTGACTGCTTTTTCATGATAGTAGCTCGAGGGTAATAATGATCGTCATCGTACTAATTATTCCATTAACCACTTCAATCTTCAGCAAGCGGCTCGGATAGGTCGACTGAATCCACATATTCCAAAAACGCGGGTATACTCGTATCGCCGCAAACAAAAGAGAAATCAGTACTGCATCTGCCAGAGAACCAATCACGAATGGCTTAAACAAAAAGAATGCAAACGTGAGAATGTAGACTTCGACCTGAGTGCCTAAAAACTGAGTAATTAAATACTTTTTCTGTGATAGCCATTTTCTTACGCCTGGCTCAGTTTGCTGAGCTGTTTTATAGATTTTATCGACCATTGGATTACCGTAAAGAATGCCCATGATCACAAAATGAATAAGCCCGACAATTGTTCCCCAGAGTAAGGTGTGTACTAACATGAATTGCTCCTCCTGTTGATTTAGTTTGACTAGTACACTAGTGAACTAGATTGCTCATTTCAAGGGATTTTTCATTGCAGACATAATTATAAACTGACCGGCTTGATTGTTGTTCCACACTCCAAGGGTACCTGTGTCTTAGACACAACAGATTCACCGAAGGATTGCGGGCCAGCCGCTGTATTAAAATCAAGCACTTTCTTTTCGAAGGTTTCACAGCCAGAGGATCTGGTGACTATGAAAATCCACATAAAAATTCAATTTTTTCTTAAACGAACAGGCCCTAAAGGTGGCGACGTGGGCGTAAACTGACGAAGTCAAAAGTTCGTCCAGCAACTTGAACCCTCTTCAGAGGGGTCGGGGCTAAAGTATTTGGGATAAACTGGATTTTGATAGCAGTATCGATCCCACCATCAATGCCATACGGCAAAATAGATTCCAAATGAAAGATGTTAGGGCCGATTTTTCTGATGTCCCAGTAATCGACAACTCCAGTTGTGTTGGAGAACGAACCGATCATGTGTTGTCGATAATAATCCTCAGATTGGGGCAAGACCACTTCACCGGGCCAGATTTCAACACTCAGTTGCGAGAACTCCACGGGCCCGTGTCCCCCCTGATCTCCCCTTGTTGATACGAACATAGTGACGCTCTGTCCGTTTTCTGCATCGACCAATTTATAGGCACCCGCCGGCAACTGAGCCATCGTTTCATAAAGAAGACGGACCCTAGTCACCGAGGAGTCGCTAGGGAGGAGGCCGATAGGAGGACCGTATACGGGAATCTCTCGACCATCCATCGTCTGTACGCCGGTAATTTTGGGCTGGTTGTTAGCAGCCATGACCATAAGAGCAGCGGGATCGGTTGTTTTCACGTGAAAGACATTGCCGTCACGATTAACGATTTCATGGCTCGGACTGCCTTCCAAAAGCTCGATCAGCTTCGTCCCGTGAGCGAACGGAGGATAAACGTTTTCGTCGAAAACGGTCAGCCGCAGCAAGCAAGAAGGCTTTCCACTCACATCCCAAGGAACCTCCGGGCCCGCAAAGGCAGGTCCATTGACAAACATAAGCGCGTAAAACATGATGAAAGACTTCATGGCGGAACCTCCAGTGGGCCCGGTATACGCATTACAGGTGTAGGAGGTCAAGGCCAAAACTAAAACAATTCTTTCCGGTATTCGTGCCAAAATTCATCGCTGCTGCTCAGTTTTGCAGCGGCGCTCAGTCAACTTTCTCGCCCCGACCGCTTGGTCGATTCTGCGAATTCTAATCGAATGTGAACTCGTTTGTTCAATTTGTCATTTAAGCGATTCACCAGCCATTCAAGAACCTCTTGGGTATTGCTGCCATCAAAGAGACCTAAATCCGTGGAACGGTCTAAGAGTATGGAATCTCTGATTTCAATATACCCATTCAGAAGCTCATCTACCTCCGATAAGTCTTCACCTAACTGAATAATAGTTTTTCCCAGGCTATGTACAATTACAAACTCCGGCTGAATGTCATGCCGAGTATTTCGAATGAAACTTAAAAAAGTAGAAATATCCTGGCGACTGGGGAGTATCACGGAGAATAGCTTGATAGGCTCTTTCAAACGAGGATTCGCAAGCTGATGACTCGCAATACTGCTCCACCATTCCAATGACTTTGGATGAATGTGAACGAATTTTGGTTTGAGGCTCAATTCACCTAAGTCATAGTCCATAAAAGTTGTACGCACTTTGTACTCCAAAAAATCTACTTCTGTATGGCCCCCCAATGAAAACCAGCGCTCTTCAGAGGGGTCAAATACAAATGCTCCTTCTCTCTGCTCGTCCAAACTTAAACATAGATCTCGCAAATCACCTATTCCAGAATCATAGGTTCGGCGGAGTTGATACGGTCGATTAGAATGCCGAACAGGACCAGCGATCAAAGGAAAATCACCATTAACAGAGGGATTGTTCGGATTTGATGATGAAAGTCGAGTCTGACGTTTAAGCAATTGGCGAAAGGCAGCCTCTACACCCTTGAAAGCAAAATCGCCCTTACGCCTAACTTCGGCCACAGCCTTTGGGATTTGCTCGAACAAGGAATCAGCTGAATGCCCCAAACCTAATTCAATGTGTTCAATCATATCGGGTAGATCTTCAATTGCCGCCGCAGTGTATTGCTCACTGAAGAGGCTTCTCAATGCTAAAAATGAAACTTCTTTGTCAACATTATATGCAATCATCGATCTCATAAGCTTTGGCAGGAGGATATAATATCCCATCTCATGTCCCCCCTGAGCTCGTTCCAGCTTTCCGTACAACTCGGCTATTTGCTCGAGAGTCCAGCCATATCGAATGGCCAAGGGTAAATTATTCAAAGCATAGAAGACTGCCCTGATTGCAACTATTTTTTTAAGATCCTCCACCTGGGTAGACAGATTTGTGTTTGATTTTCTTGCAGCCTCAAAGCTCTGGATAAGCAGCTTTGAAAAGTCACCGAGTTCTAAAAATATATATTCCCTGGAATTCAAGAGGACATGAAGGACGGCAATGATTTGTGATTGGGATATCCCAGCATATCCTGCCGTACGAACCAAATTTGGAAGATCTTTTAAAAATAGTTCTGCGTGATCTGCATAGAATCTGCTAAGAGCTCCCTTGAGGCCGTCCTCTTGCGTTTTCGTCAGAATAACCGCACATCGTGGCTGGTGTCCCTCAGATGTACTAGCGCTATAAAGGGGTGGAGGAAATCCGATTATAAGAAAGAAAAGCAAATAAACACAGCTCAAAGACCGATTCATATGTACCTCCAACCAGTGATAAAATGGTAGCGAGGGAGGGACTTGAACCCCCGACACGCGGATTATGATTCCGCTGCTCTAACCAGCTGAGCTACCCCGCCACGATCGAAGAAAAATGCCTTGTTTCTCGTGGGTAAGCGACAATCGCGACTTCATGGCAACAGCGTCCACGGTAATTTCGCTTGAACACACGTATAACGATAGGAGGGTCTTTTCTACACATAGCAGGACGCCTCTGTCAATGACCCTGCAGCATCCTTGCCGAAGCACCGATGGATTGATTTTGCGTCGCGCAAAACAACAAATACCACTCCTTTTGAGGGGTCGACTTGACCCCCACATTGGCCTCGACGAAAGTATTGATTGGGGGTTCTCTGTCAGATACACACGCACAACTTATACAGAAACAAGGAGGGGGAAGATGAAATTTATGAACAAGAGGGCTTTGTTTTTTGCAGCCATGCTGCCAGTTTTTTTGACTCTAGCAGCCTATTCAAACGAAGTTACCCAGAATGACGGTCAACCTCCAGCCAATAGAGCTGGCGGTTTAGATACTGAGGATTCAGTTTCTCCCATTTCCCGCTTCACCGCAAAGCTCGAGGTTGTGAACGAAGACGGGACTCCGTTAGCTGGAGCCAAAGTCTTGATTGGATACGAAGTAAACGATCCCTTTCCAAATAATGAGCTCACCACGGATAGCGCAGGTTCCATTGCGCTGCCAACCCAATGGAAATCAGCACTTCCTGTGACGGTGATCGCAGCTGGACAGGTGAGGACCACTTTTGATGCTGTATTGCCCACTCAGGGTAAAATCTCTGTTTCCAAAGCCGAAGGCACAGAAAAGCTTGAAATCAAGGGAAGCACATTGAATTTTGGTCCGCTCACACAGGACGGGCAAGTTGATTTTGGATTGGTCATTCCGGCCTTTAAGATCCAAGATCTTTTTCACTTTGATCTCTCAGCGGTGATTAGCCCTGAAACCGATCAGATCCGCGTGGCCGGACAAAAAATTGATTTGCCTTCGAACTTGACCTTACCCAAGCAAACAGAGAGCTACATCATTCCGATTGTGCTCGAAAAGCCAAAATATCGGATCTATGTACGGGAGCCTGGAGTTCATTCCTTTTTTGCACTTCATGGTCGTTTTCCTATCAAAGATGTTGTTGGGGATATTCGCGATGGGAAGAGCATCTTTGAAGTTATCAATTACTTTGATTTTCTTGAAGGAGGCCTCACTCCTCTCAATGTCGATACATCGGGAGCGAAAGTCGATCTTCAAGTCGACAAGTTTCGTTTCAACAAAGAACTGACTGTCATAGCTCCTCAATTTCGCAGCGACAAGTCACTTCTTGCGCTAGCAATGGCCGAAGTTGACGGATTGCTTGTTCCCACTGACGTGAAGAGACTACTGCCCAACCAATCCCTGAAATTAAAGACCTCCTCGACGGCAACTAGTACTCGTATTCTACATGTCTTAACCAATAGCCAAAATCTGCAAGGCGAAAGACCCGAGGCGGTAGTTGGGCTGGACTTAGATGACAATTCTCGTTCACAAGAGCCAGGCAGGCCAACTCAGCCACAGGACAAGCCAGCTTTGAGAATACTGGCCGATGCCAGCCTAGCGCCTTCAACGATGTTCAATCAACTGACCTTCGTATTGCAAGACAGTAAGATAGGCGGCGCCCCCCAATTTTTGGAAATGATTGGACCACCACAGATAGAGCCTCATCTTCTTCGTTTGCAAACGCCGCAAATTCTACCGGACGTCAGTCCTGTTGCAACTTATTTGGTGCTTTCTGATGTTGAGTATTTCACATCAGGCAGCGTGAAATCAGAAAAGAGAACACGGATCTGGGAGGTATTCTCTAACGACTGGGTCAGCCAAGTGCGCCTCCCGAATTTTACTCTCAGGCGTTTACCTAATCACAAATATCGTTGGGAAGTGATGTATTTTGCCCGCGCTGCCGGGCCGGGAGCGAAAAATGGTAAAGGCAATGTGCTGGATGGTGTTACCCATGTCACTCGCAACGCAGTTGATTTCTAAATCACATATTTTCTCTCTCTGGTCTCTGGTCCTGACCCTTGGTGGATGCTCCCTCTTTGCAGAAAGGGGGGAGATCCCCACCAGCTTCGGACCACGGGAACAGATATTTTATGGCGATGTTGACCAGGTCTGGCGAGCGACTCAGATTGCTTTCTCAAAATATCCAATTCGCATCAACAACCTAGATCTCGGAATACTGGAAACTGATGTTTCTACGGGCTATAAAGTCTGGACACCTCCCCATAAGCCGAGCGTTTCCGGTGGATTGTCCTCGAAACTTAGCGTCAGAGTTGTCAAAGGAGTTGTCGAAAATCGCTCAGCAGTACGAGTCACTGTGCAAAAAGAGAGCGAACTCAAACGCGATTTTTTTGCCGAAACTCAAAAATTGCCAAGCGATGGTCTGGAAGAAAAAGCTCTCCTTTACCGGATTGGCCGCGAACTGCAAATTGACAAGGCCCTAAAGAAAGCTCAAGAAAATCTGAATAACAAATAGCTGTCGTATCGCAAATAAATCTGGGCGTTGAATTTGTAATGGCTGGTCTGACAGACTGCTAATGCAGCTTTCGATGCTCACATTGATTTTTTTGACCCTTGATCCAAGGCCAACCACTTTTCCCGTTTGCTTGAAACTGGGTCCTTGGATTCTCCTAGTTTTTTGCCCGTTATTTTCTCAAGGCCTGCAATCGCCCATTGATGAAGGCTCTTATCTGGATCCCGCAAGACAGACAAAAATTTTTTCTCATCTAAAGGACTCGGGAAGCGACTCAATGCTCGCACGATGTGCCGCCGAATCCAGAGACTGTGGGTCCCGCGAAAGTTCTCTTTTGCATTTAATTTATTCCACAATTCTGGAGAGAGCTCTTTGCCTCCCAATTTATCTATTGTCTGCACAGCTGCCGTACGTACAACCAATGCCTTGTCACTCAACAAACGATTCGCCCATTCAAGAGATTTTTCTCGTGGTCCATGGGTCATCGCAATCAAAGCAGCATTGCGAACGAACCACTCCCGACTCACCATCGCTGTTTCCAGAGTTTTAAGTGCCCCCCGCGAATCAATTTGTCCCATCGCAGTTATCGCCCTCCATCGATCTTGCAGAGTTGCATTCTGATCGAAAGCAATTTTTTTCAATTCCTCAAAAGCCGGCTTGCCGGCCGAATGCAAAAGAGCGATGCGTTCAGGAAGGGATTGCCTGAGGGTCCGAATGACACTCTCTCTATAAGGCCCAGTCAATATGGCTGGGGGTGGTTTTAATTCTAGGGTACCCTTTCCAGGTACCGCCGCGTGTCCCTTTACAAAAAATAAAAGTCCGAAAAAGACAATAGAAATAACCAAGCCAATTCTACTCATTGACCACCAATTTATTTGCCTCCTCAGCCATTTTGTCAGTGTCCACATTGCCTTCGAGAACGGATTCCCCTTCGTTCTGCGCGAAAGAGCCTAAGCCTGCCATTTCTTCGAGCATTTTGTCCGTATCAACAGCCGCTTTTGCCTTAGTGAATTCAATGGGGCTAGGTTCTTCAACAAATGCCTTTTTTTCAAGATTGGGTCCTTCTTCTGCCGGAGGCTGACTCATCTTTCCTAAAGATCTGCTGAACTCCGCAAGTATGTCGTTTTCAGGGTCTTCCTCCCCCGCGCTCCTGGATTTTCTCACATTTGGGGGCTCAGAATTCTTCAACTCATCGAGTCTCCCTCCTTGAGAATTGCTGACGACCTCAGTCTGATTTCCGTCAAGATCACCTAAAGCCCGATTTAGAATTTCTAGATCAGAAGTCAATTCAACGCTTGCATCTTTAAGAATATCATCTTGAATATCAATCGAGCTTGGGTCGAGGACAGGAGAACTTGCATTTTTGTGCTGCTCATCGACTGCTGCAGCAAACTCCGCCACAAGGTCCTCACCCTTTTCAGAAAGTGGGGTTGAATTTTGACCTGAAGAGTTAACCGGCGTTTCGCTCTTCTCAACAAGCTCCTGACCCAAGGAATCAGTAACAGCTGTCCCACTCAATTCCTCTATCTTCTTTTTTAATTTTGCATTTTCCTCTTTGAAATGTGAAAGATCTGCTATGTCATCTTCAATTATTTCGTACTCTTTAAGCTTCCCCTCGAGGTCGCGGATTTTTTCTACGTAACCAGATACATCCACCTCAATTGCTTTTTCTACCACCGGCGAACTTTGGTTCTGCGTCTGCTTTAAAACCTCAATTTCGGCATCCTTCTGAGCGAGTTCTCGCATCATCTGTTCCAGCGAGCCGGAATTCGCTTGAAAAGGCCCCGAACCTTGATTCGATTCATTTCCAGAAGTCTTCAATGCCCCCGAAGAAGATAAATCGCCGATGCTGGATTTCAATATGTCCTTTAAAGTCTTTTCAAGTGCACCAAGATCTCCAATTTGCATTTCACTTTCAGGATCCTTTTTACTCTTTCCAAAAATCATAATGGTAAAGAGAGAACCCAAAAGCAAAAGAATGGCAGCTATGCTCCATTGAATAATATTAGGGAGATAGTGTATAAAAAAGGAGAGAAAGGCATCCATAGTCTGCTTCCATTGTGTCTGAAATTACCAAATTCGGTCAAGATAACCATTTATTTGAATACCACGAAGGACCAGACAAAATGGCTCAGATCAAAGTTGCACAAAGATTGCTACACCCTATTCGCTGGTTGTGTTAGACTTTGGTCTGTAGACGCACGTGGTGGGTCGGCCACCTTTGTCTTGATACCAACATCCCAAAATTTCTAAGGCATAGACAAATGACATCACTATCTGAAAAATTGGACACCGGAACGCTGGAACTCGATCTGCTTATTAAGGGAGCTGGAGCTCTTCTCAGAAAAGGCCCGGGTGATTGGAGGGCAGAGACAACCGACATTGGGATTCGCAAGAATCGAATCGTTGCACTTGGTTCAATTGGCAAAGTAAGTACGAAAAAAACCTTGAGAGCTGAAGGACTCACAGTATTGCCGGGTTTACTGGACACTCAGGTTCATTTTCGGGAACCTGGATTTGAATACAAGGAAGACCTGTCGTCTGGAACACGAGGAGCCCTTTTAGGAGGGATTACCGGCATATTTGAAATGCCAAATACCCGTCCCAGCACTGTTTCAGCACTTGATTTGGCAGATAAGTTAACCCGGGCTAAAGATCGGGCCTGGGTACATTATGCATTTTACCTGGGAGCAACCATAGATAATGCATCGAAATTGGCTGAGCTTGAAAGGCTTCCTGGATGTTGTGGTGTCAAAATCTTTATGGGAAGCTCAACGGGTTCTCTTCTCGTTGCAGATGATGAAAAACTCAGGAGCGTTCTTCAAAATGGAGCAAAACGAGTGGCTGTCCATTGTGAGGACGAGTTTCGCCTAAAGGAAAGAAAATCCATTGTCGATGCTTCACCCGGAAACGTGCACCTCCACCCTGTGTGGAGGGACGAACAAACGGCCCTCATGGCAACCCGAAGAATTGTGGCATTGGGAAAGGAAACAGGACGGCCATTGCATATTTTGCACGTAACCACTGCGGAGGAAATGGATTTTTTGAGACAAAATAAAAGCCATTGTACGGTGGAGTGCCTTCCTCAGCATCTCACCTTTTCCTCGCCAGACTGCTACGATCGGCTTGGAACTCTCGCTCAAATGAACCCCCCTATCCGCGATCAGAGGCATCAAGCAGCTCTGTGGAAAGCTGTATTGGATGGGACCGTCGATGTCCTGGGCTCAGATCACGCCCCTCATACCCTCGAAGAAAAGCAACTTCCCTATCCTCAAAGTCCATCCGGTATGACAGGCGTGCAAACAATTCTCCCCGTCATGCTTCATCATATGAGCGAGGGAAGACTCAGTCTTGGGCGGATTGTCGAGCTCATGGCTTACAATCCAGCAAAAATCTGGGGGTTGGAGGGCCGAGGAGAACTGAAAATTGGCGCTCGAGCCGATTTATCTATTGTTGATCTCAACAAAACAGCAGAGATTAAGCGATCTTGGATTGCTTCCAAATCGGGTTGGTCCCCCTATGAGGGACTCAAGGTTAAAGGATGGCCAACAATTGTTTTAATCGAGGGTCAGATCGCGATGCGAGAGAATGAAGTCATCGGTTCCCCCCTAGGCTCACCTCTCGAATTTTCGCCCGCAATTTTGTCTTCATGATCGTCTGCAAGAGAAATTATTTTTAGCGGGTATTTTTTAGAGCAATTCACCTTGCTCGTGTTCAGTACCAGGCGGGTTAAAGATTTTTACTCACAATGGAATTGCAGAGTTCGCCAGACTCATCTTCACGAAAATAAACCCGGCCTTCTTCGCCATAGCAAACTCTCTGACATACAACGCCCTCCGGATTTGCCGTCTTTTCGAGGTAGCAGGTTCGCCCCGAGAGACCCGATTTGTCTGCAACTGGCTTTGAGCTGAGCGGCTGGCAACGTTTGCTGAGATTCAATGAGGCTCCCAACCCGCTCTCATCGCTGATCTCCAAGGTATATCCCACGCCGCAGAGCAACTCTGATATATCCATTAGCTTGATTGAAAATCCTCCCCCTTCACAAGACACAAAGCCTCTTTGCAATCCTTCGTGCTGAGGTGATTGCAGCAACCAGTCCAACTGTTCGGTTTCCCGACGCGAACAAACACCTTCAATGAGAAGAGTCTGAGTCCCCGCCTGAATTTCGACAGATGTATCTACAAAGACAATTTTATTGAGATCCCAATCTTCGATAACTCGAACCGAACCATCAACAGATTCTGAATACCCAGACCGAAGCGCCTCTGAAGGAGCGCAATTTTGATATTGAAAAAGAACCAGTGCCCCAAGCCCAGCAATTAGAACAATACGACTTCTCTTTCGATCCCTCATCAATTATCCCCCTCCTCATACGACCCGCAATAGGAAGTTCCGCACAGCTCAATCGACTTTCAATTGTCTAGCGAAGATGGCGTCGAGTGGGCAATCCCCTCTCATTTATAATCTTTGCAAATCGGCGCTGCCGATTAAGGGAACTTGCCATTATCAAAGCCACCCCAATAATTACTAAGAGAATAGAAATGAATAATGCCATAGTCTAAAGTCTAAATTACAGTCTCCCAATTTCGTGAATGGAATTTCTCTTCCGTATCAAGATAGAACGAAGTCAGCGCAGATTTGCAGAGTTTTGGTCTCTCTCCGAGCCGCGCGCCCGTGTCTCGAGCCGGGTCATTTCAAATCTTTTAGGCTGGTTTATTTCTCCGTTTCAGGGTGAGCCAGAAGATCAGAGATCCCTGTTTTAGAGCCTGCCCAATCACATTGACCGGGAGCTATATCTATGGTTATACGAAATTCGGCTATAAAATGACAATAATCGAGGAATTGAGTATTATGAAAAACTTATCAGTTATCTGGGGAATTGCGGCCACCTTTAGCATTCTCTCAGCGAAAGCAGCACAAAAATGCAGCCGGTATCTTGCCCTCCCCACTGACCAGGTAGTAAAAGTTGAGGAATTGCGGGATCGCAGCTGGATTTCAGCATCCGACTCAAATATTGAAGCAGCTGGCCAGTTCGAAAAAGAGCGAAAAGCTAAAGGCGAAACAGCGACTCAGGAAGAGCTGGAAAGAGTTCTAGGCGGGAGCAAAGTTCACCTCAGACAAACCACTCTCCCAATTGGTTTAGCCTATGTCACCATTCATAAAGAAGATGGCACCGAAATTTTTGATGCGAACAGCTATCTTGGTTTGCTCTCTAGCAATTGTGGCGCAATTCACGATTGTCCGGTGGTTTCGACACATCACGTTATACGGGACACCCCGCTGGGTGCTGGCTTCACCCTTACATCTGTGCGTTCGAATGATGAATCCTTCATAACGACTTCGACCATACAGAAGGATTATGACATCCGTGGGCAGGATAGCTCAGTTGAACTAATTTATTCTATCAATCCCAAGCCTGGATCCAGGAATATAGATCACTTGTGGCTCGACTATACAGAGAGGTCATTCAGAACAACCATTCGGGAGGAAAGAGACACCCGAGTGGTACAGAATATTAGGTTTGATTTTGACAAAGGAGAATTGCTCAGTATTGAGATTGGTGTAGCGCTCAATTTATCTAATTCGAAGTGGGAATCAGCAGCGTTCGACCAGGTTCATCTCATTTTTGATCCGAATGGAAAATTGGAAAGAATTACTGGAATTAGCCAAAGTACTTCACCCAATTTGGCCTGGTCTAACCTAACCGATCAAGCAGCCTTTCTTGATGCGCTAAAAAAAGGTCAAAATATGTGGTTTAGTTACCGACCAGAAGAACCCCAGGCTGCTCTTATATTTAAAACTGTTTTCGGAAGAAACATTGGCAGCCTTAAAGGGATCTCTTTTTCTGCAGTGAAAGAGATCATGGATTCGGCAAGGGCTGAAAGACCACTGCTCGTTCACTCACTGCTAGACCTTGACCCGATCTAAGAATTCATTGACCACGACTGCGGTTGGATTTCAAAGTTTGGAAACGTCCCTCCCAGGAAATTTTAAGTAAATATTAGGAGGACTTATCCTTCTAAAAACCAGAGAGGGCCGGAGAGGGGGCGCATTTAAAAAAAATGGGGACGCAATTTGCGGCCAATCCTCTAAATCGTACTGCAAAAGAATTCGAATTTGGGCCTATACTTTCAACTGTCACTCTTGGTTACCCATCTTTCTTTAATGAATCCAATCTGTTACCAAAGACTCCACAAGGACGTTTATCTTCCCCTCCCTGGCACTCTCCTTGAATAATGGACCTGAGTCAGGAGGTCGAAAATGCTTTACCTGTTGAGTTTAGAAAGTATCGGAGCCATTATAACTATCGCAGCCATTCTCACCCAAGTCTTTTCAGTCATTGTTCAATGAAGAATTCTCTCCTGAGAGAAACAGAATTTCTCATACTGCAAACGAGATTTTAAGCTCGTTTTATTCTTCAGACCCCAAGAAGAACTGTTAGTGATGATGTTACAAGGTCACAAAATATAAGTAAATATTCCATTCCATTCGTCTTCTATGCACTTTTGTCATACGGTGGTCTTACTTTTGGTCAAACTACACAGACAAAGACCAGGAGAATCTCGCCTTTGCCTGGCCCTTTGGGGGGCTTTTCGGAGAGGCGGGCGAATGTGGCGACGCAATTTGCGACCAAACCTCAGAATTGTGCTTAATACGAATTCGAATTTGGTCTTATACTTTCAACTGATGATCTCGCTTATCCTCCATTTTTCTTCAATAGATCCGAACTGTTACCAATGATATCACGCGGACGTTCCTCTTGTTCACCATGGTTCATTCCTTGCATTTTGCAGAGGAATGCGATTCATCCTCTCTCTCCTTTTAGGAATGATTTCCATTGTAGCCAATGCAGCTACTGTTCAATCATCGCTATATTTTGATATCAAACAGGAATTTCCAAATTATTTTCTACCTGCCGCATTTCGTGAAGGGCCACCCGAAAGTGTGCCACCTGCTGTTGTTGATCAGTCACGACGGCAACTTGAGCGCACTCTCACATCTATCTTTGGAAGGCTTCTGGTTCCTGTCGTGGGATCTGACGGCAAGTTAAGCAACGTCCGTTATTTTGATTTTCTTCGTAGCCAGGTTGACCAACGAGTGTCTGTGATGCCAAGCGGAGGAGTCGTTCGTTCAGCCATTGGCTACGTTTATGCTCGCCTTTATAATCAATTACAGCAGGATGCAAAACAAAATCCTCTCAAAATTCTTGAGGAGATTGCCAAAGAACTTAAAGATATTCCAGGATATGAGATTCGTGGTGTTGGCAGTGACTTCGATATCCTTGTTGACGGACCTAAGGATTTACTCGCAGAATCAATCCAGAAAATTCAAGCTATCACTAATAGTGCAATTAACCAGTTTGAGTCCAACGGCCAACGAACGACACATGTTGCTCAGAGATCAGTTTTTACAATTGGTGATGTCAAGGTCTATGGTGACCAGATTACCCTATCAACCAACCAAGGTGGTTCGACCGTCGATTTTCTGGCCTTTGATTTGACAAAGGGGGTTTTTGTCGAACCTAAGAACCATCGGTATATAGTCGACGATTTGATCAAAGGAACCTACCGATATATTGCTCCATCAGAACCGCTGCGCGACGCTGATAAGCAAACCGTAAGAGGGTTGCGTCCTCTGCTGGAATTGCCTTTTCTAATGGTTCTTGATGAGACACAATTAAGAGAAGAACTCGAGACCATAAAGAGGAAAATTGAGAGTTCTGGCGCGATTTCAGAAAAGGCCCTCCTTCAAATTGAAAAGACAATTCGCAACGCGCGATATTCGGGAGCACATAATCGGATTTTTCGTGCTGCACCCAATACTCTTGAATCTCTCATCTTAGATATCAATGACAGATTGGTAAAAAGAGGGCTTCCCGCCATCCCAGAGTTTGCAGATCATTTCAATATCGGACTGCGCGATCCTAACCTAAAGTTAGAACTCAACGGAATTGATCCAAGTCTGCTTACTCCTGTTGAACAATTTATCGATTCACTCCCCAAAGGCGTTTTATTTCATGGTACCGCTTCGGTTGAACAGGCCATGTCTATACTTCGTAAGGGCTTCTTTCTAAGTGGTGGACACAATCGCCAAGGCAGATCTGTCTATGGCACGGGAGCATATACCTCACCATCAGGACAAACAGCTGAAAGCTACGCTGGAGAGAATGGAATGGTTCTCGATCTTCATATCAAGCGTGATCAGCGAATCAACATTCTCGATGCAAATCAATTGTCAAATCATCCAGGATTGAAGGTCATTAAGGCCAACGCAGATCGCAGAAAATTGGATTTTCACCAGGTTCTCGCTCGAGAACATGGGATTGACATTCTCGTTACCGGACACGTGTTAATTTTAAACTCAGACGCTGTAGACATCGCAGATGGATTAGAGACCCTAATTCGTGGCCTTTATTTTCGAATGGTTCATTCTCAAGGAAAAGATATTGCAGAAAGCGTGACTTCCTATCTTGAGTACCAACGTCTTTTTCCCTACGCAGTAGCAGCAGGATTGACTAGCCTAACTCCGCCGGAAAATCCCATCGCTTTTCTATCTCGAGTAAAGCCAGATATAGTTTCTGGTCTTGCCGAAATAGAAACATTGAAGCGGAGAAAGTACGAATTCATTCAAAAAGTTCACAATGAGCAAGAAGAAATTTTCTCAAATCCTCAGGTTTCAGGTCGTGGGTATCCCCCCTCTAGCACGGATGTCGATAATCTCATTGATCAGGTAACGCCTATGCTCAATACCATGGCATTGAGAAAAACAGCAAATACGTTAATGCTTGCTTCTCGTAAGAAGGACCAGCTCATGAAACTCCTTCACTTAATTGCAGAAAGCCAACCTCTCGCCTTTGTCAAAATCTTTCCCGAAATCTTTGCGTTCAGATTCGACCGTACCTCAATTAATATTACGAACGACAATATGACCATCAAGCCAAACGCGAACGGCATTGAACTGCTGCTGTTTCAATTGTTTCAGAAGGCGCGCAGTGGAATTGCCTTTGGCCCTGATGAGCAAGTATTAATTCAATACCTCATTCGCCATCACCAAAGCGATGTTATTCGGGTCTTACTTGCGATCAGCTCACATGATCAATTTAAACGCATACTTGCCTTAATCAAGTCGTCTGAACAAGATGGGTATCAGATTTTGGGTGCTTTGTTTCGCCTAGATCATTTTGGATTTAAGTTGGCGAACACCCTCGCAAATTCGGGAAACCAAAAGGTGCTGAATGAGCTAAGGGCCGAAATTGGAAAAAACAGGGAGTATCGTGGGAAATTTATGAAATTTGTACTTTCATCGTCACTGGAGTTGAGTTCGTTTCCATGGGACTTAAGGACTGGCGATGATTTAAAAGCCATGCGTTCAGTATATCAATCGGTAGAACAGGCAGAAAGTCATTACATGAACGTGTTACATCGAATCCACGCTCAATATAAGTTCACAGCAAAAAACGGGCTCCAGATAGAGGCTGACAGTATTGACGAAGCTTACATCAAAGATGCAGCTTTACGTCATGAGTTTTCCGAAGCTCGAATTCAGTTTCATCGAAGTCAGGGAATTTCAAAGATCCTTGATGATCTTCAGAATCACAAAAAAGTGATGGGTAAGCCTATTGATCTCAGCAGTGAGGAAGCCCGTAGGCTGGAACAAAAGTACGCTAAAGGAGGCCGAACCCTAAGAGTCTTCGATGGCAAAGAAGCTGCCCTAATCCGAAAGTTTGTTGGAAGTCCAGTGCTTGGGTATAATTACGACATTTACAGGGTCCTATTTTTTGCTGAAGGACCTCTCACCCAACTCTTGATGGGACGTTTTGAACGCTTTTTGCCAACGGATGATCCAAATGTTTTGGTTCAGGTACTCAAGTTTGCTAAGACAAATCGACCCGATGGTGCCAGAGAGCAAATACAAAGAATCGAAGCCATTTTGCACAGGCCCGAGATTCAAGCAGCAGCTATTGCAAAAGGCTCAATCAGGGATTATCCATGGGATTTGAATAGGGACCGCCAAGTTCTAGATTCTTTGATTGAGTCAGTACCTTCTGAGGACGCCCTAGATAAGATGGTCTACCAGTTTTTTAACGATCTCTATCAGTCTCAGCCAGAATTGGTGGTTGTTCCGCAACAGGAATATAGCCATCCTCTTTTTATTAAATCTTCGAAAATAGATTCTAAGATATTGGGGGTATTGAAATCCAAAGTAAAAGACATTTACGATTCAAATCTTAGACATCGCGCTCGCTTAATTTTGACTCTTTCCGATCAAGTGGGTTCGTTGAAACTCGCCTTATTTGATCTTGAAGGCAAGGATCCTCTTAGTTTCTTCAAGGTTTTCCCCAAATTGGGGGGAATGAATTTTCAGCTCGACAAATTAATAGCGACAGATAAGTCTTTAGTTCTAAATAGTGAGCAATTTAAATATGAAAAGTCATCACTCAATTTGCACCAGCTATTTGTGTCACTTCTTGGCAAATTGAAAGCCGGTCACCCATTGCAAAATGCGGATCGGGCCTTTATAGACTATATGATACAACGAGGAGAAACATCAGCTTGGTGCTTCGGAGCTCCTATCGGCCTACTTTTAGTCTCCGGAAATCAGGGCCATCAAGACTATATTTTCTCGAGATTGAAGCACTATGCAGGGATTGGAGATAGAATACTGATGCAGCTTTTGTCGGATCAGATTGGTTATTTCCCTGCTTATAATAAAGAAGCAGACAGAATTTACCTGTTAGAATTGAGAGAAAGGATCAAGTCTCTCACTCGATCTACTCTGTATACAGAAAATACATGGCGCGATCAAGTACGAGATCGAATATTTGCCACTGCAGAAGACTGGGGGTGGAAAGAGTTCCAGAATTTCCCGTGGGACCTGCGTAAACCAAAGGATGTAATGACACTGAGAAAAATGATTGTCGATTCTGAAACTGCCACTAGTGTCCTGATTGATATTTTAGGCGAATTGCGTCGTGACCAAGGTTTTAAGCCACCAAATGGGCTGATCTCAAATGCCAAGAAAATTAACCCTGAAGCTATTTTAAATCCTCAACGTCGACTGAGATTCATAGCCGCTCTCACGAAATATGAAATTCAAGAAAGAATTAAAGATTTACTTGTCAGGCTGGGCTCAAGCCTTGCCCAAGTAAAACCAGCAGCGTTCACAAACGCCGTTGTAGCACCCACTGCGGCCTCCAACAGAGAGAGGTTTGCTAAATTTGAGTCTCAGTGCCAGAAGTTGCTCCAAAATGCCCCATCATCTGCAAAATCTCGGTAGTGTTGCATAACTAGCGACCGACTCAACTTCAAAATTTAAAGCTTAGCGATTCGAGCTCCGTAAAATCCGTCCGATCCGACGGGCGAAGGCAGACAATGAAACTCCTCTTCTAATTTCCAGCCTGGATGATTCTCAAGAAACCATTTCACTTGAAGTTCATTCTCTGAAGGAAAACAGAACAGGTGGCGTAAACAAATTTCCCTCCGGGCTTTACCATGCTCACATAATTTGTCAGGATTTCCCGCTGAACATGAACAAGCCGATTGCACTCCTCATCGGTTATTTTCCATTTAGAATCTGGATTTCGCCGAATGACTCCGGACCCAGAACAAGGCACATCAAGTAGCAATCTGTCCGCATGCCCGACCAGTCGCTTCACTGTCTTGGAGGACTCTATTAATCTCGTTTCAATCGAATCAACGCCGGCTCGACGGGACCTTTCGCGAAGTTCTTTGAGTTTTCGATCATGAACGTCCATACAGAGGATTTTGCCGCGGTTATTCATCAATGCCGCAAGATGAAGTGATTTCCCACCTGCTCCAGCACAGGCATCAATGACTCTCATTCCTGGTTCTGCCTGAACAAACGGAGCTATCAGTTGTGAACCCAGATCCTGGACCTCAAAGAGCCCATCTTTGAATGCTTTGGATTTGAAGACTTTTCGCCTTTCTGGCAACCGAAGAGCGTCAGGGCCGGCGCTGACCGTCTGGGATTGAATGAGCTCCTCCCCCAATCGCTGTTTCACTGCCGCTGGATCGGAGCGCAACCGATTCACCCTCAAAAACAAGGGGGCTGGCTGATTAGAGCCTTGAGCAATGGCCTTCCACTTGTCCCCAAGCTCATCTTCACCTTTTGCCCAAAACCAGTTTGGATAGGATTCCCTCACTGAGTCAGGATTTGCCAAATCCCAAAGACGAATAATTTTCCCAGGATCCCCACCAAAACCCTCTCGCTCAAAGGGACCAAGATCATAATCATTCAATATGCACCAAGCCGACACCGCGGCCTTGAAATCTTGCTCAGAGTACAAGTTTGTTTCTCCATTGTTCGGAGGAGTATCCGCAAGGTCCATAGAAAACCTCAGGCGTCTCCACCAACGAATGGTATCGTAAAAAGTCTCGGCAAAAAATTTGCGGTCCTTAGCGCCCATATTTTTATTCTGGAAGAAATGTCTTTCCAAAACCTTGTCAGCGTAGAATCCCTGATTGAATGATTGATCCAGCACTTGAATAAGCCCATACAATGCTGGACGGTGAACTTTCTTTTTCATGGAAGTCATGGAGGCCTGATTTCTATCAAAAATTGAAGACCGTGCCTAGCGCAACAAACACACCGTTATATTGCCCATCGCTCATCAAATGGACATGGTTTTTGAGTCCAGTTTCGAAGGTCAGCCCCGCATCCCCGAACAGGCGAAATACCCGAACCCCCATGAGCAGTTGATAATCGAAGGAGAGAGGAGACTCATCCGCAATTTGTTTGAAAAAAACGCCGACCCCCGCTCCCCCTCCAAAATAGAGAGGAAACTCACTGTTGGCATCGGGAAAGGTGATCACGGGCATTAAGCTCATCTTGAGAACATTTCCCTCACGAAACTTATAGGAATTGAAGTCAACTCGAAGGAGTAGATCCATGGAGTTGACCCACTCCCCCATGCGATAGGTCACTCCGGCGGTGAGCTGACCCATGTCTTTGTTGTCCTTGCCCCCCCACTTATAGGCATTTTCATCCGTGTACACCCCAAGATGCAAACCCAGGTAGCGAGCCTTCTTGGTTGCCCCAGCAGGATTCCGATTGGACTCCTCCCCTTTCTCAGACTCTCCAGCCCCTCCCTTCGTGCGCTCGGAGAAATAGCGAGCGGCTGCCTTCTTTCCAATATTAGATTCGGCCGGAGGAACCTCATCCCTTCCCAAGGCCGTGCCAGCACTCCACATTGCAATGAAAAAGACCCCACAAAAAATGGTGAAAAAAATAACAGACCGCGGAGGGCTTCTCCGAGAGAGGCTCTCATTTTGAATAAGGGTGCTCATGGGGTCGTATTGTGATTGATTTTCGCTCTTCCATCAAAGGTTTTTTGCTACGTGGCAATTTTCTACATGATTGTTAGCTCGCAGGAGTGGGTCCGCCTTGACGCCTTGACCCCTTTAGCGTTCTGCACTACAACTGGCAGCTATTCTATGGAAGGTAACTGCCAATGAAATGTCCGCAGTGCGATCACCCGGAAAGTCGGGTTTTGGACACGAGAGTTCAAAAAGAGGGCGAGATTCGCCGTCGCCGCGAATGCCTGCAGTGTAAATTTCGATTTACAACCGGGGAGTCCATTTTATTGAACTTTCCCATGATTGTTAAGAAAGACGGGCGTCGGGAATCTTTTTCAAAAGATAAGCTCTTTCGGGGTCTCCAACGCGCCTGCCAAAAACGGCCGATCAGCCTATCGCAGGTGGAACAGGTTGTTTCGAGAATCTCAAGGTTAGTCCTTGAGGCTTCCGAAAAAGAAGTGCCTGCCGAATACATTGGTCAACACGTCATTCGAGAGCTACGAGAACTGGACCACGTCGCCTATGTGCGATTTGCGAGTGTGTATAAAACATTTCGCGACATTCAGGAATTTGTAGAAAGTCTCGAAGAAAGCCTCGAAAATGAAGAGCGAGTACCCTTATGAAATCAGCGCCCATTCGCCGACAGTCAAGAGAACTCGCTCTTCAAGTATTGTTTCAACAGGAATTCTCACCAGGACTCGATTATCATTCTGGCCTTGAGACTTTCCGCGGAAATTTTGCGGCGCCTCTTGAGGTCTGGAAGTACGCCGAACACCTCCTTGCGGGAATTCAAGACAAAAGAGAGCAGATCGATCAACTCATTTCGAAGAGTGCAGACAATTGGTCGATTGCCAGGATGGCACTCGTCGACCTCAACCTAATGAGGATTGCCGTATTTGAGATGGCCTTTAGCAATGAGGTCGTTCCGCCACCTGTCGCAATCAATGAAGCTCTGGAAATCACGAAAAAATATGGAACCAATGATTCAGCAAAGTTCATTAACGCCGTCTTGGATCAGATCAAACAACGAGATCCTTGACCGGCATATAAAATAGGAATCATGATCTGATCATGGCGATTCAAAAACTTTCACAAGCTGGTGCCTTTGGACCCGGATCGGATCTTTGGATCCTTCCTCCCCTGCGCCATTCCGCATGGGCTCGAAAAGTAGATTGGTACCTCAATTTTCAGATTTCACGCGCCAAGGATCACCAATTCCGCAAATTAGACCCCGCACTCGAAGAGATAATGAATACAAACGAACTTCCTCCTCTGGTTCCCGTTCAAACTTCACCCATCCCATCGCCTTTACTGATTGCGAGCCACTCTCACCTCCCAAATCAGATGACACTTGAAATTCCGCTGGATAAAGACCTGAAAAACTGGGTTCATCTTTGCCACCATCTTTGGAAGAATCTAGGGTGCCCCTCTCTTCGAGTTTTTCTTCCGGGAACTGCAGTTTTTGAGGATTTCGCGGAGGAGTGGCCTGACTCTCAAACTGCGACAGATATATCCTTGGTAAACGAAATCGCACCTGGACATGGCTAAATGACCAAGCCAATTTTTTTATGAGCCGTCCCATAACAGCGGATTCGATCGACTGAAAAATCATTGAATTCAATGAGAGTAGGAAATCACTCATGACTCGACCAAATGGAACTATTTATATAATTTCTGATGGAACTGGGGAAACTGCTGCCACCATGATCCGAGCTGCCCTTGTTCATTTTCACGACAGAGAAATCAATATTGTACGGAACAAGAATCTCAGAATCGAAGAACAAATAGAAAGCGTGATGAGTGAGGTCTTTGCTCGCCAAGGATTGGTTGTCCACACGGTGGTTAGCAACTCTTTAAGACAAAAGATAAAACAGGCCGCAGCCGAGAAAGGTATCCCAGAAATCGACCTGTTGGGTCCCGTCATGACTATTCTGGAAGGGTATTTTGGCATGGTACAAGGGCAGGAGGCTCATGAAGCCGGGGTTCTCCGCACCGTGGATGAAAAATATTTTAAACGTATTGAAGCCATCGAATACACAGTTCGACATGACGATGGAAAAATTCTTGGTGATCTGGATCAGGCTGACATTGTTCTGATCGGAATCAGCCGCACAAGCAAAACACCCTTGTCCATTTTTCTTAGCCATAAAGGTTGGAAAGTGGCTAACGTCCCACTGGTGATAAACACTCCGCTCCCTGAAGAATTATTTAAAATCGATCAACGTAAAGTCGTTGGTCTAATGATTGATGGAGACACATTGCTACGAATCAGGCGCAAGCGTCTGGAAAAATTTGGCCAGGATCCTGGAGGAGAATACGCTAGCATTCGATATATTGAACAAGAAATGGAATACGCCCAATCACTCTTCAAGAAAAATCGCAAATGGCCTGTTTTTAACGTCACTGATCGAGCCCTTGAAGAGACGGCCGCTGAAATCCTTCGCATCGTCGCCTCACGGATGGACCTCCCCTATGATCAAATGCTCTAGCGAGCATCTCACAGATGATATAACCGACGAGTCCTCGTCCTATACTCCTGAAGAGCTACAGACTCACAGAGCTAGAACCCTATCCAAATCCGTGCTGCAAAGCTCTAAAAAATACGTCAACCATGGGACTGATCTCACTCAATTTTTGTGAATACATGTTTACGTTTACCGAATACTTGAAGTCCTCGGTTTCGATCTGCGTGAGGCGATTTGTTTTGACTTGTTTGCGAATGCTATGCGCGGGAAGAAAACCCCAACCTAATCCTGATTCAATCACTCGTTTGAGAGTTCCGACGTTGTCCGACTCAAAAACAACTTCAGGATCAACTCCAACATCATGAAATTTCTTTTCAATGCTCATCCTAAACGAAGGATACTTTTCGGAAAACGAGACAAGTGGTCGAGATCCCAGATGCCCCAAATCAACGTTTGACGGCAAGGATGTATCGCGACCTGAGCCCACAAGCCACATTTCGTCTTTAAAGAGAAATCTCTTTTCAAAATGCTCAAACTCAATTCCATATTCCTTCTTTAGGTCCGGAAGAATCGCAATGTTAATATTCCTATTTCTCATCTCACTAATGATTTTTTCACCGGTCCCATATACAAGTTTAATTTTCAATCGAGAATTGTGTTTCAGAAACATTCCGATGATGGGACTAATCATATAGAGACCAATTGAATTGAGCGTTCCAATCCGCAAATCACCAGAAATCTCCTGCGACATTGCTCGAATGGACACTTCCGCCTGTTGGGTCAAAAATAAAATTCTTTTTGCGTAATCGTAGAGCATCTGTCCCTGAATGGTTGATTTCACCTGACGAACACCTCTGACCAACAATTCAACTCCGAGCTCCTCCTCAAGATTTCGAATCTGCTGGCTTACGGCAGGCTGCGTGAGAAATAGTTTATCTGCTGCAGCAGTCATACTCCCCTCACTCAATACGGCACAAAAAGTTGTGAGCTGTTGCAAATTCATCGCTACTCCCTTTTATTTAGTCAGCATATTCAGCCAACTCAGCACTTCTGATAAGGTTAAATTTATGAAATTTTCTTTCAAATTGCAGAATGCAGGCGCGAAGTATAAGCGATATTTATGAATCTTGGGAGATAGGATTGTATTTTTTATATATTTATTGTAATTAAAATATAATTGTAGCAATATATCGCAATAAAATCAGCATGTTAATATTTTGCCCAATCTACACCAAGTTTTGTATAATTTATAATTTTGGGCTTTTCTTCTTCTCTTTTTCTTCCATAACATACTGAAAATATTATGCTTAATTCATCATTATAAATTTTTCTTATATCAATTTACAAATTTTCTTGAATTGATCCTGGCCTTTCAGTCGAGGTCTAATTTTCGAGGGACAACAAAGGGGATTTTATGAAAGGGGCTACAAGGATACATCCGAATCAGCTATCAACTCTTCTCGCCGGAGCAATTGGCCTGGGTCTGCTTTTGGCTTCCTGTCATGCGAGTCGCCTGCAGGAACACAAGCAGATTCGCCGTTCAGCCCCAGGGAGTGCAAATGAGGTTGGTACAATCGTCAAAGGAGTTGATGAGAGCGAAGTAATCGATCTCCTCAACGAGCAACCGCAAGCCCATGCAAGGGTCATCAATAAAAATCACGGAATCTTTGAGATTTTTACCGTCGAGAAAGAAACGCTTGAAAGCAAATGGCCAAAGGCAAAACTGAGTCGAAATAATTTCTTTCACACTTTTGAACCAGACCCAAGCATTATTTCCCTGAAGCAAAGAATGCATCTGTTAAACAAGCCAGCCAATGCCAGCGGCATTCCGCAGGAAAACTTAAGACCTTGTGAGGCAAGTATTGAAGAGCCAACAGCGACGATCACTGTTCTTGAGACCTCAGAGGAGCTCTCAGATCAAATCATGAACTTGGGAGGATCCTTCACTCTCACGGCAGAACAAAGTAGGCCTCATACACTTCACGCCTCAACTCTGCGCAGTGGCTGGTTGGTGACCACGCCGGCAGGTTCTAAGATCGGGCAACAGGCTATTTTAGGCGACACCCTTACCTATAAGCCTGATGCTTATGGTGCTTACAGCTTCCTCATGGTTGTTCAAGATGATCGAAACGTGTGTGCTGTAACTAATTTTGAATTGGTCGTCACCGGGAATCAGCCCTACGCTGGGGCGGATCTCCCTGTTGACGATCTCCTCAGCAAAGTCGATCGCGGACAGTTTCTTCATCTTTTAGATCTGAGAGTCGATGAAGCGCAAGCAGAGTCTATCGCTCAAGGAGAGGGAATTGTGATCGCTGTGATCGACACCGGCGTGAATTACAATCATCCTGCTCTGCTAAAAAACATCTGGACCAACAAAAGAGAAATTCCCGGAAACGGGATCGACGACGATAACAACGGCCAAATTGATGACCTTGTTGGCTATGATTTCGTAAACGGAGACGAGTGGCCCTTTGACGACCATGGCCACGGAAGCCATGTCAGCGGTCTTGCGGCATCCTCTTTGTTCGGAGTAGCTCCGCGTGCTCAGATTATGGCATTAAAGGCACTCGGTCCACAGGGCGGTGATGTTGCGAGCCTGATCGGCGCCATTTACTATGCGGTCGATAACGGCGCGCGAGTCCCTAACATGTCCCTTGGGACATATGGATCACCAGATGCGCTCTTGGTTGGTGCCATGGACTACGCAAAAGCTAAAGATGTTGTGGTTGTGGCTGCCGCTGGAAATGGACATCCCCTTTTAGGGACCGGAGTTGATACAGATCAGATGGCAAATTACCCCTCTGCACTTCCTCATGACAATATCATTGCTGTTGCCGCCAAGGACTCAAACCCAGCTCATGTCCTTGCCCCCTACTCCAATTACGGTATCAACTCAGTCGACGTTGCAGCACCAGGAGGAAATTCTCCCGAAAATCTCCTTACTTCCTGCTATCTCGACAACCCTCTTGGCATCCTCTTCACGGGAATGGTCGGAACTTCAATGGCGGCTCCAAATGTATCGGGAGTGGTTGCCCTCATGTTAAGCTTGAATCCGTATCTGAATTCAGCTCAGGTAAAGGAAATCTTGCTCACCACAGGGCGACAATCGTCAGACTTAGCTAAGCTGATCCGCTCCGGCAGATACGTTGATGCCTTCGAGGCTGTTCAGGCAAGCAAATGGTTGCTACCGAGAAAGGTGGCCCAAGCTCACTAAAAACCGGCTATCTTTCAAAAGAGATAAGTAGAGTTGAGAGATGGAGAGCCCACCTCTCACTCGGGACAGAATCTCTCCAGAAGTGGGGCACTCAGTGGCTGAAGGCCCCACTATATTTTCTCAGACTGGGTGCCTCCGATTTCGGAATTTCGCTTCGATTGAAATTATGGCAGCTCATTGAGAAATCACCCAAAAATAATCATAAAATAATCATAAACCGATGAAATTTATAAAATCTGTGGGTCCAAGTACTCAATCTGAGACTCTTGGCATCCTCACTTTTCCGGTGACTCGAATTCTCATGTCTGAGAGAATTTTTTTTAATCCAAAGGATTGGAGGAATCGTGCAACCAATTGCCCTTCAAAAGGTTAAGAAGACTTATAAACTTGACGAAGTCGAGGTCCCGGCCCTCAAAGGCATCGACCTCACAATCGATTCCGGAGAATTTACAGTTATCGCTGGACCCAGTGGGTCTGGGAAAACCACGATTTTGAACCTCATTGGTTGCGTTGATACTGCCACTGAAGGAAAAGTGATAGTGGGCGGAAAGGAAACAGGAACACTTTCCGAGCGCGAACTCACAGACTTAAGGCTAGATACAATTGGTTTCATTTTTCAGTCGTTCAATTTGATCCCCGTGTTAAACGTCACTGACAATGTGGAGTTTCCGCTCCTCTTACAAAACAAACTCTCGGCCAAGGAAAGGCGAACCCGGGTCCATCACATCATCAGCCGCGTTGGGTTAACCCCCTATACGGACCACCGCCCAAGCGAACTTTCCGGTGGACAAAGGCAGCGCGTCGCCATTGCACGAGCACTTGTCACAAGGCCGCAGATTGTCCTAGCCGACGAACCCACCGCTAATCTCGACTCGGTCACAGGGCAAAATATTATTGACCTGATGAAAGAAATCAATGCTAGCGAAAACACGACGTTTCTTTTTTCAACCCACGATCCCTCTATCATGAACCAAGCTCGGCGAGTGATTCGTCTTCACGATGGACTCGTACAGACATGAACCATTGGATGGTATTAAAAATTGCAGCTAGAAACGTTTTTCTTCATCGCGTGAGAACTCTCATTGTCGGAATCATCCTTTGCTTTGGAGCTTTCTTGGCAGTATTAGGCCATTCCTTTGTCGATGGCGTATCGAGTGGAATGAAAAACAGCACAACACAAAGTATCACCGGCGATCTCCAAATTTATTCCTCGGAGGCAAAAGAAAATCTATCGGTATTTGGGAACATGGATGGATCTCCCACTGATGTTGGCCACCTCGACAACTTTAAAAAGATTGCGGATCAAATTCTTAAAAATCCGCAGGTTGCCTCCATCGTTCCCATGGGCACAAGTTTTGCCCAAATTAGCCCGAGCAATATTTTAGATCACTTTTTAGAAACACTGAGAAAATCCTATAAAGAGGATATTCGCGATTTAAATAAGATCGAGTCTCAAAAGAAAAGGATACTCTTCCTCATTGAAGAAATAGAAAGAAATCTAGAAGGCAAGTTTGATGAAGTTGGTCTTCTCAGCCCCTCCGAAGCGAAAGCGGCAGAGCTCAATCTCAAAACGGCGACAGGTGATCGATTTTGGACAGACTTCGACAAAAATTACGAGAACAAAATTGAATTTTTAGCCAACAAAATAGCTCCCCTTATTTTTGACGACAACATGATTTTCTTTAGCTACATCGGGACAGATCCTCAACTCTTCCAGAAGAATTTTCCACAATTTGAAATCGTGAAGGGCGAGATGATCCCCCAAGGTGCGAGGGGTTTCTTATTTCACGACTATTTCTATGAAAATATGGTCAAGCACAAAGTGGCCCGAAGACTGGACAGCATTAAGAAAAAAATCGTGAACGAGAAACTCACTATCGGTGGCAGTAAAGAGCTTCAAGACCAAGTCAAAGCCAATATAGACCAATCAGCCGAGATCTATCTTCATCTCGGGCCATCTGAGACAGAGATTCTAAAATCAAAACTGCAAAGTCTACTTTCTTCAAAGTCAGATGATTTTCGGCTTCTGCTCAATGACTATTTAAAAATGACTGACGAAAATTTTCTCCAAAGATACGATTTCTTTTATAAAGAAGTGGCACCTTACCTTATTCTTTATCGCGTTAAGGTTGGAGACATTCTGCCTCTCAATGCTTTCACAAAGAATGGCTCCTCGACTTCGACCAACATCAAAGTTTTTGGAACCTTTCGATTCAAGAGTTTCGAAAACTCTCCGCTGGCCGGAAATTTCAGTCTCATGGATTTGGTTTCTTTCCGTGAGCTCTACGGTTTTTTGACCGAAGAACGTCGTGCTCAAAATAAGGAGCTAGAGGCTGAAATGGGCCTATCTAAGGTGGGGCGTGAATCCATTGAAGATCTTTTTAAATCGGATAATACAGCAGAAAAGCCACCAGGTTCCGCCAAAAAAATTGGCCTTCCCCTAGATCTTCGTTTCGAAAAGAAGGAGACCGCATCAAATTTCACCCAGGAAGAACTCAATAGCGGTGTTTTTATGAACGCGGCCGTATTCTTAAAAGAATCCAAAAATCTGAATAGAGTGCTGACTGAGCTCAATGAAATTTCAAAAACTGACAGCCTCGGAATAAAAGCGGTTTCCTGGCAAGACGCCGCCGGATTTATTGGACAAATGACCTTCATGATGAAGGTTTTCTTGAACTTGTTTGTCGCCATCGCCTTGGTGCTAGCCGGCCTCATGATTATGAACTCTCTTCTGATGGCTGCACGTGATCGCAAGCAAGAAATTGGAACCATGCGTGCAATTGGGGCGCACAGTGATTTTATTTATCGCCTCTTTTTTTATGAAACACTTTTGTTGAGTTTGGTTTTTGGAGGGGTTGGTGTTCTTTTAGGATCCCTGGCCGTTCTTTTGATTGGTAAATTTGGAATTCCGGCAAATGGCGACGTGGCTACTTTTTTCTATTCCGGCCCTCGCCTCTATCTCAGCCTGAATTCTCAGCTCCTCTTTGCTGTCATGGGCATCATGGCGATAATTGCGATCCTTGCCACGCAATATCCCGCTTGGATGGCCATGAAAATCTCTCCTCTACAAGCCATGCAGAAACGAGAATAGCGTGAAAACCTTTTTTTTAATTGCCTATCGAAATGTCATGCAACGGCGGGGGCGGAGCTTCATGTTGGCGGGTGCAATCTTCGCGGTCACATTGATCTTTGCCTCCCTTCTTTCTTTGGTTCAGGGTGTGAAAGAAACCATGATTGGCAACGGCACTGCCCTCATGACAGGGCATCTGAATATTGCGGGGTTTTATAAGATTAGCCAAAGTTCGGCCAATCCGCAGGTGACAAAATACCTTTCTTTACTCGAGTACGCTCAAACTCAGATTCCCGAGGCCACTATCGTTCTCGACCGAGTGAAGGCCTATGGAAAAGTCATTTCTGAAACAGATTCGGTTATGATCCCCATGTGGGGTGTAACCATGAGCCAAGAAGACAATGTCTTGGCCCGCTTAGAGTCAGAATCTGGATACATATCAGGACTTAAGGAGCGAGGCACGATTGCCCTCTTTCAGGTTCATGCGAAAAAACTTAAAGTGGCCGTGGGCGATATGGTTACAGTCTCGGTGCCCACATATAGAAATATGAACAACACGAAAGATCTCAAAGTGGTCTCCATCCTAAAGGATTTAGGAATGATGTCGCAGTTCACGGGCTACATGAATGCTTTGGATACTCGAGAACTCTATCAGACCAGGACCGATTCGACCGGGCAAATTATGATTTATCTAAAGGATCTCAAATATCTGAATGATGTCGAAGCCCGAATGAGAAAAGACCTTTCTGCAAAAGGGCACGTGCTAATGGAAAAGGAGTCCACCCCATTTTGGATGAAGTTCGACCGGGTGGCCGGAGAGTCTTGGACAGGGCAAAAGCTGGATATCACAACCTCGGAGGACGAAACCTCGTTCTTAAAATGGATTGTGAGTCTACTCAGTGCCTTGACATTTATTCTGACCATCGTATTGGCTATTATTATTGTGATGGGGCTTATCAATGTTCTTTGGATGTCGGTCAAAGAGCGAACCACTGAAATTGGAACTCTTCGTGCGATAGGGATGCACAAAAGAAGGGTTCTGGAGATGTTTCTTTTGGAATCTCTTATTATATCGGTCCCTTCGACGCTTCTCGGGCTTTTCATTACAGGAATACTAACCTTCTCACTCAACCTAATGAAGGTTCCAATTACGAGCGAAGCTTTTCAGTTGTTTTTGATGACTAATCACCTTTCATTTGCATTTGGATTTTCTCAAGCCTTTTTCATTTTTGTTTCGCTGGTAGGCTTCTTCACTCTGGGATCTCTCATTCCAGCTCGAAAGGCAGCTAATTTGAACCCGATCACGGCCATTAACCAATATTAAAAAGCTATCGGAGTAACAAATGCAACGGGAAGTTTTCTTATCAATTATTGTAATGAGCTCGATTCTTTTTTCTTTCAATGGATGGTCAGATACGGCGATGACCCAAGAGCAAGCTGATGCGGCAATCAAAGAGGTGGACGAGAGGCAGAGAAACTCTGGAGACTATAAATCGCTATGTTTTGTGAAAGAAACTGAAAGAAAAAAGGAACCCCGACTTTTTCAAGCTATGGTTTACCGTCGAGATGACGACGACAAATTCATGATCTTGTTCGTGAAACCCAAGGAGGAGGCAGGAAAAGCCTACTTAAAAATTGACAAAAATCTATGGAATTTTCAACCTGGCACAGGAAAGTGGGAGCGAAGAACAGAACGAGAAAAGCTGGCTGGAACGAATTCTCGGCGAAGTGATTTCGATGAATCCAGACTTGCCGAAGAGTACACGACGAAATATCAAGGCGCAGACAAGCTAGGGAGCTATCAAGTTTATAAGTTTAAACTGACCGCCAAAGAGG
This sequence comes from Bdellovibrionales bacterium, assembly GCA_016714165.1. Taxonomy (NCBI): domain Bacteria; kingdom Pseudomonadati; phylum Bdellovibrionota; class Bdellovibrionia; order Bdellovibrionales; species Bdellovibrionales bacterium. The sequence continues at coordinate 120,031 of JADJNU010000002.1, forward strand.
GAGTTGACGTGGCCTATCCTATTTTAAGCATTTGGGTCGACCAAAAAGACCGCAATCTGCTCAAACGTGAAGAATATTCTTTGAGTGGAAAGCTCATGAGAACGGCTTTCTATCCCAAATGGAAAAAACAGTTTAGCCCGTCAAAAAATGCTGATGTCTGGATTCCCGAAGAAATTCGAATTTTTGATGAACTCGAAAAGGAGAATACCACGGTCGTTCTGATTAAGGAGACTGATCTCGGAAAATTAGAAGAAAATATTTTCACCAAAGCCTGGATAGAGAGCAAAAGTAAATGAAATCCTTTGCCGTTTCAATTCCCATCTTTGCAGTTTTTCTTTCACAGATCCTGTTGGCACACGCCGAGGATTTTCCAGGAGGAGATCCTTCTGCTAATCTGGAAGAGACTTTAAAAAAAGGGTTCTCTGCGGAAGGAGGGATGCAGGATGAGGACAAAAAGGCCTTAGACTCAGACAGGTTAAAAATTGGAGGCAAGTTACAGGCGGAGTGGCAAATATATACAATTAATAATTCCACAACTAGAAAGGACTTTGTGTCCAATCCGATGACATTGGAGATGTACCTCGACTCGCAACTTAAAGACGATGTTCGCTCCTTTTTCAGAGGTCGATTGGTTCATGACGGATCAATTGACGAGAGCACTCCATCCCCTATCACGGGGCTGACACAAAAACAGACGACGAGCTCTCTTGACGAAATGAAGCTTAGTTTGAACACAAACAAAAGAGTTTATTGGACCCTAGGCAAGCAAAAGATAAAGTGGGGCGCATCAAAATTTTGGAATCCTACGGATTTTATCAATAACCAGAAAAGAGATTTTCTAAAATCAGAAGATGTTCGTTCTGGAATAACGATGATAAAAGCTCACATCCCATTTAGAGATGCCAACGGCTATTTGATCGGCGTCACTGACGCGGCCAACGAAACAAATCAGACCGGTGCCGCCGCACGAATTGAGGTGCCTTTGTCAGCGGCCGAATGGACTTTTTCCAGTTACAGTCGTAAGGGCCAGCCCACGAAATTTGGAACTGACTTCTCATTTGCTCTGGGAGATTTCGATCTATATCTGGAATGGGCCGAAAGTAACCAGCAGTTTGATAAGAGTGCGAGTGGTGGTTTAACCTACCAGTTCAAATACAGTGATGACGACACGGTCTCACTGGGTCTCGAAGGCTTTTGGCAAGAAAATGGTTACGACAATAAAAGCTCTTATTCTACCCTTATTGCCAACAACAAATTTGTGCCGTTTTTTCTCGGAAGAACTTACGGCCTTCTAACGATATTTTTGCCAAATCCCGGGGCCTGGAATGATTCGAGCTTTATGTGTTACGCTTTTCTTAACGGAAGTGACAGAAGTCAATTCTACCGCCTGACCTGGACTTACGAGGGCTACTCTGACCTCCGTCTTATGGCTGCTTTGGGGGCCAGAGCGGGAGAGAGTGGAACAGAAATGAAATACTTCAATCAGGGAATGGACGCTTATTTTCAGTTGAAGGCTGAGTTTTAGCGACTTGTTTGCATGAATACCCAGCAGGATACATTTGGCATACCGTCCTTTGACCTGCCGTGCATTTGGCCTCCAAAATTCAAGCGAATTTGCCAATGCCTCTGTATCGTTTTGAAACGAAGTGATTTTTCTGGCCTTCTGTCTTGAATTGAAACGACTCTCTCTCTTATTTACTCGCCGTGTTGCGAGTTCTTCCCTATAATTAATCATGCCTACCATGAGGAGACTCTTCGTGAATAGAACCCCTATAACTTTGCTTGCCCTTGTTTTTATGACGGTGCTTCTATCGGGTGTTGCAGAAGCAAAGCTGTTCCGCAATGCCTACGTCAGTTATGAGTTGCCGCCCAAGTGGAGGTGCTCTCTCGAAGCCACCGAGTGGATCTGCACAAGTGACTTCTACGAAAAAACTCGCGAAGCAATGATCGTCCTTACGGCCAAGGAGGTCGGCCCCTCAGACACACTTCAGACTTATTTGTCATATTTGAATGTTTCGAAAACGATTCCCAGCGTGCTCGGGAAGCCAATAGCGTCGCAACTTGTCGGAGTTAAAAATCGTGTCATCAACAACCACATGTGGGTCGACGGAATGCACATGGGAAGCGAAGTGCCCTCCTATTACACTCGATATCTTGGGACGGTTAAGGAAAACATCGCCATTTTGGTCACATTTACCGCACATAAAACCCACTATACAAAATACAGCCAGGATTTTCTAAAGGCCATCCAGAGTCTTCAGGTCGTTGCAACGAAATCCATGCTCACTGATAAGCCATTGACCGCCTCACGTAGCTCCAGAGAAACACTCGGAACTCCAATAGGCCAAGTATTACCGTCGGACTTTGGGGCAGAAGTACCACCTGAAGGCTCAGGAAGTGGTAAGGTCGGCTCGTCGCTCCTAGGCATTTTGATTCTGCTCGCCGCCGCAGCCTACTACTTTCTGTTTATGGGCAAGAAAAAGAGGAGAAAGTAGCAATGAAATTTAAACTCATCATCCTAATTCTTCCCTTCTCCCTTTCGTTCGCCATCCAAGCCAAGCAGATTTCAACCCCCTTTCTGAATTTTCAAATCTCAAATCGATGGGATTGCCAATTTCAGGATCCGCTTGCCTATGTGTGTCGTCTTCAACTGAACCAACCCGTTCAAGATGCCCTTATCATTGTTTCAGCTAAAGAAGCTGGACCTGAGGATACCTTTAATTCGTTTCAAAAATATCTGGGAATGCCTAAACCTCTTCAGGCAAAAGGAGCAACGCCAAGCATTTCAAAAGTCCAATATGTCAAGATTTTGGAAATCCATAAGCAGAAATGGACAGAGGGTCTTCATTTGAATAGCGAAATCGAGGGCTATTCAACTCGGTACTTGGCCACCGTAAAGGGAAAACTTTCCGTTCTGGTTACTCTTTCAGCCGCTCAAAATCATTGGAAATTTTTTGAACAAGATTTTAAAATGGCGGTCCAGACTCTCCAGCTGACAAACAATCCAATTATTTTTTCTGACCCTTACAGGCTTGGCCAGAAGCAAAATCTGCAGAGCCCACAGCAAAAGCAGCTGGCCTCCACCTCTAAGCCTGCCAATCCATCCAGAAAGCAAGCTTCAATTCAAGCAGAGAGAACATCTTCGACACCCAATTATGCGCTCATGGGAATTGCCGCTTTGGCGGTTCTGGGATTAGTTGTTTATGCGGTCAAAAGCTAAAACTGTTCAACTAAAATCCTGACTGAGTCACAGGTTACTTGAGGTGACGAAGAGATTCCCATATACTGAGACTCGAAACACGATGTCTGAAGCGTAGCTCAACAGCTCTTGAAAGGAGCACTCATGGTTCTCTTTGACTGGATATCAAAGTTAAATGACTTTATCCGTTTAAATGATGTCACACCCAATTTATTATTGTTCTTTTTTGCGGTTACTGTTTTGGCCTTTATTTTTAGTTTGCGAGAATTCACGTCCTGGTTAGCCAAGACTTCTGGATTGCGGCAGGAGATAATTGCAATTCGCGAGTCTCAGAAGCTCATCGAACAAAAGATTGATATCCTGATGACGCTTCGAATGAAAGATGTTGACTCAGAAACGACAGGAAAACCGAGTTATTCTTTCGCTTTTAAGGAAGGTTCTGATCTGCCTATTGCTTCTCCAATCTCAAATCCTGCGGAACACATCTTAAATTAGAGTGAGCAAGCCTCATTGTACCAAATTCGATCAGTTGATAAACTCTTTGTAGCTCATCACCTGAACAACACCGATCGGACGGAGTTGGTCTAATATCTTACTCTTCGAACCGTAAACCAAAACCTTAAGACCATCGGGCCTGAGATGTTTCTTAATGACCTCATTCACCTCTTCGGAGCTGATCTTGCCAATGTCACTCAGATAATCAGTTAGATACGAATCAGGAACCCCATAAAACCGGAGAGCCAAAAGAGACTGAGCAGTTTTCTCGGCAGTTTCAAGGGCCCTCGGAAACATTCCCCGAAGAAGAGCTTGGGCTTCCTCAACTTCCTTTGCGCTCACCCCTCTATCGCGGAACTCCTGAACGACCTTCAAAGTTTCTCCAACTATTTCCCCAACTTTGTCATTGCGAGTGAATGTTGAAATAGTGAAAGGTCCCTTATCTAATCGGGCGTCAAATTCAGAACTGATAGAATAAGTGAGACCGCGACGATCTCGGATTTCATCTACCAATCTGCTACGAAAGGCACCCCCTAAAATCATATTTGCCACGCGCAATTTCAAAAAATCAGGATCTGTGCGTTTGATTCCGGGATGACCTATACGAATCTGTGTTTGGGCCAAATCTCCCTTATCAATCAACTGTATTTGAACTCCCTTTACTGGAGGAACCTCTGGAAAATTCGCGACCTTTTGATCTCGAGAGGTCCAGGCTTTGAAAGCACCTTCTAGCTCGCCGATAATATCAGGACCCAAATGGCCAACAACGGCAAGCTGGGCGTTGTTGGGTCGATAATATGCAAGGTAATATTTAATTACGTTCTTCCGGCGCACTCTCTGAACATCATGTTTCCTTCCCAAGACTCGCCTCGCATAGGGATGGGTCCCATAGAGAAATGAATCAAACATCACTTCTGCAAAATTCGATGGATCATCAACTGTCTTTTGGAGAGCCGAAAGAACCTGCTTTTGAACTCGGCGAACCTCAGCCTCCGCAAACGAAGGTTCGGTCACCATTTCGGAAAAATTCTGTAACAAGGCCTGACGATAGGGAGCCAAAGTACTCGCGCCAATCAAAGTAAAATCCTGGCCGACGTCAACTTCAAGTGATGAAGCTATATCCCCCATCGCATCGGCTAACTGCATGGCATCACGTTTCGTGCTTCCCTTATTGAGCAATTCCCCAACGATTGAAGCGACACCAGAATTCGCTATTGGGTCAGCACTCGCTCCCGCGCGCACCAAAAGTTTCATGCTGAAATAAGGCAGAGTACTATCCTCGACTAAAAGGACCTTTAAACCATTTGAGAGAGTGACTTCCCTATACGGACGAAGCTGAAACTGACCAGTCTTAGCTCCGCTGCTCCCCATTTTTCCCGTTAAAGCGCAACCAAACAGAAGGGGCCAAAAAGTGCAAATCAAAAAAATCCCAACAATTTTCTTCATCGATCAAACTCCCTTTGCCTCTAGCCCTTAGGATTAACACGAATCACTGAACGCTGCTCTGGCTTGAGATATTTCTCAGCAACTGCTTTGATCTGATTCACCGTTACAGCGCTGTATTTATCCAAGTCCTTAAATAATTGAGTGTAGTCCTCAAAATAAATCTCGTTAAGAGCTAAAATTCTGGCCTTCCCTCCCACAGTTTTGAGAGAATCAACATAGTCCTTCATAATTTGTGTTTTGGCCTTCTCCAACTCTTTCAAAGAAACAAATTCATTGCGCAGCTTCCAAAGTTCCGAATAAATAGAATTCGCTACCTTGTCGGCGTCCAATCCAGGTTTCACCGATGAGACAATCTGAACAAGACCAGCTTGACCTGAGGTATCCGACCAAACGGCGACTTGATCCGCTATTTGCTGTCGATAAACGAGAGCCTTATGAAGTCTACTCGAAGAGCCGTTACCCAGAATATTAGCCAATAGATCAAGAGCGTAGGAGTCCTCAGCCCCAGCGGACTGGCCCTGAAAGGCAATGGCAATCGTGGGGCTCTGCACATCCTTAGCCAATCGCTTCGCTCGCCCTTTTGCTCTGGCTCAAGGTTTTTCTTTCTTTCTGGTAAGACCTGAGCTGGAATGCCATCATAGTACTTGCTGATGAGACCTTTTGCGGCCCTGATACTGAAGTCCCCCGTAATGACCAAAACGGCATTGTTGGGAGCGTAAAAAATTCGATAAAACTCCTTCAAATCATCGATAGATGTGGCATCCAAATCCTTCATGTACCCAATAACAGGCCAACGATAAGGGTGCGTCTTAAATACCGTTTCAAAAACGGTTTCATTCAGAATTCCAAATACAGAGTTCTCAACTCGGTATCGTCTCTCCTCTTTGACTACTTCGCGCTCCTTCATGATTTCCTTTTCATCAAATACAAGATTTCGAAGTCGGTCAGATTCAATATCCAAGATGAGTTCCAATTTTCCGCTTGGCATGTTCTCGTAGTACCCGGTGTAGTCCCGAGTCGTGAAGGCGTTGTTAGTACCTCCGTTTGCCTGAATAACACGATCAAACTCTTTGTTAGAGTATTTTGTGGTTCCCTTGAACATCAAGTGTTCAAAAAAATGAGCAATTCCTGTCCGACCTGGCTTTTCATCGGCCGAGCCTACTCGAAACCACTGATGAATGCTGATCAATGGAGCGCTATGATCTTCGTGCAAAAGAACGGTAAGCCCATTTTTTAGCTTATATTTTTCAACTGAAAAGTGAATCTGCTCAGAGAAATTCAATGCCTTCTCTATTTCTGCCTGAGCACTTAGTGTCAGAAAAAATAAAAAGCAAAAAGCACGCACCACGAGGACCTCCCCGGTGATTAAAATCGCCGCTAGCTGAATCCTCATATATTGTCTACGTGGATACTGAACCTGTCAATGCACACCAGTAGTCGACGGACGAGAGATCAAGGGGTCTTGAAAAACCTACTGCACGACGAAATCCGAAAAGTAGACATTGCGAACGACACCTTTGTCGAGAAATCCGTTCATCTCTGCGATAATTCGATTCTTTAGCTGCAATTTACCCTGTACCGTTTCAACCTCAGTATAGACTGTCGAATTCAAAATTCGGACAATGGCGTCACGCCCCTCTGCTCCGAGAGAAATGACCTCCTCAAATCCTTCCTCGTCCAACATTTCTAAGCTCATTTCGAGCCTAATAAGCCTCCGAGGAACCCCATCCAAATTCGTGTTGAAGGTATCCAAAGTGTAAAGCACCGGTTTTTGCTGAAGGGACTTGCGGAACTCAACGAGCTCCTTGTTGAGTTCCTCTTCGGAGGTCACTTTCGCTTTATGACCGATGGTTGAAGAAAAAACCAAAAATGCCCCCGTGCCGACCACAGAAAAATTAATTACCAAAAATACCAAAGTGATGACCTTACCCAAGTCGCGTTTCGGTTTTTCCTGCTCTTCTGCTTCTGCCATTTCAGCACCTCTGACTATCTTATCGGCGCCCAGACTCAGGTCTTAACGGCAGAAAATTTGTCTCGTCTTGGGAAATGATTCAAATTCGGTGACGCCATCCAAATCTTGGCTCTCGACCCGTTGCCTCGTCATTGACTTTCATCCTGTGAAATCATCTAATAGGACGATATGGTCTGTGTTTTTCAGGTTGAATGACAAATGGTTTGCTTCATTTCGATACTATTCGCTTTTTCGGGGTTCCTTAGCTGGAGTTCTCCTGGTTTTGCTCGCGTGGAGAGCGAAACAAACTTAGTGCCTCCCCAAGAAAAGTTGAATGAATCAAAGGACGCTGACCTAAACAAGCCTGACCCGCAGGCAATACCGCCTCCAGAAGGCAGGTACCCCGCAACTCTCGTCCAATTAAGTGATTCTGACTCTTTTTCTCCCTACGCATTCCTTGTAGACAAATCCACAAGGACCCTCACTGTTTGGAGATTTCAAAATGGCAATATCAGTTTAGTCGCTTACTATCCTTCCGATTTGGGACGCCAATCCGGAAACAAACAAAGCTTGGGGGATTTCAAAACTCCCGAGGGAATTTATTTTTTCCAAAACCGATACGAGGGAAAACAGATTGATTTTAGCGAATATGGTTCGCGGGCCTTTACCATGGACTATCCCAACTTTTTTGATGTCATGGCGAGCAAAACAGGGAGCGGAATCTGGCTTCATGCCATTCCTCAAACCAAATCACTTTTCCGAGGATCTCGTGGCTGCATTGTTGTCAGAGATGAGGTTATCCAAAAGGTCGGCGAATTCATTTCACTTAAGCACACCCCAATTGTAATTCAGGAAAAAATTGAATACGTAGAGCCTCAAGTCCAGCGAACCACAATGAATCAGCTAAATTCATGGCTTGATAATTGGCGAAAGAGTTGGGAAACAAAAGACATCAATACATACATCTCATACTACGGAGATCAGTTTAAATCCCTCGGAATGAACCGCTCCGGGTGGAAGCGATTCAAAGAAAACCTCAACTCGAAATACCAATCCATTCAGGTGCAGACAAGAGATCCAATGATCGTTGTGCACGAAAACGAGGCAATCATCAAATTTCTTCAGTCCTACCAATCAGACTTGAAGTCTGATTTCGGAGAAAAGACCCTTTATCTAAAAAAGGACGACCAAGGCCAACTTAAAATTGTTGGCGAAGAGTGGTCCGAGACTTTAAAAAAGAAAATCTCAGCTAGCGAAACCAAAAGCCCCAGCGACAGTCTTTAATTGTGACTATTGTTGAAGTGAGAATCTCCATCTGCCCCGTTTGCTTCTTCTTCCAAAGTCAACTCCACTGCCTTGTGAGCCATATCAGGAAGGGACTCCAGATGCTTCCTGTATTCTTCTTTTGTGAGAAGTCCTTCCGTATAATTCCAATCTACCATTCGCTGATCAAATTTCAGCTTATCCAGTGACTTTCTCAAATTGCCCATCAAAACCACCTCCAAATAAGGCCGTGAAGCCAAGAATCAATGCCATCAATTCCAGTACCGAGGAGGACCACCAGAAGCCCCGTCCTGCTTCGTACTGCGATCATTGTCTACCACCAATCGAAGCTGGGGACCACCCTTTTTCTGAACTCTTCCTCCGCCTCTAAATCCAGAAAAACGGCCACGAAATTTGAGAAAGAGATACCCTGCCGCCAATCCGCCAAGATGTGCAAGATTGGCAACATTGTTTTCTTGGCCAGAGTTTAAAAGAGTGACAACCTCAATACCTCCAAGAAGCGCGATAAAGTATTTGGCTTTCATTGGAAAAATCATCATGAAATAGACAACTCTTTCTCCAAAGAGCATTCCAAAAGCCAACATCAAGCCAAAAATGGCCCCAGAAGCCCCAATAACCGGCACACTCATCACACTCGAATGCCCTCCAAATAGAGAATAGAAGGTCACGCCGAGGACATAAAAGAAGCCGGCTCCCACGCCACAAACAAAATAATAGGTCAGAAAAAAACGTGGTCCCCAGCGGGGCTCCAAATCGGCTCCCACCCACCACAGAATAAGCATATTGAACAGAAGATGAAAAATTGAATAGGAGTGCAGGAACATATAGGTAAAGACCTGCCATACCCAAAAATCATTGATAATCCGCTCGGGAATGAGTCCAAACCAATCAAAAAAATAGGCCTCGCTCAGAAAAAATCTTTGGATGATCAAAATCCCAATAAACCATATGGCAACATTGGCGATAATCAGCTTTTTTACCGTTGGAGTAAGAGGTATTCCCAAGCTTTGCATCTGATAACGATTCATGGCAATCCCTCAGTGTTTCGTTGCCTGAGTTCAATTAAGACTCCACCGGCCGAAGAGGGGTGAATAAAGGAAATCAGGCCTTTGTGGGCTCCAGGCTGGGGTTTCTCATAGATCAGGCGAATCCCAGCGGCCTTGAGATGATTGAGAAGTTCACCCAAATTCTCCACTCTCAGACATATGTGATGAATACCTGGCCCTCTCTTGGCCAAAAATTTAGCTATGGGACTTTGAGTACCAAGAGGCTCTAGGAGTTCAATTCTTGATTCATTCGCCAGGTCATAAATGCCAACCCGAACTCCTTCACTCGGAACATCCTCAACAGAAAGCTTCTCAAAACCAAGAGCTTCATATAGCTTGGCTCCTTCAATCAAACTTGAAACAGCAATGCCAATATGATCCAATTCATACGAACCGGGATGATTCATAGGTCTATTCCCCAAAAAACGGAAAAATCCGGTTATAAGTTTGCTCCAAAGTCTCAGATACAACTTTGGTTTCCGCGATCAGAGGAAAAAAATTGGTATCCCCATGCCACCGTGGAACAATATGCCAATGGAGATGCTCAGGAATTCCAGCTCCCGCAACAGCCCCATGGTTGAGTCCGATGTTGAACCCAGCACAACTGTAGGCTTGTTGCAGAATGTTAAATGTTCGGCGCACTAGGCTCATCAACTCCGAGTACTCCATTTCAGACAAATCATTTAAATTCCCGCAATGACGAGCAGGAAGCACAAGAGAATGCCCTGTATTGTAAGGGAACTTATTAAGTACTACCATGGCCAACTCACTTCGGTAAACTACCAAACTTTCGATACCCGGCCCTTTGAGCTTTGCTTCACAAAAAACGCAGGTGTCATGGGATATGAGCTTCCGCACATATCTATAGCGATCCGGTCTTGCCATGATATCTCGCTCAGTTGGCCAAATGTCTGACGCGAGCTCACCTATGCCCGCACTTCCTTGAGGTACTCGTCCATTTTCGGCAATATTTCTGCTGGGTTTTCTTTGGTTTACGCCCTTCTCATTTGCATTCCTACTTGCCTTTGTTTTTCCTTTTTTTTCCATTGTACCCCTCTCAAGTCTACAAAGATCCTGGCATGAGATACAGAGGCCGGCCCAGGAGCTGAGCACGCAAGTCTTTGAGTTGTGTGCTCTCAGTTATATTTTCTGCTGAGGAATTTACCCGAAACCGATCCTGCCAAAATCCGGAAGAAGCTGAAGGCAAAGATCTCGGCCGAAACAACTTTGGATTGGCACCGAGACCAGCGAGATTTCCCGCAACCCGGAGAGCATCCTCAAAAGAACCAACTTGATCAGCGAAGCCAAGACGCACGGCTGTAGCTCCCGTAAAAATTCGACCGTCAGCATACTTATTGATGAGGTCTGGAGAAAGTGACCGACTTTTTTGAATGGCCTGCTTAAATTGATCATGTACTTCGACCAAAATCCCCTGAAACAACTCCTTGTCTCGCAGTTTCATTTGGTATGCGCCTGCTATTGGATCTTCCAGCTCACCTGTCTTCACAACAATTTGTTCGTGGGTCTTTCCATCCTGAGATTGATTCGGTTGAGAAAACTCCATGAACGCACTGATTGAACCCATCAAAGTTCCTGGATTAGCAACAATGCGGTCAGCTCCAGAAGCCGCATAATAGGCGCCACCGGCGACAAGGCTCCCGCCTGACACAACCACTGGTTTTCGAAACTCCTCCCTCACCCGCTTAATCTCCGTATAGAGCTCTTGGCTCGATCCAACTGAACCTCCGGGAGAGTTAATATGAATGATCATGCCTTTGATATTTGGATCCTCACGGTAAGTACGCAAAGTTCTGATAAAGTCTCCGGTATCAAGAATCACCCCTTCCAGTCTCATTGAAAGAAGAGAGGGCTCTTTCACTTCGGGAGCCAAAGGATTCCAAATCGAAAAAAAATAAACAAATGCCACTATAAATGCGCCCAGAAAAACAAAGGAAATAATACTCAGGACGCTCTGATAAATATGCCTCATTTTCACCTCCTCCATGAGAGGTCATTCTACTCACAATCTCGTCCCTGGCAAAAACTAAAAAAAGAGCCACCAAACAACTTGGTAGCTCTTTTTTTATTTTTTGCACTTCAGCAGAGACTCAGAGACCCTATGAAAGGTCTGGCCAAAACCAAAGGCTATTCGACAGACTCACCCTGTTTGTCAGTGGCCTTCTTTAGGGTATCCCCAAAAAGATCACCAAAACTCGTCTTCGAAGTTGCCGTCGCCTTTTTGACGTAGTCTTCGACGTCAGCCTTCTGTTCTCGAAGCTTAACTAACTTGGCTGAGAGTCCAATTTTTCGAGCATCTTTATCTATTGAAATGATCTCGGCCTTGATGACGTCGCCTACATTGACAACTTCATCTGGCTTTTCAACACGCTTGGTGCTCAATTCACTGATATGGATCAACCCCTCAATATCTGACTCAAGTTCAACAAAGACTCCAAAATCCGCCAACTTCACAACCTTCACGTCCCGCTGAGAGCCAATTGGGTATTTGCTTTCAATGTTTGACCAAGGATCCGCTTCCAACTGCTTGATACCCAGACTAAAACGCTCATTTTCGATATCAACGCCCAATACCACAGCGCGAACCTTATCACCCTTTTTGTAAACCTCAGAAGGATGATTGATGCGACGTGTCCACGAGAAGTCAGATATATGAACCAAACCGTCAATGCCTTCTTCAATTCCGACAAAGACCCCAAAATCAGTGACAGATTTAACTTCGCCCTCAATGATCGTTCCAGGTCCGTAGCTCTCTTTTAGCTCAACCCAAGGATTCACTTCTAATTGCTTCATGCCGAGGCTGATGCGCCGATTTTCACGATCTACCTCGAGAACTTGAACATTGACTTCATCTCCGACCTTTACCAGCTGTGAGGGGTGCTTAACTCTCTTGGTCCAGCTCATCTCACTCACATGAATAAGGCCCTCGATTCCTTCTTCGAGCTCAATAAACGCACCGTAATCAGCCAAACTCACAACTTTTCCGGAAAGCTTCTGACCTACTGGAAATCGCTTTGCAACTTCTTCCCAAGGATCGGCCTTCAGTTGTTTCATTCCCAGGCTCACTCGCTCTTTTTCATTATCAAACTTGAGCACAATCACTTCAATTTCATCACCGACGTTCAATAGCTCGGATGGATGTTTAACTCGTCCCCAGCTCATATCCGTAATATGTAGGAGTCCATCCATTCCACCGAGATCAATGAAAGCACCGTAGTCAGTGATGTTCTTCACCATACCTCGGACCACTGATCCCTCTTTCATGGCATCAAGAGTCTGAGTACGTAGACTTTCTCTTTCCTCTTCAAGAAGTGCTCGACGAGACAGTACAATATTGCCCCGACGCTTATTGAACTTAATGACTTTAAATTTATAAGTTTTACCGATGTACACATCCATGTTGCGAACAGGACGCAAATCAATTTGGCTTCCCGGCAAGAAGGCCTTCACACCAATGTCAACGCTCAAACCACCTTTGACTTTAGCGATAACAGTTCCTTCAATGACCTCTTCATTTTCGGCAGCTCGCGAAATATCATTCCAAGCCCTGAGCATGTCCGCTTTGTCCTTTGACAACACGACCATTCCGTTTTCATTTTCAATTCGGTCAATAAAAACTTCGACCTCTTCACCAGGCTTCACGTTCCGCTCGCCTTCAACCATCCGAAATTCAGAAATCGGAATCATGCCTTCACTCTTGTAGTTAATATCGACCAAAACATAGTCTTCCTGTACTTCAACCACTCGCCCGTGAACCACATCACCAACTTTAAAATCCCTCTCCCCGAGAGACTTCTCAAAAAGCTCCTCGAAATTCTCTACGTTCCTTATTGCTGATTCGAACGCACTGGGATTTGCTGGAACCTCAGAATCCCCAGCATCAAGTGCCGCCAAAACATTGTCTCGCAATATTTGCGCCTTTGATTTGTTGGCTTTTTTATTTGCTACCATTTCCAAAAATTACCTCCTGCGGGAAAAGGATCTTTTCGTCCTTACCCTTCTAAAATTTCTCAAGGCCGTGGCTATTTGAGATAAGCCTCTCGTTATAAGATCTATCTAATCAATGTCAAAGGGATTTTTACACTTTGCCCCCTGAGAGTTTGCCATTGCAGCAGTCACCATGTCTACCCCCAGCAATCATCTCCCTTGTGTTTGTTACAGCTCACAACTTTAAAATGAATTGACAAGAGCCTGCATGACTCAGCCAGATTGATCATTGTCGAGTATTCTCAGCTAGTTGACGCCTTTCAATCCGAGATCCTTCCGAATCAAATTTTCGACCATTTCCACCACTTCTTCCAAGGTGAGATCGCCGGTATCTATGCGATGGGCGGAAGGCGGGATCTGAAGAGGTGCCACCTGGCGGTGACTGTCTTGCTTATCCCGAAGGGCTTGGGATGCTGCGGTAACTTCCACCTTCAATCCCTCCTCCTGGGCTCTTCTCGCCGCCCGAAGGGCGCTGGACGCCTCCAGATAAATTTTTATAGGCGCATCGGGAAAAACGACTGTACCGCAGTCACGGCCCTCTGCCACCAGACCCTTCACACCCAAACAACAATCGCGTTGGGCCTTTAGTAGGCTCGACCTCACAGAGGGAAACTGACTGATCAGGCTGGCCGTTTCACCAACCTCCTCACGGTAGATCTCTTCGGTCACGTCATCTCCATTAACAAATACTTGGGTCCTCTCAGGACTGAGGCGAACCTCCCAAGCCGCCTGACGAATGAGCTCCGCTATTTTTGTTTCATCACTGACGTCGATTTGATGGCTCTTCACCAAAAATGCAAGACCACGATAGAATGCCCCGGTTGAAACCCATCTCCATCCCAATCGACGAGCCACTTCTCTGCTCACCGAAGTTTTTCCGCTGGCAGCAGGTCCATCGATCGTCACAACGAACCCCGCTTTGAGTTTGTCTTTAGGCATATCTTATCTCCATTTCTAAGATCTTTAATGGTCATAAATACTCATCAAGCTCGAAACTCCAAATGGGAAATCCCACCTGAAGCAAGTTCTCAATACAATTTTGCTCCGCGTCGTCTGAGGCGAGGCCAAGATTTTCATTTGTATCCTTTTTTTGATTTTGAGCATGAACTGTGATTAACAATTCCAGTCAAAGGATTCAAGATGTCGTGGACAATCGGTCTTTATATTGGAGAGTCGTTTGCGGAGATATCCGCAAAACAGGATGATCAAGCGGGAATTCCGTTCTGGCGTTGGTATCAGCCTCAAATCCCCCTCGCGAAGGGAATTCAACGCTTTGTTCAAGAACACAGGATCACAGAGATCAAAGAAGTTCGGATTGCCACGCGATTGGCTCGTCAAATTATCGCTCGGCGATTGGGTCAGAATCCGGCCTTTTTAGTTACCGAAGGATTTGAAAATTGGCCCACGATGAATCTTCCAGTTATAAATGACCACTTTTCAATACGTCCAAACCGCACCAGACCTCCTCTCTCAAGCCATTTGATTTTTGGGCTCACGGGCCGAATTAACGCCCAGGGAGAAGAAGAAAAGCCTCTCGATCCAGAAGAGCTTGAATTTCTTGTCGCAAAACTGAAACTGAACAAAGTCAGTCACGCCGTCCTCGGACTTCTTCACGCAACGATGAACCCTTCTCACGAGAAGCAGGTTGAAGAATTTCTCAAGGAACACGGTCTGAGAGTTTACCCCTCTTACAATTTGCCCCTTTCCCAAGCAGAAAAGCCACGTTGGTGGCATTCGATCTTAAATGCCTATCTGGAGCCTGCCTTCAAGGTCCTTATGGAACAAATTGTCTCTGGATTTGGGACCACCTTAAAGAACGAAAGTCTACTTCAATTGATTCTGGGGGATTCCGCTCCGGCACATAAAAACTGGGATTCTCCACTTGGCTCCTTGTTTGGCTCTGCCTTCCTCCTCAATGAGGCCAGAAGAGATCCATCAGAAGCGGTCCTCTATATGGGCCTGGAGGAGTTTTTTCTTTTGCCCGGCCACTGTGAAAACCAACTTGATTGGATGAGCGATTTTGGCCGCGTTTCTTTGCAACACGTTGAAACTCGAGAGCTTCTTTTGCAGCCAAGCACAGTCATCACCAAAAGTATTTTTGGTTGCCCCACCTTTTCCCGTGAGGTAGCCGGTTTTGAGCCGGGCCCAATGTGTTTTGGCAAAGGGGTTAATCCACTTTTTCTCGATCTTCTCTTTGCCAATGACAGACTGGGAGACATTGAAGTGCTTCACCATCACCTCAATCCAAAAATGGGCCAAAGAGTGAAAGAAACTTTCGGAGCCTACAGCCGAGAAGCTCTCGCAGGGTCAAACTACGGAGAATCTGACATTCTAAACTGGATGGAAGAGACCGCTTTGAATTTGTTTGCCTCCGAAATTCGATCCCACAGCCGAAGCAAGAAGATTCGAACGACAGGTCCTATGTCGTCAGTTATGGTTCCCCTTCTTGAACCTCTCCTCAGCGAATGCCAGCTTTCTCCACTCTTTGACTTCAACCAACCTCTCTGTGAACAGCTCCTCAACCTGAAGGAAAGTCAATGATGGGTCGTTCTAAACAAATGCAGGATTCCTTCTATTTCGCCCAGCTCAACTGCTTTTTTGAACGTTGGTTTGAACCTTACCAAGCTGCAGCCCTGATGACAGCAGACCATTTGCCGATTTATATTAAATATCAAAATCTACCAGACATTGGAACACTTCCAGTGGTTACGGAAACCGTTGGAAAATACTTAAAAGTCAGCGCAGGAGATATTGTCCTTACGAATGACCCTTACTGTGGTGGTTCTACGCTAACCGCGATGACACTGATGATGGGCGTCCATCTTGAGCCAAGAAAGTTGGGTGGATCTGCAGAATTCCTGTTTTGCGTCCGGTTTAACCTGAAGCCACGCTTGCAAATGACAGATACGGTTGAAGATGAAGGCGTTAGAATTCCGCCCACGCCTATTCGTCACAATGGACAACTCAATGAAGGTCTTTTACGCGTGATCTCTGATCACCCCCAATGCCCAAGAGATTTTCTCAATGGCGTGCACCGAATGATTGAGGCAATGGACAATTCGGTAAAGCAAATGAAACAGGATACCGCTAGTGCTTATTTGGATTGGTCAAAGCCTCGATTAAGGCAATATTTCAAAGAATCCAGTCGACTCTTTTCGGTTCTTCTAGGACGAATTGCATTTGGAGAAACCTCCCAAGAAATGACTTTGGATTCAGGAGAAAAACTTCGTCTCAATCTCGATGTAACTGAAGGGAAAATAAAATTCGATTTTTCTGGGAGTGGTCCTTCGGCTCACCTTCACCTGACTGATGGCGCCACTCTGGGCGCATGCGTGGGAGCGATTCTTTCTGTGATCGAATCTAACATTCCTCTGAATGCTGGAATATTCGATCGCTTTGAGGTCAGAGCTCCTCAAGGGACTTTAGTGAACGCGAAATATCCGGCTCCTGTTTACCAAGGAATGACTGACGGGGCTGGTCTGTTGGCGAATTTCATTTTACAAGTTCTGAGTGGAATCGATCCGTCTATCCGGCTCGCTCGCTCCGGCCCCTCACTGTGTTCATTCGAACTAGAATTTGGCAATGGACTTTTTTTCTTTGATACTTTGGAACCTGGCATGGCTGCCAGTAGCTCCGGTCGAGGACATGACTCCATCAATCCATGGCAGAAAAGCCATTTGGAACCTTCCATTGAAGAAATCGAAAGACGTTACCCTCTCTTGGTCAAATCCTGCACCATCAGACAAAAGTCGGGGGGCAGTGGCAATTTTGAGGGTGGCAATGGCGCGACTAAAGCAATTCTGATAAAGTCATCTGCAACGCTTCGCTGGATGATCACTCAGGCCTCACAAAAACCCGAAGGTGGGGAGGGTGGAAAGTCGGCGAGTTCGGCGGAACTCTATCTTCAGAAGGCAAATTCTAAGGAAAGAGAAAAAATGCCTGCGCGAGGGGAATTCACAATGAAAGCCGGAGATATTGTGATCATGCACTCTTCTGGTGGCGGAGGCTTTGGCGAGTAGGACCATCTAATTATAGTCAATGATCTTCCGGGCACCAAGGAGAGGCGGCTTGTGAAAACAGACGAATTAATCAAAGTTCTATTCATCAGAAATTTGGCAAATGGATTGAAGATTGAATCCAAGCAGCCTTCTGGGTTTCCCGTTGTCGGTTTTGAGTCCAGTCAGCTCCTTGTTTCAATCCCTCCTGAACTTGCCCAGGTTGGGTCACGGCTGCACGTCGAATTGGAGTTGCAAAGAGATTTTATTAAGATCGCAATTCCCGTGAGGGGGGTAGTGACGGCCCTCAGAAGTGATTCTGCGCAGCCGAGCGAATTCTTTGCGGAACTTAAGATATCTCAGAAAGACGACAAGCTTTGGGATGAAATGGAGAGGACACTTCTTAAGGTACAGCAGGAGTTGACGGCTCTTTTTGAACGCATGAGGGGTGGATCATGAATTTATCAGCTGACGCAATAACCTTAGAAAGAACGGCTCGCCAATATCTCAAGGCTAAGAAAATACTGATCATCGACCATTCGGCTGCCTCTCGTGAGGGGCTCAAAAGTCTTTTTTTGGATCTCGGGGTCGAAGAAAATCAAATGATAAGTTCGGTCAAATTTTCAGAAGCTTTGGAAACGATGAAGCAGCACAAACCATCGATCATTATTTCTGAGTTCTATGTGGGGGAGCAATCAGCGCTTGAACTGAGTACAGAAATGAACAGCTACCTAGAAAATCGTCTTGAAAAGCTCTTCATGATCGTCACAACCAACGCATCAGAGACCGCCGTCGCAGAAGCCGCCGAAGGAGACGTTGATGCTTATATATTGAAGCCCTTTTCAAAAAATCACCTGCGAGAGCATCTTCTTAAGATCATTTATCCCAAATTAAATCCCTCAGAATATGTTCGCCTCATTGACCAGGGGAAAAAGCACTTAGAACTAAAGGAGTGGGATGAAGCTGAAAAGTGTTTCAAGAAGGCGGAACCTATTTGCGAGAGTCGTTCTTCTCTCTATTACTATTTAGGAAAGACAAATGAAGGCAGAGGAAAACTAGATGAGGCCTTCACTTGCTATGAAGAATGCCTAAAAGAAAGCCCTTTGAATTTTCGCTGCCTTAATTCAAAATTGGAAATCCTCGAAAAACAGGAAAAATATCCCGAAGCATATGGAGTGGCTCAAGTAATTAACGCCGCTTTTCCTATGAGCCCTCATCGCCTCGGAAATGTAATTCAATTGGCCGTCTTTACTCATAACTTTGCAGAAGTACAGAAGCTTTTTGACAAGTTCAAAAAACTTGAAAAGCCAACGGTCTCTCTCAAAAAAATGGTCTCCGCCGCTCTTTATGTCTGCGGAAAGTTTCTTGTTCAAAAGAATATGGAGGAAAGTGCACTTCGTGCCTTCCGAGATGCAATTATCACTGGAAATAGCGATCCCCTCATGATCGAAAAATCCGTGACCTTTCTTCTTGAAGCCGGCCAGAAAAACACGGCTGACATTTTATTCAAGCTCTATCCTCCTGAAAGACGTCACGAATCCCACTTCCAGAAATTGGAAAAGACCTTGTTGGCTCCTTTAAGAAAAGGCTCATAGCGTTTGATGTTTTTTGAAATTCCATTTTGGTGTTTACTCGTCAGAGCTTTAACTCCGAGAATTGGTGTTTTCACTTTCAAGCGGTGAAACAGCCAGGCCCATATTTTGCACAATATTTCATTTACTCAACCTAAAAAGAATCACAGAGGGGTACGATGTTTAAGATTCAAACAAAAAGAATTAGTCACTTCGACTGTCAAAAATATATACATGCGCTATTGGCTTCCGCCTTGTTCTTTGGTTGTGACTCCCAAAGTTTTAAACCTTCCAAAGAACCTGATCGCTCTGAGCAACAGAATTCGCCCCAAGTCGTTAACCCAAGTGATCCAGGTCTCTCAGACACGACAATAGATGGAGTGAACCACAAAAAACTGGTTATTGAATTCAATGGGATTTCCAGAACGACTTATATTTATGTTCCAAGCAATCTGACGATTGATTTGCAAACAAGTTTGGTTTTAGTTTTGCATGGAGGAGGTGGTTCCGGATCGCGAATGCCAACTAAAACGAGATTTTCTCAAATCGCAGAAAGAGAAAAATTTATCGTTGCATACCCCACTGGAACAAAGGCTACAACCGGGCTGGAGGCAGAAGGAGACAACACCTGGAATGATACTCTCTTCGAAGGCTCAGGCACTCAAAGGCCTGACGACGTTGCCTACCTGAGCGCCTTAGCTGCAAAGCTAAAACTCCTCTATCATCCCGTAGTGGAGCAGATATTTCTGTGCGGACACTCAAATGGTGGCATGATGACTTATGCAGTGGGAGCTGCAAATCCTTCGGGCTTTTTAACTGCCCTGGGCGTCGTGTCGGGAACAGTTTGAGGGCAGAAAAATTCGTCTTCGCCCCTTCAGACGGTTGACATACCTTTGGGCCCTTTGCCCCTGATTATCATTCACGGTAAACAAGATGGAAGTGTCCCCTACGACGGCGGCCATGGGCCAGACACCTCGGGACAAAGGATCTATTTGTCTGTGAGCAAGAGTCTTGAGTTTTGGCTGAAGACCAATGATCTCGTGGGTGTAACACCTATAAAGTCAGAGACAGCCGATCTCCTCACGGAAGTCTACACCTCTGAAGAAAAAAAGCCTATCAAAGTACTTTCTGTCCTACAAGGACAACATGGATGGCCGCAACTTTCTGATGGACTACCCATCGAGGCCGCCGAGGAAATTTGGACCTTCTTTAAGTCTCAACTTAAAAAAAGCCCTGTCCAGTGAATCGACCGCAGTGAACTGATTCTGCATCTCTGTGTTTTTACCTTTCTTCGCAACTAAAAAGTAATAGATTGCCATAATTTTATCTCATCAAGGCCATTTGACCTCTCAGCATAATTATTTATTCAAAATTTGCTGACCTGATCTCCGCCTGCTAGGCTTTTAGAAACTTCTGAAGTTTGAGAAAGGTGGTCAAATCCGTGTTAAGGCCAATAGGTGGCACCGCTCGGTCTTTACTCAATAGTCTTTTTACATTTTCTCTGCTTTCGCTTTTCACGCTTATGGCCTGCGATGCTATCCATTCTTCTCGGGACGGCTCAACTATTATACTCAGAGGGAAACCGGAAGATTTTTGCAGAACAAGGATCATTGATCCTATTCCTGAGATCTCTCAAAACGAAAGAAAGATGTGGCTAGCGAAGGCATACCGTCTTCTTAGAGGTGGAAGCGGATTGCGTGCCACTGACGACGTAGGGGCCTTACTATCAAGAACTCGAAGGGATCTGGTACACTCTCTTATAGATGATGTTCAATTTGGCGACTTTGTCCTCGATTTTAATCTCTATTTTCTTGGTTTCAAGCGCGATCGGTTGAGAGATGACTTTGGAATGCTGACACAGGGTCCTTTTGATTTCTCCCAGGCTATTAATTCGGCGATAAAAACCTTGCAATGCGGAGATTATGAAGCTCTTCTCCAATTGAACCAAAAGCTTTTCGCCCCTCCCCTTAAACCGCCTCTTTTACCAGAGGGTGCCCCAGAAGAATGGAAAAGTTTGCCACCACAAGATCTCAGAGAAAAAATATTTGCAGGGATCCAATCTCCACTTGATCAATTGATAGCCGACATAGCAGCTGATCCATTGCGCAGCCAACTGCAAAACTGTAAATCACTTTTGGATTCGTTGAATCAAACGGTTAGCTATTATTTTTCGCTTGGTGCTCCTTTGAATCTTATAAGCTTGGGACCTATCGAGGGATGGTATACCTCTCTTTTGAACAATTGTACCCCGAGCAATTCTATCCCATTTGATTTTGTCCAAGCCCTACAAGAAACAAAGTCAAAGAACGAAATTTTTTTCTCGCGCTTATCAGCTTTTCAACCTGAGAACTATTCTGATCGAAAATTAACTGCAATCCGAACCTTTGAGATGACTGATTTGAATCACAAACCCATAAATCAATTTACCGGCCTCAGGTTCTCTCTCGTTAATTCCTCTACAAACTACAACCGAAAGCGAGCTTCCTTTGTCCTGTCTCGATTCTTCTGTGATGATTTGATGCCTATCGGAGTTGAAGATGGGGAATTCTCTACCAAGCATGGCCACGGTTCCGCGCCCTCCTGCATCGCCTGCCACCATCGTCTTGACCCTATGGCAGGTTTTTTCAAAGATATGGGCTTGGGTTTTGAGAATTTCGGTCAAAAAAGCCAAATCACCTTTGATGACGGAAATGTCCTCGACAAATCTAAATACCAAAATGCCTGGAAGGCCACTCCGTCCGAAAATCGAGAATGGAACATCGGTTATATTCGTTCAGTCAAAGAGACTTGGCGCAATAGTTACGGAGTTGATCTTCACGATTTGTTTGAGATCATTAAATCCGCACCCGAGGTGAAACATTGCCTTGTTAAACGCTTATTTGAATATTTGGTTGCTGAGAATCAGGTCATTGATGGAAGCTATTTGGATTTTCTCACTCATCAATACGCCTATACGGCCCAATTTAACTCGTCCCTCGCCTTTAAAGAGTTGGTCGCAGACATCATCTTGGGAAAAAGTTTTTTGCAGACTGATTTGAATCCTCAAGAGTGTTATGATTTTACGCCAGGACACCAGCCTGGAAAGAGTCCTCCCTGCCGAGTGAATTTTCTTCTGCAGAAGAATTGCGCTGGCTGCCACCAACCGAATAATCTTTTGGGTGGCCTCGATGTCACTCGTTGGGCGGAATCATCTAAAGAAGACCCAATCCCCCACTTTATTCATGTGGATCTAGCAGGTAAACAGTTTCCTTCTGCGATAACTTTCGCAAGAATCATTGAGAGACTTAATTCCTCTGAACCCGAACGAAGGATGCCTTTAAAGCAATTTATGGAACCCGGAGACCGCGAAGCACTTTTTCGTTGGTCCAACGAAATGCTAGGCGGTGCAAAATGAGAAAAGATGCGAATCGCCCGATGTCTTTTCTCTGGTCGATCCTCATCTGGATCTCGTGCCCCGGCGCGCTCACTTCTTGCGGTGTCGGAATGGGAGTAACCAAACCTCCGATATCCCAAGGGGCTCCAGATGGTAGTCCAGGAAAAGAGGATTCTGGAAAAAATGGCGCAGAATTTCGAGGCTATGTGGCCATAAATAGGCTCATAAAGGAAAGGTTTCTTCAAGAGGGAGCATCCTTTGAACTCAGTCGCTACCTTGGAGAAGAATACGTGGATCCTTCTCTGGGAGTGTTTACAGGTACCAATCTAATTGATTTACTCGGCGGATATCAGGGAAGTGGGTACAACAGTCGATTCAACAATGGAGAACCGAATTCCCTCAATATGCTTTTGTGGTATTTAATACTCAAAGAATTTTCTAAAAGTATCAGCAATGTTTGTGTTCAACCTGATGCTCTCCCGCTGAACGCCACTTTTTCCCAAGCTGCTCAGGCTTTTGTTCATGGCCTGCGGGAAGAGAAATCGAAAAAATACTGACTCAGTATTGGATTGTGACAATGGGTTTTGAAGCACCCCTCGAAGAAATGATTCCATGGATAGAGCTTGCCCTGAGTGGAGACGCTAGAATGTGGCGACATGACGAAGCCATCGAAAAACTGACTTTCGCAATCTTGTTTAACCCTTATTTTCTATTGCGTCATTGAGAAGGAAAACTATCATGGAACCCATTACGAGAAGAAGAGTTCTAACGGGCGCCATCCACGGTTTAGGGGCCTATTGTCTCTCTGGTGGAATGACCTGGAAATCTGCGCTGGCTGAAAGAAAAAATCCTCCTCTGGCATTAAAACCACAGGATTCAGAAGACCACTTCTTCTTGCAAGTGATGATTCCGGGCGGATTCGACCCTCTCTACATGTTCGATTCTCGTCCCATGGAATTGAGTCAGAGCGGTCTCCAAGTAAATCACAATTCTGAGGATCTTCAGATTTGGCAGGGGCGAAATGGAGTTAGCACCCTCGCGACATCAACCACCAGAGATCTCAAGGCATATCAAGATTATTTTTCAGTGATCAATGGCGTTCTGATGGCAACCAATTTTGATGGGCACGACCAAAACATGAATTTCTTTCTTACTGGAAATGCTTTTGGAGGCGAATCATTTGTTCCACATTTAAACTTTCAGGAAAAGAGTCCCCTCGATGGACTCGTCAGCGGTTTTCTTCTCGCTGAGTTACAAA
The DNA here is from genome assembly GCA_016714165.1 of Bdellovibrionales bacterium. Lineage (NCBI taxonomy): Bacteria > Pseudomonadati > Bdellovibrionota > Bdellovibrionia > Bdellovibrionales > Bdellovibrionales bacterium. The sequence goes on from JADJNU010000002.1 coordinate 143,654, forward strand.
ATTCAGGCAAGATGGTACCATTGAGCCCAGATTCTGCGAGACGTCTTTTGCCAAAAGTTAATGAACATTTGACTTCCTTGAATAGCGGCGGCTCGGAAATCACCCATGCGATGAGGCGCATGTTTTCTTTAGGAAAGGGTGGAGGACGCTTTTCTCTGGGTTCGCTCAGGATGGGAGAGGCCTTTTCTAAAAGTTCGGAGCTTGCCCAATTGATGGCAGGAGTCCTCATCAACCCATCCCAGGGACCTCAGGCATCACCAGAAGTTCAATTTCTCGAATTGATGGGCAGTTTCTTTCGATCACGGATCGTAAAGTCAGCTGTCTTGTCCCTCAATCTACCACAGTCAGTGGATACCCATGATGCGACTTCCGTCAAAGATTCAGTCACTCTCGCAAAATCTCTAACGCAAAAATTGAAAACAATTATCAAAGGACTTATCGAAACGGAGTTTCGCGATGGACAATCGATGATGGACGTCACAACATTTGTTATCGGTTCAGAATTTGGCCGCTCGATGAGACAGGAAGGTGTCGCCTTGGAAGCGTCTGGGACGGACCACAACCCTTTGAATAGCAGTTTAATCATAGGAGGCAAGGGCGTACGTCATGGATGGGTTGTTGGCGGAAGCGATTTTATCGCCTCCGATGAAGTTCTATCGGGAGCTCATCTGCAACTCGATCCAAGCAGAATCCGCACAATGGGTCATCCACTGGACTTTTCCACTCTTCGCAAGCGCGAAGACAAGCCGTCCAGTTACAAAGAGGAAGACTACCTAGGCATTGCCTCCGTGGTAAATACCATATATCGCATTTTTAATTTTCCTCAGGAGCGCTATCGGAGCTTGGGACGTAATCTCCCTACCGCTCCCACTCTTCTCCCAATCATTTCTTGAGTTCAAATAATTTTCATTTTGTGAAAATGGGAAAAATAAGCTGAACGCAAGTGAAACCACTCCCTTTGTTAAGTATGCTTCCTTTTTCATACACTCATGAATGATGCCTCTGTCATATTTACAAGGGCGCTTTGTAAGCAAAGACGACGGGATTACGATGTCTCAAATTAAAAAGGGGAGTAAATATGAATAATTCATTTCGGTTATCCACCATTGCACTTTTCCTGTTACCGACTTGGTGTTTCTCATCTGGGGCATTAGGACACTCAAAATGTGAAGCTTTGCTCGTTACTCCAACATCTCAATATCACAATCCAGTTAAGGATGCGCTGAACTCCAGCCAAATCGTCTACGGCGGATTTCTCATGGAGCCAAATCCAACAAGTGCATTTCAAATAGCCTCGCAAACCCATTTTGTATGGCTTGATGCGGAACACGGTCCGTTCACGCCTGAATCCGCATTAAGAACTATTCAGGCCTTTCATATGACAACACCGGCGATTCCAGTTATTCGAATACCATCTTGGGATGTCTCGAATCTTAAGCCATTTCTTGAAACGGGAACGCTCGGAATTGTTGTTCCCGAAATAAGAAACGCTCAAGAGGTTCGTGATTTTATTAAGAGGGTTAAATACCCACCGGAAGGTAATCGTGGATTCGGACCAGGTCGATCCACAGGCTGGTTGAATTCGGACATGTCAAGAGAGGCAATCCAAAACGCAAATGATCAAATTCTTGTGGTTGTGATGATTGAAACACCAGAGGCGGTTGAAAACATAGAAGAGATCGCCTCGGTCCCAGGGATTGATGTTCTCCATATTGGTCCCTATGACCTAGCATTAAAGTTGGGCCGGTTGAAGATGGACGATCCTCGCGTCCTACAAGCCATTGAAAAGGTCGAAGGAGTCGCGAGGGCTCATCACATTCCATTGGGATCTCCCATTGGATCGCGAGCCGCCGCAATAGATAAGTCTCAAAAGGGCTATCTTTTCTTTACGATTCCTTCAGAGCAAGAAATGATCTCTAATGGGTTGAATCGATTTAAGGGCTCAGCCAACGGACGAGATGAAAGTTTGAGATGGAACAACCCAAGACTTTGGGACAATTCGATAGCCCATGCAAATAACTTTTTTATAAATAAGGGATGGGATCACAGAAGTGGCTCCTTTCATTCCGAAATCGCAAATGACGGTACTGTAACAAGCGATTTGCGATACATCATCGCGTCCAGTCGAATGGTGTACGGCCTAGCTCATGGATCTGAAGTGGATCCAAACTACCTGAATTATGCCAAACTGCAAGCCGCATTTGTTTTGGAGAAAATGACCTCTGCTGACGAAACCGGACCCTATTTCAAGTCAGTTATCGATCTTATGGGCGTCTCCAGCCACGAAAGAGAGATAAAACTTATAGTAAATGAGCAAGCCTACGGGTTAAATGGTTTAGTTGCACTTTACACCAAAACGGAATCCCCAGCCTTATTAGAAAAAATAGAGGAAATTTTTTCCTCCTTTTATGATCGTTTTCATGACGAAGAATTTGGAGGATTTTTTGATGCATTTGATCGTTCCATTAACAGACCAGTCAGAACAAAGAGTTACAATTCCACCGTCTATGTCGCAACCAGTTTTCTCATCGATTTGGCCAAGCTTCCGACAAGGAATAAGGTCAAGTACCTCGCCACAGTCCAGGAGCTCGCTGATATTGTCAGCAAGCACTTCGTTGACAAGAGCACCGGGTGGATTGTTGAAAATTTCACTCCCGACTGGCGGCCTGATTGGAGAGGTTGGCAAAAACAAACCATGGAGACTTCAGAAGGTCCTCAAACATTTACGATTGGCATAACTGGTCATAACTTTCAAGCCGCTTGGTTTTTAATGCGTGCGGCAGAATTTTCTGAAATACCAGAACCGGTCAGGCAGAATTATTTAAACGTCGCTCAAGATATTCTCACGTCAATGTTAAAATCTAGTGCTATTGACCGAGAATCTGGGGGCGTTTTTGATGCCTTCAAAAGAGAGGATGGACAACCTATGTGGAACACCAACAAGGCCTGGTGGCAGCAAGCTGAGGCGCTCTTGGCACTTACAAAGGCATTGTCAATAAATCTTTTTGCAAGCGCTGAAATAACTGCAGACGCCCAAGAGGTGAGAGATTCTATTCTTAGGTTCTATTTTACCCATTTTATCGATCACAAGGACGGTGGAGAGTTCCCGGTTGTCCAAAAAAATGGCACACCAGTCACAACAGAAAACAAGGGGCAACTCGGCACAGCGACCTATCATCAAGTCGAGCTGGCAAAGTTTATGAAAGAGTATTCGAACGAGAGGTGATTGATGAAGGATCTAAAATTGATCCTGTTTTTCTCGTCAATGAAGGGGCCTGTCGATGACAGGCCTCTCCAAATCCTTGATATTGAATTTCCCGATGCCAAACGCGATATTGGAATTGAAGACAAACCAGACTAGTTTCTCCCCTCACACGGACTCACTAAACCGGACTGGACTTGAAAGTGAGCGAGAATTTCACTAAACTGTCCGCACCAATATAGGGGGGGCATGTGGCAAAAATTCTGATCACTGGCGCGACGGGCGGATTTGGTTTGTTGACCGTACAACAATTGATTAAGGAAGGACACAAGGTCGTAGGAACCGCACGTGATATTCGGGGTCGTAATCAGGCCAAGACTAAGGAACTGGAAGCCTTAGGAGCTAAAATTGTTGAATTGGATCTGACGAACGATGCAAGTGTTGAACGTGGGGTCAAAGCCGCAACGAGTGCTTGGGGTGGAATTGAAGTTCTGATCAACAATGCGGGCGTTGGGGTTCTCGGATTGACGGAGTCCTTTACCTCTGAAGATATCAAGAAAATATTTGATGTGAACGTATTTGGTACCCACCGGTTGATTCGGGCCATTGCTCCGTCTATGAGAAAGGCTGGCAGTGGCCTTATTATCAACATCTCAAGCTTGCTTGGAAGAGTGACTGTGCCCTTTTATGGTCCGTACAATGCCTCCAAGTGGGCTTTAGAGGGACTCACTGAGAATTATCGCACTGAACTTTCCCAATTTGGAGTTGAGGTTTGTCTTGTGGAGCCAGGAGGTTATCCCACAACTTTTATTGATAACCTTGTTCGTCCAAGTGATCGCGATAGATCCAAGGACTACGGTCCAATGGGTGAAATGGCTGAGTCTTTTCTAAAAGGCTTTGAACAAGCTCTCGCTGCAAATCCCGCTCAAGATCCGCAAAAGGTTGCTCAAGCGATCATCCAATTAGTCAAGTCTCCTCAAGGAACCCGGTCTTTTCGAACTGTTGTTGACAGCATGGGAATGGGCGGACCTGTAGACGAGTACAACAATGTTCTTAAAAAAATCACCGAGGGCATCTACGGAAACTTTGGAATCGGACATCTGCTCAAAGTAAAAGCCAAGTAGGAAATACGAAGTCAGACCTCATTTAGCAATGGGTATATAAGTGCCAGGCAATGCCACCAATACTCTGCAGCTATTCGCTTTCCATTCTGCGAGTTTACTTCTCTGAAATGATTGCTCCGCCTGGGTGAGCCTTGCCTCACGTTCTAAAAATACTTCAGGGTCTTCAGCAAGGCCCCCCGAAACCAATCTGTCAGCGTACATTTTAATCCGCCCGCGATCGTGGAACTCTGTCTCTGGGATCCAATCAGTGCCGAAACGAGCACCTAAAATACCCCCAGCTATTGCTGCGACGGTGTCCGTATCATCTCCCAAATTGACGATGTATCTGAGAATTTCCAATGGATCAGCATTATCCTGCAAAGCAAGCGCGAGTGCATGAACTCCACCCAATAGTACAAAGGGGTTATTCGGATGAATATGACGTCTAAATCTAGACTCGACATAAGACTCACCCTTTTTAAGAACGAAGTCTGAGATTTCCGCATGTGAAATCTGAAGCCCCCCTGCCCACTGCAATACTTCTCCGAGAACGTTTGATACCGAATGTCGATCAGTCTGATCAAATGGCCATGCCTGATCAAAAGGCCATCCCGGCCGATTGAGCTGGCCTGCAATCCCCGCCACTCTGTTCATCGAACCTGTCAGCTCTCCAATCAAATACAGTTCTATAGCGCGAACCTCACGAGGAAGTTCCTCTCGAATTTCAGCAGCCGTTTGTCCCAGGACAAACATTCTCGCTGCCTTGAAAACGGCAAAACTCATTGCAGCTGCGCGCAAATCTGCATGAGTCACTAAACTACTGGTCACAGCGGCCAAGGCCAAATCACTTTCCGACCAATCAAGAAGTCCGGCCAGCGGAGCCACCCGCATTGCAGCTCCAATACCACTCGAAGCCGATCCCGAAGATCTGTAATCCATTCCCTGCCGGAGCTTATCGGCAGCACCCGAGAACATCTTACCATAGCCCCTCCACGCGCCAGCTTCAAACCCCGACACCAACAGAGCACCAAACTCTCTCGTGGCCTCATCTCCCCATTTTCGATGATTGAGTGCTACCAAAAGAAGCGCCATGGCCTGCTGAGTGTCATCACTCGTAAACCCTGGAATTCTCGTTCGATAAAAACGTCTTTCTCCAAGCTTGTTCCATATTCTTCCTAGAGGCAGCTGGAGATCCAAAGACACAAGACCCCTCTCCCCATAGATTTCTAGAATTTCATCTCTTGCTAAGCTCTCGGTCAGGAGGCCCAGAGCATCTCCGTATGCTAAACCTAAAAGTGAACCCCTTGCCCGGTCCGCTTTTCCACCATCTCTCAAATGCGGTTCTGTCGCAGAGGAGGAATAGCTAGCAAAAAAACCAAACCCAACAAAAACAGCAAACAATAGAAAGCTAATTTTGAGGGAGCAAGAGAGATGAGGCTTCACGGAGTATTCTCCTTTAGATGTAGAGGTAAGCTCATTCAAGGGGCCTTACAGACCAGATATATATTTTCAAGTCAAGTCCTAACGAAAAAGGATCCCTTCAATCATTTATCTCACCTAGCGTCTTAGAACGCCTGCACAGGTAAGATATCGACCGTTGAAATTATTTCGATTCCGAATTGCATGAAGCTGAGGGTATTTCTCAAAAAATACGGAACTTCCGTGGAATTCATATATTTCCATTATTTCCTGACTGTGGGAAGGTTTTGTATTGGCAATGGCTCGACGATGAACTTCCATTGCTTCAAGCAAAGGAACAAGAGCCACCTTCCGTTCGTCGTCATCCATGAACCGGCTAATTTTTAAAATATATTCTATTCCGTTCCAAGAGGGACAAACCCAACCGCGCCCATCGATCAGCTTATGCACGAGCTGGGACAGCGTTAGAAAGTGGAGAGATCGAGGGGTCAGCTGAAACAAAGATCTTGCGGTCGAAACCGCGTCTTTGTACCTTTCCTCACCGAATTTACTTTGAGAAACAATGAATTCGATCATACTGAGTCTGGTTTCATCGAGAATCTTCTGATGAAAAGGCGGCACTTCTTTTGAGAAATCGACTGCTCTCTGAAGATACTTCACCAAGCTACTTTCTGAGGTCACCCAGTCAGGCACCCTCTCTCCCTCAAGAAGGGTACTGACGAGCTCAATTTTATCTTCCTGAGGAGGGCCGCTGATGTCCGTCTCCTGAATAGGATTCTCCGCAGAAGGAGTATCCACAGAATGAACCTCCTTGACAGAATGGACCTCCTTAGCAGCAGGATTCTCGTTGGTAGAACGCATTATTTCTCCGGGGCGAACTTGTCCTAAGAGATAATCAACATTGCGAAGATCCCCTGTCTCCAACTGATCTCGCTGTTTGGATTCCGGAAGGATTGCCGCGAAATCAATTTTCAATGTTTTTGCAAGATTCTCTTGTTGGGAACGAGTGTTCACAGCGTCGAGTCGTCTGACCAACTGAAGGCGCACGTCCACATTCAAAGCCAAAGCCGTCTCAATAAGTGAATCTCTCCCTTTTGTTAACCAAGTTCTAAGAAAAACGAGAGTTTCGGGATGATCGAAACCGTTCATTTCAAGTCTCAAAATTTTTCCAAGAAAGGAACTGCGCAAATGAGGGGCAGGTAAATTTAAATCAGCCCAACTACTTCCCGCTGCCGGACGAGATAACAAGGCATCAAACAGCATATGATCAAACCTAGATTCCTGGGCCCATTTGACAAGCAAGCGATGAAACTCGTTTGCCACCGTTTCTCCAGGTCCCGTTCTTGATTTGAATAGAATTGATAGCCGCTGCTTACATTTTTTGGTGGCCAAATCCATCGCTTTGATATCCTGTCCCGATAACATCGGGAAATATTCAAATCCCATCAAAGGTAGCACCATAAGACCCGCATTTTTCGTAGAGCCCAGAAGATCATCGGCCGAGAGAGAGGAATTCGGATCAATTTCAAGAATCAATTTTTCAAGCTTGAGTTGAGGATCAACATGTTCGCTCAGGAGACGATGGAAATAAATATCATCTGGAATCAGGCTTGGATCATTCAGTCCCCTCAAAAGAACCGTATGAGCGACGCGGTGAAGATCCTCCACTGGGCCAAATTTCGCAAAAACGCCATCCATCAACCCCCGTATTTCGATATCAATCTCATCTCCAACCTCAAAAAATCGAACTGTCCCGCGGCCTTCAGTGTAATTGGGATATAGCCAAGTATCGGGCATATCGATTCTCATTCGGCTTTGAGTGCGCACAGAGAAGGCATACTCTGAATTCCGATAGAGAATTCTCAGTGAAACAATCCAATCTGAAATTAACCCCAGCCATCCTTTCAATTTTCGTACAGGCATTCTTTCGTAAATGAGTTTCTTGGGAAATCGCGAATGATCATGAATCGAGCGGAGGTCATCATCCAAAAAAGTCCACATCTCATTCATACGACCAAAATGCTCGTTTACCTGTGTCGTCGGAATAGTTCTAATTTCTCGATTGCCCGTGGCCTTTTCTGTCGTAATGGTCTGATCCAAATAGCGTGGAGGGTTTGCTTTTAGCTGTTGTTCCAGGACATTATTTGGGGTGAACTCAAATTCAGCACCTTTGGACACAGGCAGCTTCTGCCATGAAAAATTGTCCTTTGAGATATCTGAATAAACAAGATGTGTCTGCGAAATATAGTTAGGAATCCGTCGACCTTTAAATGGTATATAACTGGACTGATTGAGCCCCAAACTTGCAATAAATTTTTCGTAACTGCTGCGATACGAAGGTTCTCTAAACCTCGCTTCGAGGTCTCTAGCGATCGCTCTCCGAATAACCTTCTCGGATAATTTGTTTTGGTGCATTGAAATCAAGTTAAAATATTTCAGGTGATTTTCAGAAATCCAATCTGAGAATCCTAATTCATTAGAATTCGAATTTTCTACTCCCCATATAAAGAGACCATCGCAGAGATCGAGAATGCGCTTCAATTCCTTCGAGTCCTCAGGGGTATCGGCCAAACGTATCTCCACAACAGGATACACCCATTCTGGATCTTTAATCGAAAGCCGAAACAATTTGTCAATATTGAAGGTGCGATACTTCCAGGGCTTTCCCGTGCCTGCTAAGCCTTCTTCTTTTTTGTGATGAGAAAGAAAAATTCGTCTCGCCTCAGAGTAGGATAATCTCCCCTTAGAAGCCGTATAAAGCTCTTCAAGAAGTGGCATGTGATTGAAATAGAGGGGAATTGAGAATTTATTGTATAAATCTCCCATCCGGGTCGCAGCCGTTGCCGCGTAAATATAATCAGCGTTTAGTTCTAAAAACAGCAGCCAACGAATGACCCTACTTACATCCAAGTTCTTGATATCCGCAAACGAGATTCCCCATTTTTCTGTTGGTCGCTCTGAGAGTGAGAAGCCATCCAAAAGATCCCTGAGTTCGACATTAATTTGAAATGAAGTCTGCCATCCTGGCCCCAAACTGAGTTCCGGCCTGATCCGATCGTAGTTGGCAATCAAAAGGTCTCTTTTTTTAGGGCCCAAGGGAGGAGACACCAATTCAATTCCATCCTTTGTTCCCCGTTCATTGACCCACTCCCTATCAAACCACCACTTATCTCCACTCTGATCCAAAAAGATCCTGTGCTTTTGACCCACACTCAAGCTTCCACCATAGATTTGGCCAATAAAATCCAAAAACTTCCCTTCCCAAGACGGAAAGTTGGTTCTTAGAGAACCATCAACCACGGGGCCATACTCGTTCACTTCTGAAAACTCAATTTCAAGGCCCATGCGAGGACTTGAAACTCCCCCCCAAGCTTGTTCTGCTGTCAAATTCATTGCCAAACTGAAGCTTGCAATACCAACGACAACTGCGACGACTGCGCCTGCCCCCGCTCCCGGCCTTGTCCCTTCCCCTGCTCCTGCTCCTGCTCCTGCTCCTGCTCCGGCCCCGGCGACCGCAAATCGACAAAATGGCTTCCGAACCCATGGTGTCAAAATCCGACGAACAAACACATCCCACCTCCCCCTTTTAAGAACCAAAGAGCATGTGGGATAAACCATTTCTTTTGATTTCTGACCTTTTTTTTCATTTTGGTAAATTTTTTTTACTTATGTAAATATTGAGAGCGCACAAAAGCTGCAAGTGTTACTTTTGTACAAAAAGATCAGACCGGCGGTTGGCCCAAAATATATTAATTAGGAACCGGTTTGCCAGTTTGAAGTGATAATGTAAGTTCAGGTGAGTCCATTTGAGTTATCACAATTTTACCATCCAAAACCTTAAAAGAGGTAATTAGGTCAGTTCCATAAGACCAATCTCTTTTACTTTTATAAGCCCATTTACTTACTCCACACTCTTCTATTACAAGAATTGAAGAGTTATTCTTGAACAGATGAATACCCACAAAAGGAGTATCTAACACAATATGCCAAATTACCTTTCTGTCACAGATTGAGATTAGAAAAAGATTGTTATCAACACCGATATACAAATCTTTTTCGTTTGTTGCATAGTTAACTATGGGGTAAGGTCCACCGATTTCATGATTAATTCCTATTGTAAAGTCATCTGCTTCAACAATCGAATATTTATTTGAATGAGACGTCCCAACAGTAATAATTAACTTACTATCTTCGTTAATCAATGAAACTTTATTCTGAAAGTCCCAATTATTTAATGCTTTATGTATATTTATAACTTTAGTATTTCTCATACGTTACCCTTTGACTATTACTGTAATTAGTTTGTTTCCGTCCCAAATACTTTCAATTTTTAGGTGACCATTAGGCCCTGAAATTAAAGACTCTCTTAGAATACGTCCACCCTCTAATGGTTTTGCTATTGAAGAAGGGTCTCTAAGTGTTTTAACTAAACTATCTTTAAGAAGAGCTCTCGTTTCGGGATTATCAAACAAACCAATTCCTTTAAATTCCTTTAACATGGCTTGAGAGCGCTGAATACTGCTAACTTCGCCAGTAGCCTTACCTAATAGAAAATCTACTTTTCTTCCTAACTCAGCAGCTGGTTCTGCTAGTTCTTCTATCTTACCAATAGCGCCGATCTCATTACGTGCAAATCGCTTAATTGAGTCCGCAAAATCATTAACTGCCTCTCCCGTCTTTGCCCCTAGCTTCGCTGCAGACGAAGCAAGCGTTTCTCCTGTCTGCGCCATTTCATTGAATGTTGAAGCATCGAATCCACGAATTTTTGATGCAATTTTCTTAAAAATACTAGAAAAATAACCAAAACTCTTAACGGATTTCGTGGCAATCTTTTTGCCTGTCGACCCAAATATGGGCACGAATGCGGCGACTAAACTTATGCCTCTTTCAACAGGACTCAGTTGATGATCGCCAAAGGGAGTCTTTCCGGTGAATGCCTCATAGAGCGAAGCAGCTGTCCCAACTCCAGGAATGAATCCCAAGCCAATATTAAGGACTTCATCTCCAATGGACAGGGCATCGGTGGCAGTTTCCAATTTATCAAGGTCCTCGCTGTCCATTGAATCTACAAACAATTCCGTGGACACCTTCACCGAGGCTCTCGCTATTTCTTTGGCGTTCACCTCCTCAGTGGTTGTTTCCGGATATCCCTTGATTCTTTCATTCAACGACTGATTCCGAGCCAGAACTTCTCGAGATTTTTTAAGATATTCATCGTTAAACTTTTGAAAGTTAAATTTTGATTTGATTAATTTAAATTGCGAATTTCCAAGCTGAATCTCACTATCAATGTAATCTTTATTTTCCTTTGATAGACCCCCATCTCGATACCAATAGCTTTCAGTTTCGCAAATACCGATGGCCTTCACAGCCATTCCAATTCTATCATAGAGAATGTGCTTCTGAGGGGCGTCTAATCCCTTGATGCTACTGACAATGTCCCAGACATACGGATTCAACAACTTCCATTCCTTATAGATGTTTTCCATCTGATCAAGGTTGCGATCAGCAGCGAAAATATTATATCTATTAATTAGTGAATCTAACCTCGCAATAGCCGTGCTAACAAGTTGACTGCCTTCAACCGAAACTTCTTCTGCGTCCTCGTCCCTTTGCTCACTCCCAGTCTTTTCCGGTAAGGTTAATGCTACGCCAAGGCTTTCGAGAGACGCTCCAAAAGCAGATAGACGCCGATTTACTTCTTCTATCTCTCCTGCCGCCGAACCATAACGGCTCGCTAATGAGGGATCATGTTTTTCGTTGTTTTTTACGACCAGATTCTTATTAGATTTTAGAGCTTCATAGAACTTCAATTCAATCGACAGTTTCCTCAGAAGATCAGTCGATATCTCGTCAAAGTTTGCGGTCGACAGTTGACTCAGTTGATTCTCAAGGTCTGAAATTCTCTGCCGTGATTTCTCTTCCTCTTCGTCTATTTCTTTATATCTATCAGTAGCCTCATTCACTTTATTATCGAATTCACCCCTTTTTTCTATGAGTAAATCTACTCGCCTCGCTAGTTCTGGGTCTAATTGATTCAAGGATAAATCCATCGAAAATGACCGCTTGTCTAATTCACTTCCGGTCCTTCTTGAATCAAAGGAATATATTTCGACTGAATCCAGTTCAAATGTATAACGATGATGAGTTTGCACATTTGCATCAGAAGTATCTGTAATGACTGAGAACGATAGTAAATTATTTCCGAGTTTTAAGGTATTACTTGGTATAGGAGTGATGAAATTGCACAGCTCTTTTGTACAGTCAGACGCCCTTGAGGAGGGCAAATCTATGCCATTCAACTCAACAAATTTAATTCCGTCCCTCGCTGGAGTGCAAGTCGTACGATCTCCATAATTTTCACATCTAACATAGAGAACAGAAGCATGGGCCAGTGAAGAAATAATTACTGAGATTGCAAATAGGAGATATTTCATCTGCGGGTACCCGTACAAACTGAAGGATTGCTTGTGATCGATTGGCAATCTCGAACCGCTGTGGCAAACAATTCATCAAGAGAATTGTCATCTGGGTTCTTCTGGCGCTCCTTGTCTATATTCTCGATATGCCTGATGATGACTTCCAAAGGCGTCCTCTCTCTCTTGTCTCCAACTCTGGAAGCCAAATGACTCGCAAATCCAGAAGTGGATTCTATTTTTTCTTGAAGAACCCGATAGGGATGAAGCGCAATTTCATACTTCTTAAGGGCCTCTGAGTATGTCTCTTTAATGTCAGGGACTGAAATTGTGCCCAGTCTGGCATTGTAATAGTTCAAATAGTACCTGAAATTGTTTGGAATTGCCAAAACGCGAGATTCTAGCCTCTTAAGCTTAAGCTGAACAGATTCGAATTCCTCGATTGAGAAATATTGCTTTTCTGCCAATCCCTTTAAACTTTGACTAATCGCCTCAAGATCAATCATCATTTTTTCGATTCTTTTTGATATTTGAGTTTTGATTCGATTGGAATACTCAATCAAAATCACCTCTGCTTTTTGGCTCTGGTAGGCTCTAAATTCATGATTACTGATCTGCTGTTTCTTATCTGAGCTGTACTTCTCTACAATAATTGCTTCAGCTCGAGATGTTGCTTCTGCTTTGCTTTGTTCTTCGCCTAATAAAATCTCGCTCGTCCTTCTGTCATAGATTTCCTTCATTTCCATTTCGCATTTATCTGCCCAGGCAAATTTCTTTTTTAAACACTCCTCCATTTGGACAGCATACTCAATTCCATCGCAGTTGGTTTTTCGGTACTGAACGCAGGCGTTCGACAAAGGATTTCTGCCTCTCTGCCTCGGATTTTCAAACTTCGTCCTAGCAAGGCAACTGTCGCTCCCAATAAGCAAAAGTAAGGTAAAGTAAACGTGAATCATCTTCAATTTCATAGGGCACTCCCTCTTCTCTTCATCAATCTTATTTCTTCGGACAAACCTGTGCGTCTTCAATCCCGTGATCGATATGCCTACAACGCTTGTAGATCGGCGGGTGATTTGGACTTCGGCAGGTATTGTAGCTCTTAATTCCAAAATGAGGATGTTGACATACGTTCCCTGCCACGCAAGGACAGCCTCGTACGCATGCCATGGTGTTTCCAGATCGTCTGGCACACCCACAATATGCGGTGCTAGCCTGTGAATTATATTCTAAAACACCACAATGCTCACTCGCATATTCCTCGTAATTCTCTATTCCACATTTTTCGCTCCTTTCTTCAAAAAACAGATGCCCGCACTTATGAATTGATTTTATGAGGTTGTTGTTTCTAAGGTCACCGTCTGACGGTAAACCGTTGTTATACCAATCAATTGCAGATCGATCAGTTTCAATATGGTTTAGCCGATCTAGCCGGCTTAGCGAAGAAAAAGCTGCCAGGTCGTTTTGATTCCCATTAAAAAATGAATTTGAAATATCAAGAACTTTTATTTTATCCCTATTTTGTGACCTTTTGAAGAGATCAAAGGCATAACTAATATGATTATTTCTTAACGCCGACTCGATGGCTCTGCGATCAATCTCAAAAGGTATTTTTCTATATGGACCCCAGGTTATTGCTAACTGAAACTTTGGAATCAATTCACATTTCATCGCCTTGTCAACGACTATGCCTTTTACTTCCTGATGAGAGGGCAAGCCTATGTCGCTGAACTTTGTTAAAAAATTATACATCTTCAAGCCATTAATAATGTAGGAGGCAAATTCATAAGTAAGATCTTTTTTAATGTAGTCATCATTATCCACAACAATAAGGCGATACGATCCGTTGCAGACAAGATCTTCATTAGAAAAGTTGATCACGTCTGTTTCAATTCCTGAAGCACCAAGAGATGTGTTCCATTGCACGCTGATTTCAGCCCTGCAGCTCTGGGCCTTAACAAGGGACATGCCGAAAAGGATAAGAAAAAAAGCAAGACCTCTATTTAGCTGGTGGTACATGCAGACAGGGAATTGTCTATTATCACGGTTTTTCATGTTTAGCCTCCTGAATAGCCAACAGGTTTAATTTTCGTCTTGCAACTTGAACAGTTCCCGTCATTGCCATTTGTGTGCCAGAAAAAATGGGGTGTTTTTGACACCAATTCGTCGGTGCAGATCCGCTTAGGATCGATTTATGATCAATATAGTGATTGGACACAGGCAATGTGGGCCAGTCTTCAGGAGAAATGTGCCGCTCGCTCAATCTCCGTGTGCGATTTGGTGTCATTTTGAGCTTGTTGAAGAATCGACAATGGCGCGAAAGCCGCTAGCCCATTGTGTATTGGACGAATTCATAGATCCAGGAAGTGAGACCGACGTAGATGAGAGAGCACACGCAGAACTGGCTGAACTGAATCTCAGGAGCCAAGGATCGAGTTCGGCTTGGTTCAGTGCTCACCAAGGGGAGCGCTGCTGCCGGACGCATGTTTGAAGATCCTGGGCTCCTGAGATTCAGTTCAGCCAGGCTTCGGGTTCTTCCATTAAACGAGTCGCAGCCTCAATGAGTGCCGCTCTCAAAGCCAATGCCGAACCAGATCCCAATGGCGATCGGTCGCGAATTTTAAGAAAATTCTGATAAAAGCTTTCGAGATCCGTATAAAAATACCAATGTGGACGACCTGAGTAATCAAAGGGCATGTCCAGTAATTTTTTAAAACCGAGAGGGCGATAAAATCTCCAAGACAGCTCGTCTCCATACGTGTAGATTCGTCTGCCTTTGAATGTCATGTTTGGCATAAAATGACCTTCAAACTGAATCATAAACAGCTGATTTAGAAGGAGCAAAAACACATCTGGGCTTGAAGAAGGATCGATATAAAAATTTCCGTACTCTTCAATCTCTCCCGCACCGAACAACTGCTCGCCATATCCAACAACATAACTTATCGGTCGAGGAAGAAGCCCGCCGGCAAAATGGGAAACCAAATTCTCGGAGTGTATTTGCTCCATCATCAAACGGGGCAGGGGCAAGGCTCTCTTTTCTAGATCCAATATCCAAGGTGGAACTGGGGCCCCACCCAATACCATAAGCCCCAAATAGCCAATCCGGCCATAAACATTTCCCACTCGATGATCTTTTTGCGATCTTAAATTCGTAAGATGATGCATGTAGTGCTGTTCATCTTCAGCCGAAAAATAGCTTTTGATGACCGTGGGTCCATGAAATCCCAAACGCTCCTCACTTTGCCTAGTGGAGCCATAGGGGGCATTGATGATCCGCAGAGTTCCCCGGGTCTTACCAGATTGATCAACTACTTCGATATAGGTAGAGTTCTCCATATAATCAAAGGCCAATTTCTGCAGGCGACTCACATCCCAGTGTCTTCTCTCAGCCATTGCTCCCGTCGCCACTCCGACCAAGCGCTCAATGATTTTGAGATGAGCCGCGTGACCTGCAACGACCGCCTGTTGAGCGCTCTGATATATTTTTTTGTAAGGTGGCGATAAGGGAGACGCGAGCACGGTCTCAGGCCTTCTGACAATGGTCTTCAAGCCAGCCTCTTCGTAATCATATCGAAAAACGACACGATAATACTTGTTCTCGAAATTTGTTTCAGGACTTGTACCTATATCTGTACCTGTACCTGTACCTGTCCAATTTTGGTTTATCAAATCCTCGCGATCGAGGGGGCCGGCAATCACGTTTTCAATTTGCACAAGAGGACTCTCCATGAGGGATTTGACGCATGGATTGATCGGACTAAAACGAGGAAAATATCCCTTTTCGGATCTGAGTTTTACGTCGGATCTGAGTTTTATATCGGAGGCCCCAACCGCAGATTGAAGCGCGAGCGATATCATTACAAAAAGACTTGATCGAATGAATTTAAGAGCCCAAATCCCCTGACAACTTTTCATCGGCTTTCGCTGGAGCTCTCTATGTAAGCCATCACTTGCTGATAAATCTGCTTCTTGATGGGTCCGGGTCCTGATAGCCAATCAGTTGTGAGATTTTCTGCAACTCCACCTAAAATAATTGACTGAACACCCCTTGCCACATTGTAACGAAGCCTGGGAGTCATTTCACTGAATCCTGCCATCCCCTGGAGTATCCGTTCAATTCGCTTTGCGCCTACCTTGCGAATCTCAGTGTAGAGTTTGCGATAATTTTCGTCTTGGGCGCAAACGTGAGTGAATAGCAAAATCACCAATGCCCATCCGCGCTCACGGGCAATCCCTTCGATTGTCGCGTCGATCACTCCTTTAATCTGAGCCTCGGGGGTACTTGCCTCCGTTATTTTTTCGATAACTAACTGTTGCAAATCACGATAGATTCCGTGAACGACCAGATACAAAATTTCGCGCTTATCGGGAAAATAGTGTGCGATGTGGGACCGAGCCAACCCGGCTTTGAGACCAATTGTATTGTAGTTAAAGTGCTCATACCCGCCCTCTACCAAACACTCCACTGCAGCTCTGATGATTTCAATTTTCCGAACTTCACCTTTGGTTATGCGAAGGGGCAACATTTTTCGATAAAGCGGATCGATCTCCTCAGTTGGCGATTTCACAAGCCACCAGTTCTAAAGAACTCTCGCCCCCTGAGCCAGGAGAATCCTCTTGATCTCTTCGACATGTTCGGGGCTTCGGGTTTCAAGCAAAAATTCAATACTTGTTTCACTAACATCAAGCCCCATTCCAAGGCGATCATGGTAGACCTCTAAGACGTTGGCCCTTTGATCGGCCAATACACCTGTGATCTTGTGTAAATTCCCAGGAACGTCGTTCACGACAACCTGAAGTCGGGCCAACCTTCCGCGACGACTCATGCCCCGTTCAATGATATTCGCCAAGGCATTTAGATCGACATTTCCTCCAGACAGTATAAAGACGGATTTTTTTCCCAAATCCAAGGTCTTTTTTAATGCCGCAGCCAAGGGCATAGCCCCGGCTCCCTCAACCAGGGTCTTGGATCGCTCTAATAAAAATACCATCGCCTCAGAAATCTCATCGTCTTTGATTCGAATCACTTCGTCGACAAGGCGGGAAATATAATCCTGGTACATCAATTTGCTAGGGGCTTTGACTGCGGTTCCGTCAGCGATTGTCGGTCGGTTGGAAGCTTTCTTCTCTGATTCGCCCTTAAACAAATGATACATTCCAGGCGTATTGTCACTCACCACACCGTAGATTTTGCACTGTGGACGCCGGGCCTTCACCGCCGTTGCAATTCCAGAAATCAGACCACCTCCACCAATAGGCACGACGATTGAATCGACATCAGGAAGATCCTCAAGAATTTCCAATCCGATTGTGCCCTGCCCTGCAATGACTTTGGGATCCTCGTAAGGATGCACAAACACATAGCCCATTTGCTGTTCAAGTTCTCTGGCCCGAGCATAGGCCTCGTCGAAAAATTCGCCATGCAAAATAACCTCAGCCCTGTAGCTTTGGGTCGCCATGACCTTCACCAAAGGGGAATTCACTGGCATCACGACATGCGCCTTCACTCCTGTGTAACTGGCGGAGAGCGCCACACCTTGAGCATGGTTTCCCGCACTGCAGGCAACGATTCCCCTCGCCTTTTCAGACTCCGTAAGACTTGATACTTTATTAAAGGCTCCCCGGATTTTAAACGAACCAGTCATTTGCTGGTTTTCATATTTCAAATAAATATCCGTTCCCAACCACCTCGAACAGCTTCGAGAATGAAGGAGCTGGGTTTTGCTCATTTTAGACCTGATCATTTGAGCTGCTTGTTCAATATCTTTAAAATTGATTGGCATACTTCAATTGATAGCTAATTCTGGGCGTTCGTCAAGATCAACCACTCGACCTCTCGGAACAGATGACTTTATCCGATAGAAACATTGATGAACCTCTTCTTTCATACCTTGAGCATATTTCTTGTTTTCCTTCTTCATGCTGATACGCAGTCAGAGTCCGCCTATACCAAGGACCCGTGTAAACTCCATCGCGGAGGCTGCTCAGATCAAGCAAAGGAAATCAAGGCCATCTCAGAAAACGCCGCCGAAAAAAATCAACCCGAAGAGATTCTTGATCCTCAGATTATGCCTTCGCTCAAAGAGTGGACTAGATTGGACACCGTCGAGAAAGGTAACGAGCTCCTAAAAGGGTACCAAGAACTAACTGAAGCCCACGGACTACCATACAGTCCTCAAATTCTTACATGTAAAGCATATAAAGAATCCACGTTTAATCCAACTGCTAAAAACCCAGGCTCTTCTGCCTTTGGTCTTTCCCAAGCAACGAAGAGTTCCTGCAAGGATCTCTTTGCCCGTGGAGACTGGTTTATTCCTAAAGTCTCTGGCTTTGAAAAGATTAAAAGCGGAGCCGCCTATTACGCGAAAATGAGCGGTTCTATCATTGCACAAATGGAAGTGGGCCTTGCCATTCTCCATCAGAAATCCCTAGACGGAAGCCTTAAAAGTCTTAGCTCTACTTTAATGGCCTACAGAGGAAGCGCGTCAGCAAAGATTAATAGGTCCTACGCACAAAGCATTGTGGAATGTGGTAAATGTATAAAAAAAGCCTCTGCTGTCACTGAGGAATGCCTCGAAATTGCCAGGCGCCCCGAAACTTCAAAATAGGAGAAGGAAGAATCAACATGCTTAAGACTGTGCAGCTCTCCAAGATCAATCCTTCGAGCTCTCGTGAAATTGCGAGCGTTTTGGTGGTCTTTATGAGTCACCTCTTTCTCTTCGCCTATTCACTCCCTTCTTTGGCCCAGCCGGCTTGGACCATGAAATCTCAGCTGGAAACGATTCCGTCTTCGAGTGTCAAACGATACAGTCTTACATTTAGCCAGGGAGAGAAATCACTGCCCTCCTACGCGCCAGAATCTCCCCCATTTGGCTTGGTTTCCGAAAAGGAAATCCTCATTGGTGACAGACTTTATTTCTTAACGGGATGGGCCCATGGGGCTCATACGGTTTTATTCCGAGTTTTTGATCCATCAAGTCAAAGCTCGCTTCCGATTTGTGAAAAGATCTCAGAAGCGGAAGAGGCAGATCTCAGATTAGAAAAAAACAATTTGGAAATCCGGATCATCAACTCTGACGCCAAGCTTTCTGAAGAATGGGTCAATTGTGAAAAGCAGAAGAAAAATAAGCAAAAACCAAGTCCAAAGAAATAATAGATTGTGAGCGCCGACTAAACCCCTTCCCAGTAGACCGTCAAACCCTGTATGGGCAAACACTCTCCGGCCATCTGCCTTGGTCTCAGGCCCGAGTCCTGAGCGGTCACGACAAGTCGATCATCGAAATAGAAGAACTGACAGAGATGCTTCCCGCAATGAGAGCAACACTCCACCCTTCTCTCTTGCATTTGATTGAGGTTTCCGCAGACATGACAGCGACGAAAATGAGTTGGCTTTTGCATTAACTTTGGCTCCTTTGAGGAACATCTCGTTCAGTTAATACTGAGCCCACGGTTTTCTTCTAGAGACCTTCCATCGGCAAGAGCCCAATCCCACCGATTTCCTCTCTGATGAGAGGCCGAGGTTCCCCAGAGGTAAACTCCTCAGTGTCACTTTTGCTTTCACACAGGTGACACCAAAATGCTAGCAAAAGATCCCTATCTACCGCAAGACAAAATATTTTAAATATTTGATTTCATTAATGAAACATGTAGAACAACTTGACGCATCATCAAACATTCCCAAGAATGTCAGAGACTTTGCCGGCCTTGTCATATTGTCCTACAAAGTGAAGGATTCGGACACGGATGCGCTTGATCCATTATAGACCAGAAGGCATCATTGTACGGATGTTTCACAATTCTTCGTTCATGCGAGTTTTAGTTTTTTTTCTCATATTGCTTCCAGCTCAACAGAGCTTGGCGATGATCTCTTGCCCACCAGATTTGGTCTTAAAAGAAAATGCCTTGGACAAAAATGAGCGGGAAAAGTGGTGCCAATCCAACAAGGGAGAGCGACTGGGCTCTTACATTCGCTACTTCGCCGATGGTAAGACTGCCATCGAGGGATCCTATTTGCTTAACAAGAAAGACGGCCGTTGGCGCTCCTATTTTTCTAATGGACAATTAAAGGAAGAAAGTCATTGGCGGAGCGGGCGACTCAATGGCAGTTACCAAACATTTTTTGAAAATCGCCAAATTGAAGACGAGGGCCGTTATCAGCGAAATTGGAAAACGGCCCTCTGGAAACACTATCGCTCAGATGGAAGCTTGAGCTCCTCCATTGATTATGGCGCAAGTCACTTTCAAATTTACGGACACTATTATGGCGTAGCTGGAAACTCTGACATCAGCCATTTTACCGCACTTGATATGACCGCACGCTGGCCGGCCATACTCATCGACCGAATGCTGATTGAGACAGGACTCGTCATCGGTTGGGTCGGAGGAAAAAATGACGAATACGTGGTGACGATCGCGCCAGAACTCCGATTTTTGTGGTGTCTAGGGCCTTGGTTGCGATTGGGCCCCCTGGTTGGATATGAAAAGTGGCCTCGCCTGACTTCAAAGGCGAGTTTTGGGGGCCGACTTTCTTTTATCTTGGAAGGCACCCAAGCAACGGAACTGCATCATCCTCGTCGCTCATTTACGGAGCTTGTTTTTACTGCGAAAGCGCTTTCGTCTGAATACCAGGTTCTTATGGCAGGACTTGATCTCTGGGGATTTTAATTTTTGCCTGAATCGAGCGCGCATTGAGATAAATTTCAACAAAGCTTTCGAGCACAAGACTTGCTCCGCCAACCAAAAACCCGTCGACATCAGGCTGGGCACCAATTGTTTGCGAATTATCCGGCTTGACGCTCCCACCATAAAGAATAGGGATCGTTCGAGCGTGTCTCTCACCCACCATTGCAATGAGCGCTTTCCTCAAAACAGAATGAGCTTCGCCCGCTTGCTCAGGAGTTGCGACCTTTCCCGTTCCAATCGCCCAGACAGGTTCATAAGCGAGCCAGATCGGTTTTTCCCAGTCTACGTCATGAAGTCCTTGTTCCAATTGTTCAACAATAACTCGATTTGTCTCATTCGCCTCACGCTGAGAAAGAGACTCGCCGACACACAGGAGTGGAATCAAGCCTTGTCTTTGCACGGCGGACACCTTCTTGGCACATTGCTCATTGGTTTCGCCAAAAAGACTGCGCCTCTCGCTGTGTCCCACCAAACAATGAGAGGCTCCAATTTCTTTCAAAACAAGTGGTGAATTCTCGCCAGTAAAAGCTCCTTGCGACTCAAAATAGCAATTCTGGGCACCCCATCCCACCGCCGTGTCAGCCAGAATCTCTTTTGCCACCAATAGATTTATTGCTGGTAAAAAAATAAGAAAGTCTGGATGAAAATCAACATCAACATACCTTCGAAAGTCGCGAAGAAAGGCTTCAGCCTCAGGTGGAGATTTATACATCTTCCAATTGCCCGCACAGATTATTCTCTTGGCCATTGTTGTGCCCCCTTTTTATGGATATATGGGTAAGGATATGGATAGGGAACGAAAAAATTAGGCCCTCACGGCTTCGATCCCAGGAAGCTTATCTCCCTGGAGATACTCGAGGCTCGCTCCTCCCCCTGTCGAAATATGACTCATTTTATCGGCTAATCCAGAAGCCTTTGCCGCTGCAGCTGAATCTCCGCCTCCCACAATCGTCACTGCATCAGAATTGTCAGCCATAGCTTGGGCCACAGCAAAAGTTCCCTTTGCCAGTGAGGGTTTTTCAAAAACTCCCATCGGTCCATTCCAAAAAATCGTTTTTGCTCTCTTTAATTCTTCTCGGTAAATAGCCTGGGTTTTGGGTCCAATATCGACTCCCATCCAAGCATCGGGAATGACCACTGTTGGAGTGATCTTGGCCTCGTCCACTTTATCAAAGGCCGGAACAATCACATGATCAACAGGTAACAACAATCTCTTGTTGCGCGCTTTCACCCTTTCGAGCAATTCAGCTGCAAATTTCAATTTGTCTTTCTCAACCAGAGAAGTCCCAACCGCAACTCCTTGCGCTGCAAGAAAAGTGTAGGCCATCGCCCCACCCACAACAAAAGTATCCACCCGATCAATCAGATTTTCAATGACACCGATTTTATCACTGACTTTTGCTCCTCCAAGAACAGTAACAAATGGAGCTTCATGATTAAAAAGAACCTTGTCGAGATACTCGATCTCCTTTTTCATCAGAAATCCAATGCCTCTTTCCTTAACCTCCTTGGCTAGCGCAACGATACTCGTATGAGCTCGATGACTGGATCCAAAGGCATCATTGATATAAACATCGGTATAACTTGCTATCGCGAGCGCGAGATCCCTGCCATTTTTTTCTTCGTCTGGGTCAAAACGCAGATTTTCAAGAAGAAGAACTTGGCCGTCCTTCCATCCCTTTAAAATGGCTTTTGGAGCATCGCTTCGGGTGTCGTCAATGAGGACCACATCCAGGCCGAGCAGATCACTCAAGTGAGCGCCAACCGGCTCCATCGAGTATTTTTTGTCTGTCGCACTCTTTGGGCGCCCAAGATGAGATGCCAGGATCAACCGAGCTCCCTTGTCGAGAGCATACCGAATCGTTGGAAGCGCCGCTTGAATACGGTTATCATCCGTTATTTTTCCATTTTCCATGGGCACGTTAAAATCAACTCTCAAAAAAACGGCTTTTCCTTTGAGTTCTAATTCTTCGATTGACCGAATACCCTTTAAGGTCTTGGACGACATTCTACTCTCCTCATAAAAAATATTATCTCAGGCCGCCGCGATCAAAGTCCCCGCTCGGACATATACAGCGCCATATCCACCATCCGATGAGAAAATCCCATTTCATTGTCGTACCATGAAAATACCTTCGCAAAATTTTTGCCCATCACCATGGTGCTAGGGAGATCCACGATCGAACTCGCCGAGTCTCCAATGAAATCACAACTCACCAACTCATCCTCTTCGCAACGAAGAATTCCCTTGAGTGGTCCGTTTGCCGAAGTCTTTAAAGCCGAGTTAATGAGGTCCACACTTAGCTCTTTTCTTGTTTCAATGACGAAATCCACCAAACTTGCGTCGGGAGTCGGCACCCGAATAGCGAGTCCATCAATTTTACCCTTAAGTTCGGGGAGAACCTCGCCAACCGCTTTGGCTGCACCCGTCGTCGTAGGAATCATCGAAACCGCCGCAGAACGAGCTCGTCTTAAATCTTTATGAAAGGCATCCAGCACCATTTGATCGTTTGTATAGGAGTGAATAGTCGTCATAAAGCCACGTTCAATCCCAAAATTGTCATTCAAGGCCTTAGCCAGCGGTGCCAAGCAATTCGTTGTACAGGAGGCATTGCTCAATACTTTGTGCTTTTTTGGATCGTAAGACTCATGGTTAATTCCGTAGACAATTGTCAGGTCAACCCCGTCAGCTGGAGCTAAAACCATGACCCGCTTTACTCCGGCATCGATATGCTTAAGGAAATCTTCCTTTTTCTTGAACGCACCGGTGCATTCTAGGACCAAATCCACTCCCCACTCTTTCCAAGGAATTTTTGCTGGGTCTTTCTCCGCACAAAGTGGAATTTTCTTTCCTCTCACTTTGATGTCGTTTTCGCCTGCTTCCACAGAATGACCGTAGCGGCCATGAGTGCTGTCATACTTAAGCAAATGTGCCGCTTGTTTTGCGTCTCCTAGATTATTGATTCCCACTATATCAAACCGGTCGAAGCCAGCTCGAAAAAGAATCCGACCAATCCGTCCGAAACCGTTAATACCCACGCGCAATCGACTCACAGGAACTCCTTTGTTTAATACGACTCATGCCCTAGAGATTGTCGTCTTCTATTACAAGCCAACCAAAAATCCAAGTGCTTCACAAAAAACGCGGTGTGCAAGTGTGGCGATTCAGAAAATGTCAGGCGGACTCCAGCTGAGTTTAGGACTCCCAACCGCGTTTAGGATTCCCACCTGAGTTTAGGAAATAATCGCAAAGCATTGCGACAGGTCTGCTCAGACAGCTTTGCCATCGAAATCCCTTTGAGTTCAGCAACCACTCGAGCCGTGTGGACAACAAAGGCGGGTTCGTTTTTCTTTCCACGCTCGGGAACTGGCGCCAGGTAAGGACAATCTGTTTCCACGTGCAGACGTTCAAGAGGAACCACCTGACACACTTCGCGCAAGGCCCCTGCACTCTTAAAGGTGAGGACTCCACTAAAACTAATATCCAAACCGAGACGAAGGCTTTCTTCAGCCAACCATAGACTCCCCGTAAAACAATGAACAAGCCCGCGAATTTTCGCACCAAACTCTTTTAAGATATCGATTGTGTCCTCTTCGGCATCGCGGGTATGGATCTCCACCGGCATGTTTGTCTCAAGAGCAATCTGCAACTGGGACCGAAAAGCCTCGCGCTGAATCTCACGTGGAGAATGCTCATAATAGTAATCAAGACCTATTTCACCGACACCCAAAACCTTGTCCTGTTGGAGTTGAGATCGCATATTCTGTCCAACCTCGTCATTGAAAAGACTTGCCTCATGGGGATGAACTCCCAAGGTGCAGTAGACCTCGGGACCCAAAGTATTTGCCAAAGCCAGGACGACCTCATGGTCATCGGGCGTGGTCCCAATCGTAATGAGCCTTTCCACACCGACCGAGCGACCATGGGCCAGAGCTTCCTCCGGGCTTATTTCTAAAAAGTTGAGATGGCTATGAACATCGATCCAGCGTTCAGTGATTTCCAAAGTTTTACTCACTTTCTTTTGTCGCATTCATGGCCTCATTGGCGCGAACGAAAAAGGCATCCCAAGTCAAATGACGATCCCAATTTCTCTGAATGCCATCTTCGATTTCCAATAACTCAGCATGAAGCCAATGCAGAATCCTTGGATCCAGTTGTGACATTCTGTCAATCTCCGGCAGAGAATCTGAATGAATGAAAGGAACCAATCCCTCCCTTTTAAAGAGGGCATCTCGAATCAATTGACGAGCCCACTGACTGCTTCGAAGACCCTCATCTTGATCTTTTCCAATTTCCGTCATCTTACGGGCCATTTCGAAAGGAGCCTTTTCTGCCAATTGTGACCACAACCGAAGAGTGGCCTGGCGCTGTGTGATGACCTCTGGCTCACGTAGCTGGTTGAGAACATCGAGACGTCCCATACAGGACGCCTTCATCCAATCCTCAATACCAGAAATCTGTCCCAAGTCTGAGAGCGACAAGGGAGCCAGTCGCACAATCTGCGAACGTGACCGAATGGTGGACAATACACTGTAGGCACTCACAGCTGTCAAAACAAAATAGGTACCTTCTTGAGGCTCTTCCAGAGCCTTTAATAGAGCGTTTGCTGCCTGCACGTTGAGGCGGTGAGCCTCTTCAATAATAATAACTCGAGATCTACCCCAGGCCCGCAAGTTCAAGAAGCGAAGAATTTCATGGGATTGCTCAATCTTAATCTGTGTTCCGCTCGGAGAGATGTGAAGCAAGGCTTCTGATTCTCCCCTTTCTATTCGTCTGCACGAAGGACACTCTCCACAACCCCGCCGATCCACTTCGCAAACAAGCGCTTGGGCCAATGACCTTGCGAATAACTTTTTGCCAATACCGGCCGGCCCCACCAACAAGAGTGTCGGTGAAAGTCGACCCATTTCAACAGCGGAGAGCAAACGATCTTGAGCCGTCTTGTGGCCAACTAGTTGGTCGAAAAGTCGAGCCATCCCTTTTTCTCCAAGTTTAGAATCAATTGAGCCAATAAAATTTCGGACGCGCTACGCCCATCGAGGACCAACCATCTTTTGGGTTCCGCTTGAGATTGATCCAAATAATTGTCCCTCACTCTCTGGTGAAACAACGCGTTTCCATTTCAAACCGATCCTTCGTTTGACCATTTTCTTGTTCGCGTTTGGATATTCGTTCGAGAGAGTTTTCAACTGGAATATCAAGCAAGACAACCAAATCTGCACAGACCCCTTCACTCGCATAATCATTGAGCCACTTCACTGCGGCTTCGTTCATGCTCCGTCCCCGACTTGAAAGGCCAAAGTGCTTTCAGTAAAACGGTCACACAGGACCCACACCCCTTGAGCCAAATTGGGACGAATGACCCGATCCACATGTTGGGCCCGCGCAGCCTCATACAGCAGAAGCTCCGCCCGAGGAACCGGAGTATCCCCCTCAATTCTCAATAACTGAGACCGAATCTCCTCGCCCAGAGGCGTTCCTCCCGGCTCACGAGTCACCACCGAAGGCAGGCCCAAGGTCTGCAAATGTGTCTCTAGACCACGAATAAGAGTTGATTTCCCGGCTCCATCCAAGCCTTCAAAGACTACAAACGCCATATTTCCTTCTCTCCGCTTGAAATTCAAAAGTCACTTACAATAAAGACATTATCCCGCTCTTTGGTCTTGCCGCCATGCGATATCTTCGACTGATAGTGTATTTGGTCCATCATTCCATTACGCGCCAGTTCGCCGTGACCGATAAGGGATGTATATGGGTGCTTCGAAAAAGATCAAAATCCTGATTGCCGATGATGATCGGCAACTGAGCCGAAGACTTGGCGATTTCCTGACGGAATGCAATTTCGAGGTCCACAGGGTCGAAAAGGGATTTGAGGTCCTAAAGGAGATCGATACCTGGAAACCTCGCATGGTGTTAATTGATCTCATGCTTCCGGATGGAAACGCCTACGAAATTCTGGAAAAAATCAGGGGAGAATCCAAATCCGGTCGTCCTTCCCTTGTTCAAATCATCGTAATGTCGGGACACAACATCAGAAGCAATGTGGAAAAATCACTCCAAATGGGGGCCAGCGATTACATTATCAAGCCCTTTCTTTACGAAGATGTCCTGCATCGGCTGATATTTCATCTGCGCAAAACTCGAACAATCCAGGAACTAAATCCCAACAAAGACAAATCCGTCGAAGAAGGAACTCTCCTTCTGTATCTGACAGATCTGGTTTTACGAACAGCCAATGCGGCAGATCCTTTGCCGGAAAAGCTCTTTAATTTAACCCGAATGGCTGCGATGAAACTAGATGGAGTCCGCTGCTCTGTCATCAAAGTTCACAATCATAAGGACGGCGAGGTCATCGCTTCCCATGATTCCAGAGACGCAACTGGAATTAAGTTGGATCTCAACAAGTATCCGGAAATTATCCACGTCTGGCAGACAGGTTCACTCCTCGCGATCGAAAACATTGATATGAGCTCAGAACTCAAAGCCATCAGAGAAAGCCTCAAATCCGTCAACTTTAGTTCCCTTGTCGTCTGCCCCTTGTATCAATACCAGAAAATGTATGGTGCCCTTTCCCTCCGGTTGCCCTCCGAAAAAAAGAGGCTCTCCGACAACGAAATTCGATTTGTAGAAATTATTGGACACAGCCTCAGCCTTGTTCTAAGTGCCTATAATTCCAATAAAATGGAAGATCTGGAATCCGTTGCCGTGTGAGGCTCAAAAACAGAGAGGGCGTCGGAAGTAAAAAAATTCATAAAATTTAGATGACGATCAAAATGGCCTCCCTTATACTCCGGGGCTTTGGAGGCGCCTCATTTATGTTAGCATTCATCACCGTCATTCACTTATTTGTCGCTTTGGTACTCATCATCTTTGTTCTTCTTCAAGACTCCAAGGGTGGTGCCGCAGGGGTTTTTGGCGGTGGAAGCGGATCCAATAGCCTGTTTGGATCCACGGGTGGGGCCGACTTTCTGACCAAAATGACCCGTTATACGGCTATTATGTTTGCGATCACTTGTTTGGGTTTGGCCTATCTGACTTCCAAGCCCCAAAAAAGTTTGATGGATAAGTATGTTCCTCCGCCGGCTTCTCAAACAGCTCCTTCCAATCCAGAGCTTCCGGCAGCGGTCGCCACACCGCCACCCACCGATCCGTCCAAAAGCCAGGACACAGAAAAGCCGGCCACTGATACTTCGAAAGTTCAGCCAGCTCCAATCGATAAAGCTGATAAGGCCGATAAAAAGTAGTTTTTGGATTCCGCAGGACAGAACACAAAACTTTGATGATTGAAGACTTCTCGGACAGTGCTATGCTTCAGTCATGCTTCGCCATCCTGCCAGCTTTATTTTTGCGTGTTGTGTAATCATCGGACTCTCCGTTGTTTCGTTTACTCCTGATTTCAGCCAGTTTATGGCTCGATATTTTCATCCATCAATACAGAGCGAATTAGGCACCGAGGTAGCCAAATATACCTTGCCTGAAGGAGAACGAGTCTGGCGCCGATTTCATGGAAGACCTCGCAACACTCGCTTATTAAAATCAGGGTCGATTCACCACCAAGATCAGATCTTGGTTGATAAGAAATCATCTCTTTCTCTTAGCTTCCCAAATGGAACAGAACTTCGGCTATTAGAAAATACAAAGGCAATCATTGAGCTTTGGAATCCAAACGATACAAACTCTCCTATTTATCTGACCATTTTATTTGGCGACTTTGAACTCCTTCGCGACGGGGCAAAAGGAAAACTCTTTATCATCAAAGATCGCCAACTTTTCTCGCCTTCCTTTCGCCCAAAAAAGAAGGGTTTCGAAATGATCTTTAGAAGCTCTGAGATCGGAATCGCGCGACGAGAGCTAAATCCCACTCCTGAGGAGGCCACCAAGGTCGAAAATTCGAATGAGGCCGTTGAAAACGAAGAAGCGGCACCTCAGCCAGCTGCTCCCAATCCTACGTCCCCTCCTACAAAAGAAACTCTTCCGGTCTCGACAACGGCGAGCTCAATTCCGGATACTCTCACAAATTCCTATATCGAAGATACGATCATAGTTCAAAAGGGACAATTCCAGAAATGCCAGGCCAATGCGATTCGGGAAACAGGCCCTGTAAATGGCCAGGTCGTGATCAGTTTTACGATCGATCCACGTGGAAAAATTGATGAGGCAAAGGTATTACAGACAACAATCGAAAATCAGCAACTCCTCAACTGCTTGTTAAGTGTTTTTAGAAACACTTCCTTTCAATCATTCAAGGGCCAACCTATCACTCGATCCTTTCCTCTGACTTTTGAATGATCACAATTTTTCCCAAAACAAGTCAGCGATAGTCATGAAGATAGTCGATTCTCTCAGGAACCCAAGGTTCATAGCTGCCTTCCAATGCAATGACCGTATCTCCTACCCGCTCCGTTACTAATTTCGGAGCGATGGAGGGAGTCCACTTCTTGTGAATAAGACCATAGCTCTGGAGAACCGATAAGAGATCCGCTAGGGATTCTGCACCGATCCGTTGACGCCGAACCAAATCATCCAGATACCGTGCAAGTTCCTCGTGAGTATAACCGAAATTGGTCACGAGATCTTGAGCTACGGTCACGACCAGTTCCCCAGAAAGGCGTCGATCCTGAAACAAGTCTACAGCCGTCTGAAAACTGCTATAGGTTGGCAAGGTTCGCCTTCCAAATTTCAGATAGTAATCAGCATCTGTGTCTTCAGCCAGATTAATGTAAACCTTCTCGACGGGATCGCCCTGCGGAATCCGCTGCTGCATGTCGATAATTGAATCCATCTGCTCTCCCACGACGTACAAAGATTTGAGGGTCTCTCTCAGCTTGTCCCCTTCCATTCGACGAGAACAGATGTCAGAAAACAAAGCATAGACAACAGCATCGGACTCACTGTCATCTCCCCACATGATAAAATGCACATCCGACTTAAACCTAAGGCGGAGCAAAAGGAGAGCCTGAATCTTATAACCGACCTGTTGAGTGAGACGCCACCAACGGCGCGGATGAAGATTCTTCAGATTATCTTTAAAATAAATACCAAAAGGATGGATTCCATCGAAAACCATCTTTTCATAAATCTTACGTTCCAATTGAGGAGGCGAAGCCGTAATGAAGTAAATGGCAAATTCTCGCTTTAGTTTTTCAACGGCCTCTTCAGAATGTTTTTTCAGGGCACGACCAAGTGCTCCCGTCCCGGGAATATTCTTCTTCTGAAAAGCCTTCTCCATGGCTGTCTGCCAAATCCCACTCAAGGTCTCGAAGCGGGTATCCAGATAGGTCTTATCTAGATCCCAAACATAAACCTCTTCGGCACGTTTCTCTGCCTCGCGAGCCGCGTAGGGGAAAAATACCACATCTGCAGATATTTCAGCGCGAGTTCTCCAATCCGCCATAACCAATAGGTATACCATTGAGATTGTCCAGTCGACTACTTCCCAAATTCATGGTACCGGAGAAGGATGAAGTTTCGGTCTCTTTTGCAATGCGATAACAATTGGGCTTTTCAACCTCTCAAGGTTTGGAACTCTGCGCTACCAATTCTGTGTTGGAAGAGGGAACTCATTGTCGGATTTGAACACTTCACTTCTCCTGCTCATGAAGCTCTCGACATACAGAGCCGCTGTGCCACGCCCTTAGAGGCAGTGCGGGCCTGCCATCCTCATTTGAGTTTGCCCGAGATTGCTCGCCTCTGGAGCCAAGTGAAGCTCCTTTCTGAATGGGGGGAGTGCCTCGAACAATTGTGGCCCACCTATCAATTGCGCTGGAATCGTGAATTGGAAGTCACCCTCGAGAAATTGATTCTGACTCCCCGGTCCTTTCAGGACTGGTGCTCCCATAAGCAGGTTGGCGCCCAAGATCTTTCTCCTTTGCGTTCGGTGTCGAATCCAGAAACTTTTGCACCCGTGCTCCTGGCAATTGGGCACTCTGCTCTCTCAAAAAATCTGGGAATCCAAGTTTTAGAGTGGACCGTCGAGCTGTCCCTCATGGATGTGCCTGTGGAAGATCTCCTGCCAAAACCTGAAGTTGATTGGTTTTCTTCACTCAAAGAAATGAGATATCCAAAGGTGATGGCAAAGGATCACGAAAAGCACCGCCAAGTACGCGAGCTCCCTTGGCCCAGCCGAACTCAGGCACAGTGGATCCGCCAGGGAGATCGGGGATTCCTTGAGGTTAAGCTGCAAATCGAATCGCAACAAGACTTCCATCGAAAGTTTGAAGGTCTATCCACGATCGAGAAGAGACTGAGCGGACAGGAAGTTATATGGAAAACCTGAGGTTTCGCCAAAAAATCATCGATCATTTTGAGAAAATTTATATCCACAATGACTCTTGGGGTTCTGAGGTTGCTCAACGAGCGATTCAATTTTTTCCTGAAACGAAAATAGAAAGGGTCTTCTCAACTCCTCACAAGCAGCTCGTCGGAAATCACCTTTCGAGTGAAGAATTTAATCGCAGCAAAAAAATCATGTACATTCATGAATTCAAAGGGCGATTTTTCAAACGTTGCCCCGGAGCAAAACCAGGGCTCGCCTGTTGCAATTACTTCGTTCTCAATCTTGGTCTGCAATGTGACATGAATTGCACCTACTGTTATCTCCAAAGCTATATCAACACTCCAGTCTTGTCTGTTTACTCTAATATCGAACAGTCAATTGCCGAACTCGAAGATTTTGCCAAAGCACAAGCCCAAGCAAAAATTCGCATTGGAACTGGTGAAACGACCGACAGCCTCAGCCTTGACGACTTGACTCTCTACTCGCGTAAATTGATCAAATTCTTTCGAAGTGTTCCGAATTGGCGTTTGGAGTTAAAAACCAAGTCAAATAAAGTTGAGCAGTTTTTAGATATAGACCACGAGAAAAATATCATCATCAGTTGGTCCCTGAATCCGCAGCCCATCATTGACAGCGAAGAATTCGATACCGCCAGCTTGATTGAGCGACTTGAGGCAGCTCGCAAGTGCCGTGACAAGGATTATTTAATAGGCTTCCACCTAGATCCATTGATTTGGCACCCCGAATGGAAAGAGAATTACAGTGGGCTCGTTAAAACCATAGCCAGGTATTTTGAGCCCCAGGAAGTATTGAGCTTGTCGCTTGGAGCTCTGCGGTTTCAACCTGAGCAAAGACATATGATGCGCGAACGGTTTGGCGCAAAATCACATGTGACTCGAGCTGAAATGTTTCGCAGCGAAGATGGAAAATACAGATACGATCAAGACTTGCGGCGTGAAATGTTTGACTTTCTCTTAAGCCAATTTCGACAACTGGGATCGTGGAACGTGTTTCTCTGTATGGAAACCAGAGAGAGCTGGATGGGAGCCATGACTGGACTTCCAAAATCAGTCCCAGGCCTTGACGAGTATTTTGATCACCGACCTTTGATCGCCTTTCGTGATCACCAAAAGGGAGAAGCGTCGACTGTGGTTATCGCCAAATCTTGATGAGGCTCTTTCAAAGAAGATTGATTGTTCATCGAGACACTGGGGCCTTTTCCAGATCTCGTCTTAGATTGTTTAACCGAAGCTGGTCAATTTTATCCATTTTTGTATAGAGAGCAGAACCCTCTTGTGGCAGGCGTGCCAAAATCTGCGCTGGGAGTTCCTGCCTCTGTAAGAGTAAACTCATCATTTTTTCACCAACTAATGGATCTTCTTTGACCCACCTAAACAGACGATCGTAAACTGAATTTGGAGCGTTCGATCCCCATTTAACGAGTTCAAAGCCAACAGTGATGACCCATTCATTCGTCCATGTTTTGCCTTGACTGGTCTCCGCTACCGAGCTTGCGGGGGCATTGAGCTTTAGCCTAGAGAATAGCCAAAACCACATTTGTTTGCTAAAATTTACACCTCTGGATCGACCTTCATCTTGGATTAAATTCGAAAGTATTAGATAGAGTTTCTCTGATGAAAAAGGTTTCTTTTTCTCAATTTCACTTTGGAATAATTGCTCCAATGCAGGAACCGAATGTCGTTGACTTGAAATAATTCTCAATGCCCTACCCATCCGGCCAGTTTCGCCCGAGACTATATCTTTAATGAGATTTTTCTGCCAAGAAACCGGCAAGTCGGGGGCCGAACAAATGTATGCCATCAGCCAGCCCTTAGTTGCATACTCCCATAGGGAGGCGATTCGTTCATAAATCTGATCAGTCCATTCTTGTCCCTTACGAAGCCTCTCTGACAGGATGGGAGGTTCAAATTTTGGAATGTAAAATGCCTCGGTCATATTGTGATCACCTTCTGTGGACTCAAGCTGCAAGTTCGCCAAAAATTCGCCTATCAAATATGAAATTTCAGACCTAGATGGTCGATAGTCCTTAAGGATTTGATATAAGTCCGTTCTTACTGCGGATTTCATTGAGCGGACAATATCTTTAAATACTCCAGTTGGAAGATGCTTTTGAGTTTGCAATATTGCAACTACATATGGATTTAGAACCGTATAGCCAGAGGAATTTTTCATATCTCGTCTTTTATAAAGTCCAAGAATTGACTCTTCATCAAGCTGAGGAAAGTGAACTCTCTTAATCTTTTCTGCCAATTGATTAAATGAATAAGGACTCCTAGTGTCACCTATGAACGAGGGAGATCAGTCTCTGAGTCAGTCTGGAAATAGTCAAATCAAGATCAATTTTGAATTTGCCTTTAGGTCGCTATCCGCAATCTTTTCCATTTGGGTAAAAAGATCAATTTTTTCAGCCAAGTTAAGAATTGGAAGGTCAGCTAGATTTTGTCCGAAAATATTGAACTTGGATTCTAAAATCTTTAACATCTTCAGAAAATCGGCTGCAGAGGCACTCTTTGGTGTCTTCAAATACACTAAGCTATTCAATTCAGACTCAGAAAGATTCGAGGTACGCAACACAGCGGTCCTAACGCTGTTGTCGATGGGCAAATTATGCCCCTCTCGTTTGAAAACGGATGTGTCATATTCAAGTCCCAGCTGTCCAGAATGAATAAACAAACTTGTCAACAATTCACGACAAAACAGCGAACATATAGAACTCGTCGCCAGCTCGGAGACAAAGGCAATTTGAGCCTCTGGCGTATTCTTTCTGATCTTAAGATATATGACGTCCTGTAGCTTTTCAATACTTTCAGTCTGTGCAACGACTCTCATGAGTATTTGACGATCGTCCGCTTTCCCAAGGTTAAAATAAACGGTTTTCCAGTTTTGAACAACAATATGATCAATCAGTTGTCTATTGTGACTATTGTGACTTTTAAGAAGTCGGAGTCTATCTGGATGACGAGCAAACCAAGCTTGCCCTTCGGGAGATTTCCACAAGAGATCTGTCAGTTTCGATAAAACAGCAAGACTTGCTTGCGAGCCTCTTTGACGCGGATGACTAAGAAAAAAGGAATGGATCCGAGCGTGGTCAGTTGAATAGGGAATATTCAAAAAATTCGAAAACAGATCCAGATTGATCTCGACTAGTCGAAGCGAAGACAACGCATCTGCGAAAGTTTCATTGCCCTCCCGAGCCGCCTTAAACCACATTTCATTAATGCCATTGGCAAATTGATTCTTTCTTTTATCTGACGAGCTCTTCCATTGTCTAACCTCAGAATTCATTTGAGATTTTTCTGCATCAGAAAATCTGAATTCTTGAAAATCAGGAAAAATAGTGGCATCAGCCCTGCTCGTTACAAGTAAGATTTCAAAAAAGGCCTTCTTCCTTACAGAAAAACTCCTGGCTGGATTGATCGATATTTTCATTAAATCATTTAAAAACTCTTTCTGAGTAAAAAGTCCCACTTTTTCAAGCCCATCCACGATTTGGCCACTTGCAATATATTTCAGTACATCTTGTTCGTTAGACGATTCCCGAAATCTTATTAACTCTTCAACAAGCTTATTCCGATTAAGAGTTGCCTCGGCAAGTCCTGGTCCGTAACGTTTTCCCGGTCGAATTTCTGCATCCTCCAATGAATCTTTTAACTCGTAAAGCCTCAAAGACAAAGAGGGTCTTCGGTAAGCGCGGGAATATCCATTTGCAAATTCATACTGATTTTGGTGCGGCGTAAAATCTTTCAATTGCGACGTGCGAAGACTTGGCAACACATCATTGGCAAAAAAGTGCCGAATGGTGGCGCTATTTGAAAGTCCCGACTCGTCTCCGACATCCTCAGGTACTCCCAATAAATAACCTTGCTCACGCAATGACAATCTCACAGCTTCTAAAAGAGTGGGATCATTTGGTTTGGAACGTTCTGCAGCTTATCGACGAAAGCTACTTTATGGTCTTGGCCGGCTTGATCTTTTGCCACCCCAAGAACGATAGTTACGTGTCCAGAGGAGCGATTGTCACTGTCAGTCATCGTAAAATAATTAAAGTTAGGGTCTAGTGCCTTTGAGAAATAACTGCGGCTTGAGCAGTCCGATCCGCCAAGGCAAGAGCGAAATGGTGCTTCCTGAATAGAAAGCGACCTCACCCTAATTTTCTCACTTGGCAAAGTTTGAAACGAACCACTCAACACCTCCCTCTCAAGCTCTCCAATAAATTTGGTTTCATCCTCAGCTCTAATCGAAAGCGAGGGTGAATCAATTCTTAAATTTTGCAGCATTTCTTTAAAGTGACCAGCAAAGCCAAGCTCCATTGCCATTTCATTTCGTTCATCCAGAATTTTATTAAGGCCTTCAATTGTATCAAGAGCATTCTTGCTTTTTAGTAGCTCCTGCGTGGCCTGATTGTTAAAACCCGTCGTCGCGATAAGATCTACCATTGCTTGACGAAGCTGTTGGGTACTGCGCCCTCGTCTTTCCATGTGATCAGACATCCGCTTAAGCAAGCCGTACAGAGTTTTAACCTTGAGACGATAATCAACCTTTTCGTCTTTGAGAAAGACTCGATTTTCTTTTGAAATAATTCGATCAAGATACCTCAGGAATCTTGTCTTCTGCTGGTCCTGAAGCTGTCTCCTTTGATCTTTGGATAAATTCCCTGGCATTGGCGAATCTTCAAAACCCACAAGTTTCTTCCAAAAACCAAGGTTGGCTTCAACTTGAAATAGATTCGACCGTACTTGGCCCGCATTGCCGTTTTGTGACTTTAGATATTTTGCGAGTGACTCAGGCATCTCATAAGCCTTTCTAACAGTTTCGACTTCATATTCACGAAATGGTAGTTTTTGCAGCTCAGGATGATTCTTCAATAGGTCAGTTACTGTTTTCAAGGTGGCACCGTTAACGGAAGTATTTGGGTCACCGAAAAAGATTTTTCTGTAAATTTCAAACAAATCAGTCTGCTCGGGCCGTAGCAGCATACCCTCGGTCATCGCCTGCCCAAAAGTGCTTAAATCGCGGATCTCAATATTTTGTCTTACTGCCTGGGATTGAGGAGTAATTCGATCCGCCAGCAGAGCTGCGCAAGGGAGCTGTGCCTTAGCACTAATGCTTAAAGCACATAAAAAAGGAATAATTCCGTTTCTCACAATCACCTTTAAATGGTTGAATGGAACGCATTTCAGAATCCAGTGGAAACCATTTTGACAAACTTAGAAATTCCAAACTGAGCCCGACACCTTAACATGTCGCGATGACAATTTCACCTGTAAGGATTCTGACGCCGGAATGTAGAACTTATTTGCAGTCTTCCATAGGTAAATTGGTTTTCGAGACAAATCCTGTCTAAAGGTGACAAAAAATGTTCTTTTTTTGCATCCGTCTCACAGATTCCGCCTGTTGCGGGAGCCTTCAATTCCAGTATCTTTTACTGATGTTTTGCAATGATGATGGAAAATACAGATAAGATCAAGACTTGCAGCGTGAAATTTTTGACTTTCTCGTAGGCCAATAGCGAGTATTTTGATCACCGACCTTTGATCGCCTTTCGTGATCACCAAAAGGGAGATCCCTCGAAAGAAAAAGAGACTCTCGCTCTCTAGAGGGAATGACAAAGCATGTAGTGATCGGGAGCGACGAGCAGGTCCTAAAATACAAAATCCCGAATCTCAGTTAAACATTGAGGCTGGTAATTTACTTTGGATTGTCGGCGATGCAAATTTAACCAAGAATCTCAAACGAACGAAAGACGACCGGCCTCGCATTCACGTGCCACCAAAGATTTTCAGATTCTTATTTTTTAAGTGCTGGCGGAATTTATACTTATTTCACGATCACCCGACAAATTGGCACTGAAGCTGTGTGACGGTAATTTAGGCCGTCTTTGCCTTAGTCTGCCAAAATACTGGAATTTAACAGATTATCCAAGTCTTTCGCCAAGAACCACTGATATCTCACAAAGCGGGCTTTTGTTGGATCGTAGATTGCAAGCGATAACCGCAGACGATTTTATCTTAACCAGTTAGGAGCAAAAGATGAAAAAGCATTTAATTTTGGCGACAACCTGCATTTTGATGTCACCTCAGTCATTCGCTAGCGAGTTCCTCAGCGGTGATACGCTTGGCGCCGCACAGTCCAATCTGTCGTCGGTAGGCCGCAAGATCAAGGGAATTTTGAATCCCCAGGAAGTGGTCGATCAGATTGGCGACCTTGATAACAATCAAATTTCACGCGCTGTGTGCTCTCAACTTGGGTCTGCGGTGGGCTACGCATTTGCCGTCAATATGGAAGTACAATTGTTCACGCAATTTTCTAAAAAAACAGAAAGTGAATCCTCGAGAATCCTGGCTGAACAAATTAACGTTCTTATTGACCTTCTCACCACAGCGAATAATGGATTTTGTTTAGGTAAAAGTTTGAAACTGAATGATGTTCACACTGCTGCTTTGGCCGCGCAAAGGACAACCGATTACCTAATTGCCCTTATCGGAAGGATACTGGAAGAACGAAAAAAATAGGCTGACCCATGGATTCTAGCCAGTCCTGCCCTTATCTTCCGAATCGGATGGCTCTTGGGGATAGCGTCTTCTAGATCTTTGCTAACATCGATTAATGTAGTTCACGAAACCTCGCTTGAGATCACCGCGATAACCGTTTTGTTCAAAAAACTTGTGGGCCCCTGCGCGTTTAGCATTGCTCAACAGCATGATTTTCGTACACCTATTCTCTTTGCAAACGAACTTGATTTTATCCATAAGCCTTGTTCCGATGCCCTGACCACGAGCCGATGATGTCACAACGATATTCTCAACAACTGCAAAAGGCTGATCTCCATACATAATGTCTCGGCAGAGCACAACAAATGCGGTCCCAAGAACCTGGGAATCTATCTCCGCGACCAAAATTATATTTGATTTGTCGCTCTCAATAGACGCGAGTGCAGCCCCGGTCACATTAATTTTTTGATCACCTACCAATTCAATATATAGCTCTTGAATTATCGGAGCATCATCAGATCTGGCGCGACGGATGGTCCATGGCACGATATTAGGTTCCTGCGAAGAACCAATGCCATGGTTCATAGATAATTCCCGTGGAGTTTCCCTTTGGATAACTCAATCGAAATCCAAAGCGATTCGAGTTCTCTAATAACCAAGCAAATTGCTCGGTCCTTTCAAATGCCTCTTCTAAAACCGGGTGCCCCTTTGCATGAATATCAATAGCTCGCCCAGAATGATGTTCACTAAATCCTGGGATGGCAATGTGGGTTAAAATATCCTCGATTTTTCGTCCATTCTTCAGATGCAGATCAATGAGACTTTTTTGATGAAGGTAGGAGCGAAATCCGGAAAATGGCATAAGAACAATCTCATCTCGCCTCGCAGACTCCTTCATCTTGACCCAAGCCTCGGCGGCTGAAGAAACCAAGATAAACGGTCTGCCTTCAAAATCAATTTCGACCACCTGAAGGTCTGCAAGAGCCGGCTGTTCATGTAGGGCAAGGAGATTTGAATCAAAATGCGCTTGAGTAAGGCCAAGGGCACGATGAATTTCTGTAAGGAGTTCTGACATTGATGGATTATAATTCAACGTGAGACCAAAAGTCACTATAGGAGTGTCCTAACCGCGCATCATAAGACCGACCAGACTCGACGCAAAATAATCCCAGTTTCAAAGATCTCCTTAGAAGGGCCAGGATGGCCGCTACTATGAAATAGCGGCCATCCTTCATCTATGGTCTTGCGGTGAAGTGTTCATACCCGGTGATGCACCAGCTTTTGCTCAGTTCGTTCATTTGCGCAAGGGAGAGTATCCCACCAGCCAAATTATAAAATTTGACTGTCGCAAAATTTTGATTGTGCCGCTCCAAAAAGGCAACCGCGCGCTGAGATCGAAATCCGCTAGCGCAATACACCACCCAATGATCTCCATCTTTAATAAATGCTGGAAATTCATTTTTTTCTATTTTACTGAGGGGCCAATGCCAGGCCTCCGGAATCATGCCTTCACTGATTTCTGAAAACTCCCGAACATCTAAGAATTGTGCGCCCTCCAGTTCCTGTGCCTCGGCCCATGACAAACTCGCTGGTGAGGTTTTAGAACTCACACAGAGAAACTCCGCTTCTTCTTTTATTTCAATTTGGGAGGGATCCAGATGACAAAGACAGTTTTCTCTTTGAGGAACTTCAAGAGACCGAATGCTGTTATCAAAAAAATCAAGAATTGAAATCTTGCCATATTGAGGATTCAGTCTTCCGATTCCTGCCAAGTCCAATATGACCTTAAGACATTCCAGGGCCTGCCAAACTCCTACCACTCCAACGACCGCACCAAGCACTCCGGCCTCCTGGCAATTTTGCACAAAGGACATAGGACTTTTTGGGTACAAACAACGATAACAAGGACCTTTCTTTCCTGAAAACGTCCCAAATCGGCCTTCAAATTCTGAAACTGAACCGTGAACCAAAGGCTTCTGTAATTTGAGGAGACATCATTGATTAAGAATTTTGCAGAGAAATTGTCTGTGCCATCCACGAGCACATCATAATCTGGAGCAACGTCCAAGGCCCAGGACCAGTCGAATCTCTTGGAGAAGGTATCACTTCTCACATTCGAATTAACACTTCGGATCCGTTCGGTCGCGGCCAAACTCTTTTCTCGTCCAATATCTTTCTCAACATAAAGAATCTGGCGCTGAAGATTGCTCAGTTCCACCAAATCCCCATCGACCAATCCGATACGACCCACCCCAGCTGCGGCCAAATACAAAGCGAGTGGAGAACCGAGACCGCCGCAGCCGAGGATCAGCACCTTTGCCTCACTGAGTGCGTTCTGCCCTGACGGGCCAAGATCTTTTAAAACTGTCTGACGGATATATCTATTCATCTGAGGATCTATTCATCTGAGGTGCCCTTTTCCGATTCAACTTCAAGGCAAACCCGTTTGTTGTGACTCATTAATTCTTCCGTAAATTCGCTTAAGAAATCAACCCGGCTCTCCTTTGAAGTCGTAAATGGATTCATCAAGACAGCTCTGAGACACACCAACTTGTCGTCGTCAGCCTGGATCTGCTGGTTAACAAGAATCTTATCGATCAACTTCGTGTATGAAGATCTCTTCATCGTCGTTTTAGAGACAGAAAAACTTGGACTTACAACAAATTTTTCAAAAACACGAAGACTGCGATCATTTACAGTCGACAATTTTTCGCCCTTGCGACCGAGGCTAAAACAAACCAAATTCAAATCATGCGATGGCACGATGATGACTTCTTCCTTCAAACCTTCCAACAATTGCAAAAGGCGATTTCTCCCTCGAATTCCCTTCTCCAAAATCCGACCATACCCATCTGCATTTAACGGAAGTGTCCGATTGGCCATCCAGGTAGCTGCGGCCCCTGTCGCGGCCCGCGAACCCTCAATCGTGTAGGCCCATCGATTTGCCTTGTACCCCATTAAATAGGGAGCTGAAAATGATTTCACTTGATAGTGGTGTAAGTCCTTTGTCAAAATAGCGCCGCAGGCGTAAGGCACATAACCCAGTTTGTGAGGATCGATAGTGATGGAGTGAACTCGCCCAAGAGCAGAAATGGCTTTGCTTGTGCTCAAAGCTAGGCTCCGCCCTTGTTCCGATCCCTCTGACATCGTGGCAAAATATCCCCCATAGGCTGCATCAACATGATGCCATAAATCTAAACCCAGGCGATTTTTCAGATCGTCTAGAAAATCCTGAATTTGATCGACGGGATCTACAGCTCCAAGTTCAGTTGTGCCAAGCACGGAAACCACTCCGAGAAGGGGCTGTCCCTTTGAAATAGAAGAAGAAATGATTTCTCTGAGATCCGTGATGCTCATTCGTCCACCACTATCAAGTGGCACTTCAACGAGCGATGAAGCGCCGAGGCCCAACATCGATACTATTTTTGGCCAAGAAAAATGACGGTTGGCTGGGACGACAATCAAGGGTGTCTGAAAGGGCCTCTCTGTCACGCGAAGAAAGATTTCTTGAAACTTCCAGGGACCTTGTTCCAACAAGCTGTATTCACTCAAATCAACTGCCTGGCCCTCGCTCTGCGGCCACATTTTTCCAATTCACTCCATCCCAAAGACCAGGAATAACTTGAGGTATTTGGACCAAGCCGGCCTCGCTCCATCAGATACAAACCCAATGCCATGTTCCGATCTAAACGAAACAAAGCCCGCCACATCGATTCCAAATTTGCCAGGATCCCGCCAGAGGTAAAGTGTCCCTGACCTTGTTTGATATTAAATCCTACCATCTTAAGCAAGTCACCAATGGCTTCGGTTTCCAATTCGATTCCAATTTTCGAGGATTCCTTTGAGGTATTGTTTGCGTTGTGCAATAGAGCCGTCACATGACCCAATAGAGCTGGCATTGATGTTTCTGAAACCATATGTCCGAGATAACGGGGAGTAAATTTGGGAGTTTCTCCCTCCAACAAGTGAAACAATCGATCGACATAGACATCAATCTCTGACTGTGATTTTCGAAATTGACTCTCTCTCTGATCGTCCTTGGATATGACGGGACCATCCTCAGGAAACAAATCCTTTCTCCACTCTATCCAACGCGCCAAAATCTCTTGCCACTTTTTCTGAAACCAGGGTCCATTCTCGGCCTGAGCACCCAAAAAAAGCGCCTTGAACGCAATATCCCTTGGATCACACTTTTTCTTTAGAGGGCCTAAATCGGACATCGAATCCCCACTGATTTCTACAAAGACAATTTCTCTTTCTTGCGATTATCTTTTCGAGCTTCAAAGTAATCAACTTCAATTGAAACGCTGACCCCTGAAATCTTCTCGTGGATTCCGAGGGATAACTTATTTGATGATTGTATCGCTTTGGAAAGCTGTTGCACGTATATCTCTGGAATTCCCACCAAAATTTCTAGTCCATCGTTTTTCAGGCAAAGGGCCGGGGCAATTTCCAGCTTCAAGCAAAGCTTCACCTCGGAAGTAACAGGAAATTGAGCCACAAGCTTCTTTTCCAATGCAAAGTCCTGAAGTTCCTTTGGCATCAATCTCACTCGAAGGCCCTCTTCATCAAACCTCAAGTTCATTTATCCTCCCTGAAAACTCATCCAATCGTCTTTGTTGTTGATATTCACAAACGTGGTCTGCCAATCTAAGGGGATCGCGATTGATTTCATATTGATACAAGATTTCAAATTTTTAAAGGACCTTTGCCCCTCCTCTACTTCAGGTTCACAGAGAGAGGAAACAATCTGCCTTAATCCAGAATCAACTCGTAAAATTGCTGGGAGTTCGAAACCTTCAAACTGAAGACCGCAAGTCCGGTCCTTCGCCTGATCGATCATAAGCCTCTCCCATTCTCTCACCAAAACTGACAATAGATCTGTTTTGATCAAAGGCATGTCTACTGGAATAACAAGAATCCAAGTTTCTCCCTCGTCTCTTAGCCTCTCCAAGATTGAATAAAGCCCCCCCAAGGGTCCCAGCTCCGCAATTAAATCGGGACAGGAACCAGGCCCCAGAGAGCTCCCACTGATCAAAACTCTCTCAGTTCCAACGACTTCAGACAAGACTCTCTTCGACCGGTCCAAGAGCGTCTCTCCCTGCCACCTCAAATTTTTCTTATCTTGCCCCATACGTGAGGACTTGCCGCCGGCCAGAACAACGCCCCAACCCATCATCATCGAAGGTCTAGCGCTCGACTGTGTCCGTGGGTACGCTGGCACAAGGCGTGACCCTTCAACCATTCTGTTTCACCATTTTCATAAAATTCCTTTTTCCATATTGGAGCTCGGTGCTTGATATTCTCAATAACATAACGGGAAGCTTGATAAGACTCATCGCGGTGTCGCGAACTCACACCGATTCCAACACTGGTATCTCCGCAAAGCAATTTTCCCACACGATGCACAATATAAATACGAAGCTCGTCTCCCCACTTCAGGCGCGCCTCTCCCGCAATTTCCCGAAAAACCTGCTCAGCGAGTGGTTCAAATGCATCATAACTAACTGCAACGACATTTTTCCCACCGTTAAAATCCCGAACAGCACCAAAAAAGAAATTCATTCCCCCATGCTGAGGTGTCTTTACAAAGTGAAAGACTTCGCCTTCACAAATTGCCCCTTCTGTAATCTTACATAAAATAGGCTCAGACATCATTATC
This sequence comes from Bdellovibrionales bacterium, assembly GCA_016714165.1. NCBI lineage: Bacteria > Pseudomonadati > Bdellovibrionota > Bdellovibrionia > Bdellovibrionales > Bdellovibrionales bacterium. Next base: position 186,927 of record JADJNU010000002.1, read on the forward strand.
ATTCTAGCCTCCACACACTGGAGGCAAAATCGCCAAAGTACAAGACTGAGTGATTTCATCCTGATCCTTTAGAATCTCTCTTTCATTAGCGAGCGCAGATTCAAAAACCAAGTCAGGCTCACCCAGATCAGGCTTTATTTTCTTCAGGTGCCCGGCAATGATCTGCTTCAATGCCAAAACACTACATTTTGATAACAGCTCTATGTTGATGATCGGCTGATCACTGTATTTTCGAAAAAATCCAAATAATCGAAGATCGATCGAGATCATGACAAGATTCCCTTCCTAAATGAATAATCCAGCGAAAAAATTTGTACCCGAGTCCCACCCAAAAGTGAAGACCCTTCCTCAGGAAGCACCACCCAGCAGTTAGCAGAAAGGAGACTACTCACAACGTAAGAGGCTTGCCCTTCCAAAATCTCTACCTGAATTTTGTTATCAGAAGTAAGGTAAGCACGCCCCTTGTAAAAACATCTCAATCCCTCTGGCTTTTTTGCATCCCTCTCTAAGCTTGCTTCCACTCCTCTGTCCATACCCAATCCAAGACGAGCACGAAGATAAGGCGCAACAAAAAAGCGAAAACCCACAACTGTAGAAACTGGATTTCCGGGCAATCCAAAGAATGCTGCCTTCTCGTCTGGAAATTCAGCAAAGCATATCGGCTTTCCGGGTCGAATCGCAGCCTTGTGAAAATGAACTCTTGCCCCCACTTCTCTGAGCGCTTCGACCACAAAATCATGTTTACCCTTTGAAACGGCTCCCGTGCTGAGAAATAAGTCTACACCCTCCTGCAGACCCTGTCTCAATAGGGACTTGAATGTTTCAGGTTCATCATCGGCCACAATTCCCAGGTCCATCCCTTCACAACCCAATTCCTTCAATGCCTCCATGAGCAAAGGACCGGATGAATTCCATATTTGAGCAGAATTTGTGCGCTCCTGGCCAATCTCTATCAATTCTTTGCCCGTCGCCAGAACTGCGACCTTGAGGGGTTTCCTTGTCCAAACTTTATCTATGCCCAAACTGGAAAAGGCCATGAGATGATGGGCACCGATGAATTCTCCTTTTTGAGCGATCTTGCCGCCCGCTCGAAAATCACTCCCCTGCAAACGAATATTTTCCAAGTGACGGATCGGCCTTTGGAGAACAATTTCCTTTTCGCCGTTTCTGACAAGAACCTCAACATCCTCAATTCTCACCACACAATCAAATTTCCCTTTAGGCAAAGGCGCCCCAGTCATGATTTCAATAGATGCCATTTGATCAATTTGAGAATTTAGTTCGAGGACATCTCCTGCCGCTAAAAAAGTGGATACGGGAAAGCGAAGAGGATTGCTCTTGGAGGCCCCCTGAGTCTCCTTTGAGGCTAAGGCAAATCCATCCATTGCAGAATTATCAAAAAGTGGCACATCTTCAAATCCCACTACCTCCCGACTCAAAACTCTCCCCGCGGCCAATCGAAGTGAGCACTCATCCTCCTCTGAGGGAGATTGAAATGCAATTTCCTCTAAAACAGCGACGGCTTCATTGTAAGGTATCATTCTATTTCCAATTCTGTTGGGAAGGCGATTTCTCTCCGAAAAATCCTAAAATGAACTCTACTGCTTCCAAAAATAGAGCTCCCACCAAGACCCATAATAAATTTTGTGTAAAGAACGCTAAAAAAAAGGCAAGGCCAAGTCGCAAACGACCCGAATTGACTAATGCCGTCTCACGAACCAGTGAAAAATGATGAACCCCAGTTGCAAACAACAAAGAAGCTACCAAAACCACCGGGACCTCAAGATTTGCAGATCCCAAGACCCAGGATTGGGCCGCAAGCAGAAGCAAAAAACCACCGATCACTAAGTTAGACCACCACTTGGATGAGCCTCCCTTCACGTGCGCCGTCAATCCTCCGCTTCCGTGACAAAAGGGAAGCCCCCCAACTGCCGCGACAAGAATATTTCCAATCCCAATAAAACCAAGCAGTGAGTGCAGGGTCACTCGGCCTGAACTCTGAGGAAAATAAACTTTTGCAGCAGCCCTGGTTCCAAGAACGGAGTTCATAAATGTTAAGGCAACTTGCGGAAGTACCAATCCTAAAACAATCAAGGGACGCAGCTCATCCGTATTTTTTTGCAAACTCACATTCAAGGAATTACCATGAATAATACTGTGTGCCCCCACATAGACCATGCCTGCCACAGCAAAAAGACCCATCAACGGAAGCCCTCTCCATTCGGGCAAGAACAAAAAAAGCGCGCCCAAAACAAATGCGCAAACCACAACAAATTCAGTTCCGGATCCCAAGGTTCTCCAAGCCTGGATCAAGAGCAGGACTCCAAGCCCCAGCTGAACCTGATGAACGATCCGAATGGGCACACGCTCCATAAGGAAATCAAAGTGACACAAGTTAAGCAAAAGGCAAATGATGCCCAAGAAAGCTGCACTCACCCTTATCTCTGAGCCCGTGGCACCCACTGCGAGTGCCGCAATCGCTATGGATTTGAGGGGTTGAACTGGCATCGGAATGCGAAAAAAATATCCCGCAAAAATGTAAGTCAAGCCTGCGCTCAAGAAAAGCATGAAAGGGGAGAGAGTTCCCTTCGCTCCCAAGAGCACAAGCAAAGGAAAGAGGACGGCCGAATCCGCAAAGGAGCCAAAAATATTACGAGTCACTAAATTTCGAAAATTAAATTGTCCGGTTCTCTCGAACATGATCTCCACCTTTTTGAATGTGAATCATATGCGCCAAAAGTGGAGCGAGAGCATCCAATCCCTCTCGAACGGCTTTTGGACTTCCTGGAAGAGCGATGACAATTGAATCTCGAATTTGTAAACCCAGCGAGCGACTCATCCAAGACATGACAGTCTTCAGAGAGCCCGATGAGCGCAACAATTCTCCCACTCCAGAAATCTCTCTACCCCGAAAACGATCCTTCAATCGAAGCAAAGCATCAGGAGTCACATCTCTCGGCGCGAGCCCCGTTCCTCCACTGCTGATAATCAATTCAGGACGTTCATTTATCATCCAATTCTCAATGATCGCTTCAATTTCACCGACATCATCTGGAACGATCGAGCAATCCAAAATTTCTGCTCCTCTTGTGCCAAACCAATCCTGCATCGCTGGACCAGACTTGTCCTCGGCTTCTCCCCGTGAGCAACGATCACTGACTGTCAGTAAACACACACTCAATTGACCAAGATCTTGAGAGGGAGAGGAGAGTGAAGTGGGAGGAATAACTGCGGTCGATTGGGAAATCTCAGGTATGTCCCGGGACTGATTGCGATGAGGGTTTTCCCACAATCCCGATTTTCCTCCTTCCTTTAATTCCAATTGAATATTCCCGATACGAAGGACGGGATCAATGACTTTGGTTAAATCATAAATACATAAGAGCGCCGTACTCACACCCGTGAGCGCCTCCATCTCCACACCCGTTTTTCCCGTGGTAATGGCCTCACAAAAAACAGTGATCGAGTCCTCTTTAAGCTCAGTCCAAACCCGAACGGAATGAAGTGGCAAAGGATGGCAAAGCGGCAAAAGAGAGGAGGTATTTTTTGCTGCCTGAATGCCCGCGACCTCAGCCAAGGCGATGGCATCTCCCTTTGGAATTTTCCTTTCAACAATTTGTCGAATGGTTTCTTTGCACGCAAAAAAATGGCCACTCGCCAGCGCACGTCGACGAGTATCCACTTTCTGTCCCACATCAATCATTTTGAAATTAGCCACCAATTGAGGCGAGGTTCCATGTATTTCCATATTTTCCCTGCTCTAAAAAATGAGAAGAAGGTTTCTTTTGAATCACGGACCTCACTGCCTCTGCCACAAGATTTGCAGAGCCGTCTTGATTCAAGTAGGGCCGAAGTGAATAATCACTTTCGCCGAAAAGACACAATCGCAAACCCCCGCGGGACGAGACCCGCAGTCGATTGCAAGTATTGCAAAAATCCTTAGAGTAAGGAGCGATCAAACCAATGCGACCCAGATAATCTGGATGACAAAATTCAACAGCAGGTCCCGCCAAACTCCTGCGCTCGACGGCTTTCCAGCCACTTTGGTCCAAGATCAACTGCAGCTCCGATCCGCTAAAATGCCTTTTCTCAAACAATTCAAGATTGCGACCTGTGCGCATCAGCTCAATGAATCGAACAGAAATGGGTCTCGTCCTGACCCATTCAATAAAAGCCGAAATATCCAACTCGGTAATTCCCCGAAGCATCACCGCGTTGACTTTGATCGAATCATATCCGCTCTCAAGAGCTGACTCGATTCCTTTCATCACTGAATCAAAACGCCCACTGCCCGTCACCGCTCTGAAACGAAGTGGATCCAAGCTATCAAGACTCACATTTAGCGCATTGACCCCAGCCTCACGAAGCGGTCGCGCCAGTTTGTCAAGATTGTGACCATTCGTGGAGAGAGCCAAAATTTTTAAATTGGACAGATCAGAAACAGCAGACACGATTTCGATAAGGTCTTTTCGAAGAGTTGGTTCGCCACCCGTCAGGCGGATTTTTTCAAAACCCAAGAGATTAAAACCTTCACAGAGATTTCGAATCTCTCTGACTGTCATCTCATCTTCGCGAATCTCATGGGACTTCTGGTATCCATCAGGCAAACAATATGTGCAGCGAAAATTACATATGTCCGTGACCGAAAGTCGCAAATACCGAAACTGTCTAGAAAATGAATCCGTTACCCGTAACTTTTCCATATCCCCTTTCCAAACAAGGGAGGCCTAAAGGTTTCCCACTTAGACCCCGGTCCGATTCTGTTGCTTCGGACGATTCAGCCACCCTGCCAAATGATCGGTTTAGGTGAAAGAATTCGGAGAACTCGTTATTCTATTTTGCTCTACTTAGCACAGCCCGCTTCAACTCCGCAAGTCACTTCGGCGTCACCCTGCTCCCCTTCAATCCAAGTCGCCTTCTCTGGGGAAACTCCAAGGTCCGAGCATTCGGTCCGCAGCAATTGATCACAAAATCGAAAAATCTCTCCGTATGTTTCGCTCTCGCTAACGCCGGGTCGCTCCAAAATCGAGGGAACAAACCTGCCCACATGATCACGCAAAAACTTCTTGCGAGCCGAAGAAACAATTTCGACTCCTTCGCTGTCGCCAATTTCCTCAAGACTACTTTGCTTCATGAGTAGGAGAGCGTAGAACTCCAGCTCCACAGAAATATGATCAGCCATTTCTCTCAGACAGTCTTCACCACCCAACTCAAATCCAAAGGCATGGTAAAAGCCAGATATGGCCGCCAACTCATTGGCCTTAAAAAGAGCTCGCTGTCTCCCATACTCAGTCTCATAAAGAGGTGCAATGCCTCGACCACTATCAAACAGGGCCAAATACTCCGAACGAAGATCATCTATTTTCTCCTCGCTCTGCATAATATCACATACTCGCTGTCGCAAGAGACTTGTTACAATCTCAGGCTCTTGATCCAAAACAAGCCCAACATCCTGAGCAAAGCCGTCGTCTGGATAAGAGGTCAATAAAGAGGCGAGAACAAACTCGGATATTCTCAATGTGTTTTCATTGTTATTCATTTTCTATTTCTCAATCCTTAGAGGAGTCCATGACATGGTGACAGACTTTCTCGACCCGACTTCACCGTGACCACCCTCCCAAACAGCAAAAGCGACATTGCTGTCGCTTCCAGCACTTAGTTTCGAGCCAACCTCAGCTGTCATTTGCCTTCCGAGCACCAGCGTCCATTCTCCATTTTTCCACTCACCCTTCGCATAGGAATGCGGGCTTTCGATCACGGCGCTCGTACCAAACCCCTCAGCAAAGATCTCATCGACCGAATTTTTTCTGTAAGACTGAGGATTTCCAGCTGCCCGACCGTACGAAAACTGTTCTCGCTTTGCATCGGTAACATCTTTGAGAGATCCCATGTCTTTAAACTCCATGGGATAAATATCAACATTCATGTTGGGATAAATGTCTTTCATCTCTTTCTTTCCATGCTCTTGATCATACTGATACTGAGCACGCCAATGAAAAATATGAACTGGGTTGTCCTTGGTTCCCATAAAAATCGGCGGTGGAGGCCCCTCATTGCCGGGAAACTGAATGGCGAGACCATCAGAAAACTCCATTGTCTTTCCCCCCTCGTCTCGCTGTTTGTCTGCCCAACGCAAGCGAAAAGAAATCCATTTCCCATCATGAATGGCCTGAACCCTCAGCGATGGAGTGCTTGTTGTCTTTGGTCTCGGAGCAACCATAGGCTGAGCCATCAAGGACACTTCCTCTTGTTTTGCATCCTTCCAAATGGAATCGTCCTGAAAAATTTTTGACAGATCTGTCTTCACGTTTTTTACCAAAATATCTGCTCCGGAAGATCCAACAAAGAAACCACAACACATAGTAAATGCAATCGCTCTCACCATAGATTTTTTCATTCCATTCACCTTTCGTCTTCGACCTAAGGAGTATTTCCTCGAATTAATCCCCTAGCTTCATCAAACGCCGGACGCTCAATTAAAGCCTCATTAACTGGAACGCTCACAATCTTATCGCCTTTCTCGTCATAACCGGTCGCCCATCCTTTTACGACGTCAAAGCGATGAAGTATGCGATCACTGCTACCCATCAGCACCAAAAGCCCTTGAGCAACAGGATCTTCTCTCAAGGACTGATAGTTGTTAATTGCCGTTTCTACATTTGGTCCAAACATTTGAGTTAAATAATTTCGATCGGCGTGAATGGGCGGAATATAGTAAATATTTGGTTCAAGTCCCAACTGAGGGTAATACGGCAAAGCGATGCCCTTCTTATGAACCAAATAATCGACCGGGTTATCGTCTCGAGCTTTCCAAGGAGGATTTATAAAACCCATAATCCGAATTTTACCAATGCAATTTTGCACACACATCGGTTGATAACCTTGCTCAACAGCAGGATAACAGCCAACGCACTTTTCACTGACCCGCGTGTAGGTGTTGTACATTGACTTCTTGTAAGGGCAGGCCCTCACGCATTCGCCGTAGCCTTTGCATCTGGACTGATCGATAAGCACAATGCCATCTTCTTCCCGCTTGTAAATCGCTTTTCTGGGACAGGCCGCCAAACAAGCCGGATAGGTACAATGAGCACAGGTCCGGGGGAGATAAAAGAACCATTTGTTGTGAGGCATTGAAATATGATCCCCGCCGACAACTGTTCCAGCGCAATCATCTTCGCCCATATTCGGATACATCCAATCTTCATCCTTTGGGGCAAAGTGAGCGGCGACTTCTTCAGGTTGTGCCGCCTCAAAAATAGTCTTTCCGTAGTAGGGTTCTTTCTTTTTCCATTCCTGTTGCCCGAGCTGCTCTAAAACCCGAACATCCCATGCCAATGGATAGGACCCGTAAGGCTTTGTCTCCACGTTGTTCCAAAACATATATTCCTGACCCTTGCCGCTCGTCCAGGTTGTCTTGCAAGCGAGGGAACAAGTCTGACAGGCAATACATTTGTTCAAGTCGAAAACGATGGACCACTGACGCTTTGGACGGTGTTCCTCGTAAGGATATTCCATTTCTCGATTAATTTGCCAGTTCTTCACCTTTGCCATGATTATCTCCCACTCTTACTTATGATTTTTTCTTAAGAAATTTTCCTTTGAGATACTCTGTCATCGCCTTATTTTCATAAGTCGGTCGAAAGCCCAGTGCAACGGGACGCCACTTGCCTTTTCCGTCCATCCCTCCACTCTCCGCCTTTGTGATCTTTACAAAGGACTCGCGAGGCGCTCCAACAGGACAATGAATGTCCGAGGCAAATCCCTTTTCAATCTGCTGTCCAAACATTCCTTTGTGCACAAGAGTATCTGTCATCAATGTGGGTCTCAGCCAAGCTCGCGTTGCACTCTGGTGACTTCCATAACGATACATAGACTGGTAATTGGTCTCTTCGCTTTTTGCGAGACCATCTTTGCGGCTTTCATGAGCTTTAACAGTCGAGAAAGTCGAACCGTACATGTTGTGCCAAGTGCGTGCCACACCTGGAGGAGTCCCTGGATAATAGCGAGCACGCACCATCAGTCGTGCAACCTTGTACTCCTCCGTTCCCTTCTTAGCCCCCCGGAAGGGACGATCTTCCGGATCGGCATCGATGTAGACGTAGTCACCATCATCAATTCCCAATTTCCTCGCATCGCGAGGATTGATATCTACGTAACCCTCCACGACCGATGGCATGCGTTTGTCACGACGATAGACATCTCCAAACGGTCCAAACCACACCGAGGTGAAATCCGTATCGACAGCGGTGGTATGCGCGCCATGACGGTATTTCGGCGTGTGATACACGTGAGTGTACATTTTTAATTTTAAGGGATGTTTTGATTTTACTAACTGCTCTCCCGTCATCTGCACATTTCTGACTTGTCGACTTTCAACGGAGAGATCACTGCGCTTTAAACCATACTGTTCTGGTCCCTTTGGACGAATGCCTTCGTGCCGCTGTCCCACAATGACGTTTGGCTCATAGTGCGTAGAATCTATCGGCTCTCGGTAAACGACAATATTTTCTCCATGCTCAATGAATTCAGGCTCGGGTCGATAAAACTCGAGACGGCCAGATTTGGTATGCCACGGAACCTCAGACCTCGCTTGCTCGTAGGAAGAAACCCGAGGATATGTTCGATTGTTCATCAAGGCTGGAATCCCCTCTTTTGCCTTGGCCTCAAGATCCTTGAATTTATATCCACTCAAAGTAAAAGAGCCATCCACAATTCGTTGCAAATATTCCTCAACCTTTCCTTCAAGGACAAATTTCCACATTTGCTCCATGCGAGGCTCACCGACCAACTTGCCGAGAGCTTTAGAAACATTGGCAACAATGTTGACGTCGCTCTCCGTATCAAAAATGCGTGGGAGCGGCGTTCGTGGGAAAACCTGCACGAAAGGATTGGTGCAAGAAGCCGTCAAATCTGGCTGCTTGAACTCTGCCCAACTGTCGCAGGCGAACACAAGATCCGAATATTCACAAGACCCCGTCCACCACCAATCTGCATAACAAATGAATTCAACTTTAGGTAGGGTGTTGTTCACAACATCGAAATGCCATTTTATATTTCCAATCACTGAATTGGAATTATTCAGCCACATCGCCTTCGTTGGAGCAGGGGTGTGCCCCTCCCCTGTGAAAAGCTTATTGCCTTTTCTTAGGGGCTGATTTTTGTAGTTGAAGTAATGAAGAGACTCATAATGAAATGTCTTCTTTAGGGGAACCTTTTCGCCCGCCTTCAACTGAGGATTAAAGGGATCCTCAAGAACATAGATAGGCTCCCCGCCAATGAGAGCAACTCGATAGTTACCCGCATAACTGCCAACATTTCCTCCGGGAAAGCCAACATTGCGAGTGAGAGCGGCTACCAGAAAGATAGCCCTGTCCTTTAAATCGGCATTAAAAAATTGATTTGGTCCCATACCACAGGCAAAGAGAGTCTGTTCTTTATTCTTGGCGATATCCACTGCAAGCGAAACAATGGCCTTGGCTGGCGCCCCTGTTACGATCGAAGTCTTTTCAGGAGTGAAATTCTTGTTGAGATACTCAACTGTCATCCCGAATACAGTCCTGACTTTAACCTTTTTGCCATCTGTGAGAGTCACCATGTTCTGGTAAGTCAGATCAGGATCGAGACCCAATTCCAAAAAGTTCTTTCCAAACTCATCCCGCGTGATCGCGTGAAATTCCTTTTTCTTCTTGTCAAAAACAACATGAGGTCGGAATTCACCGCGCATGGCATCAGGAGCCATCTGTTCTTTTTGCAACAATCCACTGGGAGCCTTTTCTCCCTGCTTTAAGAACCTCAGCGATTTCAATTCAGGCGCTTTGTATCCAGGCAGGACTTCCTCTGGGCGCAGGGGCTGGAGGTTATCCATACGCACAAGAAAGGGCAAATCCGTGCTTCCACGGACGAAATCTGGATCGTATAAGTTCTTAGCAACAATCACTTGAGCAAGCCCCAAAGCAAAGGCGGGATCACTTCCTGGCCTTATAATGACGGCCTCATCTGCCTTTGTCGCAGTTGCACTGTATTCGACTGTTACAGCAACCACTTTGGTTCCCTTCAAACGAGCTTCCGTTAACCAATGCGAATCGGGCATTTTGGTTGTAATCCAATTCATTCCCCAGACTAAGATGAGCCTCGCATGCTCAGTTGCCGAGAGATCAAAGTCGTTTGTTTGAGCCCCCGTCACCATCGGGTGCCCAGGAGGAAGATCCGTGTGCCAACTGTAACTGTCCCAGCCCCTGGCGCCAACCGCCTTATCTGGACCCACCCCGCGAATTTTTGCATCTAAAAGCGCCAACATATTTGCGAAGCGATAAAGACCAAAAATTCGTGTTGCACCGAGAAGGGCCATTCCTCCCCGCACCTTGATCGTTTCAACTCCGGCACCGTGAATCGCATGGACCATGGACTCATCATAGCCCTGCTTATTCAAAAAATCTGAACCCGAATCCCCTGAATAAGTGCGGGCAATATTATCAAAAGCTCGTGCCGCAATTTCATATGCTTGATCCCATTTGAGTCTGAGCCACTTGTCTTTGCCTCGCTGAAAATACTTCGCATCTGGCTTGCCTGTGATTGGATCCCGAGGAAATCCCGCATCAACCCACTCTTTAAATCCACGACGAATCATCGGGGCCTTGACACGACGATCACCGTAAAATCGACGCGCCAAAGAAAGTCCCTTTTGGCAGATCCGCGGATCCCATCGATGCGAAGCCTTATTCCCATACAAATCTGTCGCCTCACCATACTTATAAGTGGGACCCACCCGCACAGCGACGCCATTATTCACAAAAACTTTCAACAGACAATTGTGGGTATCGTTTGGAGCGCATAAAAAGGTAAAAGTCGAATCGTGAGAAAAAACATTGCGATAAACAGATTCCCAATTTCGATCAGGATATTGCCGCAGGGGATTCTCAATACTTGTTGGTTTAAAATAGCGAATGGGAGCCCCTAAAACTCTGTTTGAGGCAGCCAACAAACCTGTTGCTGCGACCCCTTTAAAAAGCTTCTTCGACCAATTCCGCTCTTTTGTTCGCTCATGCTCGTTCTCCTTGATAGTCGTTCTTCATTTTTTCTCCCATCATTTCTCCCGTCATTTCTCCCGTCAAAAGAGAAAAGAGAGAACCGCGAGGACAAAACTGATCCAAATTCACCGATAATTTTCCATTTTTTTCCAGAAACAATGCCACAAATTTGCTCTCTCGTTGTTGCAAAAACTCTGCACTCAGCCCATATTCCGTGGATCTAATTGTCAAAAATCCGTCTCGACAGAGAAACTCACGCTCAAGGCCTAAGGGAAATTCAGAAACGGAACCCACACAAAAAATATTTTCTTTGGCCTCAGAATTAATCACGCCATCTTTTGACTTGCCAAACTCAGATACAATTCCTGTTAGACTTTTTAGACTTTGAAAAAAACCTCGGCGCGATAAGCTCTTCAATTGGCATCCCCAATCACCGCGAGCGGTGCACTGTCACGAACCTTAATCTCTGGAAAAAATTTCTGCACTTCAGCTTTCAATACACCGTGCATAAGGCCACCGCCTGCACCACACAAAGACTTTGCTCCCGCGGCTTCCAACCGGTAATAAAGAACCCCTTCCGAGTAGCCATCCCATTTTACTGTTATCTGCTTTTCTGAGAAGTTCCTGGCAATGACTTCAAGACCCTGAGCAAAGGATTCCGGAATGACGCCCCGATGCTGACCCTGCTGCGGTCCCATGCCAGAATCTTCAAAAAGAATATCCGCACAGTCGCCGTCACCATGACCTAAACTCCGGTGACGGGCCAACCTGGCTTCATCACTGGCACCCATAATAAATCCGTCCAAGGCCTCTCTCCAAAAATCACAGCCAAAGGATCCTAGAAGCCTTTCATCAGCGCAACCGGGCCTGAGACTCACATACGCCTCTTTGTGTCTCTCCCATTTTCCTAGATAACAGGGCGAGCCCGACAATGGCAAAATTTCGGCCAAGTCTTGAATTTCAAGACTGATTCCAAAATAGCGAGAGAATCCTACTCCGAGCTTTCGACTAAAATCAAAAACGGCTCTCAAGATCAATTCCTTTTTCTCAGCTTTCACTCGCATCAAAAGCAGGTTCTCTTCGTCTAAATCAAAATCTAAGTTTTCATCTGAGCATGGATGCTGACAACCTAGTACCGACTTTAAGGCGGCTACTCGCGCCGAAGTCCATCGAGATTTAAAGTCCTCAATATTAAATCGAGAGTCGGAAAAAAGAGAAACGGTACCTGTTAGCTTTTTCTCTGAAGTGATCATTTTCGGGGACGCTATCAAAGAAATTATGATTGATACAGAAGAAAATATCATGCAGGAAGAAAATCGAATACGTCCAAAAAAGACTTATTAATCACAAACTGGCCCATTAGAATGTTGGTTCGAAGGAACTAAATCCTACCAGTTGGCGAGGTATTTGCCTCTCCCTTCTGCTATGAAGCGAATTTGCCCCCATTGTTCATTGACGCATGATCGGCATCCGAAGTTCGGGTCCTTTTTCAGAAAATCGGATGGGCGCCAACTCAAGAGATTTCGTTGCAAGCAATGTCGACGCACGTTTTCAGAAGCCACAAGACAAAAGTGCTATCGACAAAAAAGCGCCGTCTCAACCCACGAATCTTTGAACTTCTCTGCTCGGGAGTCTCACAAAGAAGGGTGGCTAAGCTCTTGAAAATCAGTCGAACCACTGTCGTTCGAAAGTTTCTCTTTCTTGCCCACTGCTCGAGAATAAGAAATCAGAAGAATTTTGATCAACTCGAGCCTCTCACTGAGATTCAGTTTGATGATCTTGAAACGATCGAGCACACAAAATGCAAACCCCTTTCGGTAACCATGATCGTGAACCGCGCCGACCGGCAGATCATTGACTTTTGTGTGAGTCGAATGCCGGCCAAGGGACTTATTGCTGAGATTTCTCGCAAAAAATACGGGCATCGCCCTGACGAAAGAGGACCGGCAAGAGAGGAGCTATTCAAAAATATTTCATCTAAGATCGCTACAAACGCAATCATTCACTCTGATGAAAATCCTCACTACCCACCATCAATATCGAAGTGGTTTCCTCAGGCCACTCACAAGGCTCACAAAGGAAAAAGGGGCTGCGTGGCCGGCCAAGGTGAGCTCAAAAAGATTGGATTTGATCCTTTATTTTCTCTTAATCACACCTACGCCATGCTCAGAGCTAATATCAATCGCCTCATCCGCAAAACCTGGTGTACAACAAAGGATCCCAAGAGGCTTAAGGATCATATAGACCTTTATGTGGATTTTCATAACCATCAGATCATCTGACAGTGAAAGCTTCCAAAAGAAAATCTAAATTTTTAATACTCCGCCAACTCGCAAGCCTTCTTTGAATTTGTTGTATCCAAGGGCGTCTGACCCAAGACACGCGGAGCTTGCTGACCTAAATCTCAGGAGTTCAGTATCTTCAAACATGCGTCCGGCAGCAGCGCTCCCGTTGTGAGCCCTGCACCAAGCCGAACTCGATCCCGAACTCCTGAGATTTAGGTCAGCAAGGTACCCTTGGAGTTTGGAACAACAATCACGTAGGCCAGTTTATTTGACTATTGACGATTTGACTGTGACCATGCGTTTACCCGCGTTACTGTGATTTTTGCCGGAGAATATAGAATTGGAAGTGGTGGTAAATCCTGAAACCATGAATTATTATAGCTGAAAACCTAGGAGTAAAGTCATCGACAACGGAATCGTTTTACTTATCGTTGGAATCTTTTATTTTTTTGCCCATGCCCTGACTTGGTTTTTTAAGGCTACCAGAGTGCCAGACGTCTTGATCTTAGTATTCGTTGGTCTCCTGATCGGTCCAATCCTAAAACTGGCGATTCCAGCAGATTTTGGCAGAATGGGATCCGTCGTGACGGTAGTGGCATTGGCCATCATCCTTTTTGAAAGCGGTACTAAATTAAAACTGTCTTCGCTTGGGCAGAACCTCCCCGCGACGATGGCCATTACTTTCGTGACGGCAATTGTGACCATGGGTCTTCTGGCCATTGGCTCACTGCCGTTTTTGGGCGGAGACTGGAGTTTGGCTTTACTGACGGGAGCTATTCTTTCTGGAACTTCCTCGGCAGTGGTGATCCCTATGGTTCAATCTTTAAAAGTGGGTGAGAAAACTCAAACAATTTTAGTTTTGGAATCTGCTCTTACAGATGTCATTTGTATCGTACTCACTTTTGCTTTTGTGGATGCACTTGCCACTGGGGATATGAGCTTAATAGGAGTATCGGTTAGGGTACTCAAATCCTTGGGTTTTGCTGCCATCTTAGGCATTGGTGGTGGTTTGATTTGGTTACTCATTTGGGACAAGGTGAGAAAGATCCCTAGCTCCGTCTTCACCACTATTGCTTTTGCATTTATCCTTTATGGCCTGGCAGAACTAATGAACTTGAGCGGGGCTATTTCAACCCTTTGTTTTGGGATCACCCTGGCCAATTTTCCTGTGTTATTTAAGAAAGCCAACTGGCCAACAATTGCAGTGAGAGAAAGCGAGTTTTACGAGGAAATTGTTTTTATGATGAAGACCTTCTTCTTTATTTTTCTGGGAATTTCCATTCAAATATCTGGCCTGCACATTGTGGCGGTTTCGCTGCTGCTGGTGGTCCTTCTCTATTTTCTCAGAATTTGGATCACTCGCTTTACCTTGCCACCTAAGGGCGTTAGCCAGAAGGATGCGATGGTGGCAGCAGTGATGATTCCTAAAGGCTTGGCACCGGCAGTTTTAGTGAGTCTGGTGATTCAAAAAGGAGTGGCCCAGTCCGAGACGATTCAAGCCTTCGTATTTTCCGTAGTGATTCTATCCATCATTATAACCGCGCTTTTGATTCCTTTGACTGAAACTGGCTTCCTTGCACGACTCTATCAAAGAATTTTAGGAAATTTCCCGTCCAGCTAGTAGAGAAGCGTGGTCACTTTCTCACGCAAAAACTCGGTTTTTTCTCAAGCATGCGGCAACCGCTATCAATTAAATTATGATTGATACAGAAGAAAATACCATGCAGGAGGAAAATCCAATACGTCAAAAAATGACTTATTATTAGCGCGATGGATTTTCGCCGCTGCCACCGAACTCCCACATAAGACCGATCCCAATGTAGAGACTTTTTCCGGGACTCAGATTGAGTTTACAATCGCCTCTTAGAAAGAGATCGACTGCTAATTTCTGAAGAACTCCAAAGCCAACATGACTGCCTCCTTTAAATACAAAATCAAACTCCTGCCCTTCACTCTCTTTTCTCTTATAATAATTTCCGTCCAGGCCGAGAGTGAAGTAGGCTTGCACAGCCATCGCGACTTCATAATCAATTCGAAGTCCAATGGCGAAATTGTAAAAAGTCACACCCTTGGCATTGACAGAAAAAATACTGTATTCAACCTGGGAAATTTCGGAGGGATGACTGAACCAGACACCCCAAGCGGGATAGGTATCTGCGACTCCCGCAACTTTAAAGGGAAGAAATGGGCCCAATCCGGCGCCGACATAATAGCTTTTGTTATCTGGATATCGTACATTCTCTTGAGCTAAACAAGATTGAAAATCGAGAAAATGAAGTGCAGAAAAAGCAAAGACTAAGGCCAAACGAAAAACTGAGTGAGCTGAGCAAACTTTCAATTTTTTAAAAATAGAGTTGAACACCAAACTCCGATCCCTTTCCTTTTGTCGCCATTTCGGTGGCCGCGGGTGGAATTTGTATCAGAGATTCGTCTACAACATTTCCGTAAAGTCTCAAAAATCCCAACTCAACAAACAGTCCGTATTTGAAAATTGAGTTTTCAATTTTGACCAAACCCTTATTCGTTACTGGAAGTTCCTTGCGATATTGAGACTCCAAACCAAGAAAATCAAACAAATAAAGCGTAGCGCTGACTCCCGCAACCTGCTGCTGCTCAATTGCCTCAAGTGGATCTTGAGACATGAATTCTCGAAACCCATAATGAAGTGTCAGTTGCGATGCTTGAAGACTAGTCCCAAGTAGTCTCAAATTAAAAAGAGCACTGATAGACACAGAATCCGCATCTGGCTTTTTGTATTCAGCCGTAAATCCAATTATCCGATAGTAAACCGAGATTTCTCCCTCGAGGACCTGTGCACTTGAAATTGCGCCCGGTATCGTGGTTGTCTCACTCTTTAAATTGCCCCAATTTCCTCCAAGAGAAAATTCAAAATCCAAGGGCGACGTATTCATGGCAAGCCAATAATTCATCCATTGAATCTTTTGCTTCTGGCTGAGCCAACCTTCAATTGTCCATCGACTTGATTCCTTCTTCTTTTGAACTTCCTCAACACTTCCAAATCCCGAAGAAAAGGAAGGTGAGGACCCAGAGGCAAATGCAGATAAGTGGCCACTCAGACAGAAGGCAAGCAGAAGAAGAGAGAAATGGAAAACGGCAGGACCTCTCAACTGACTAACTCTAAGTTTAAGAAAACACTGTTTCAATTCCATTCAATTACCCTTGCTGCAGAGAGAAGCCATCAAATCTAATCTGCAATCGCAAAATTCTAAAATGCCAAAATCAAAAAAGCTGCCAAATTAAGCACAAACGAAAACGCCATCAGCAGCGGCTTTTTCTCTGCATCCTCCCGACTCAAATCAGAAACTCCAGGTACCAACATTTCAGGATGGGGCCCTGCCATGGAACCTTCTTGATTGAGCCCATAGATGTCTCGAAGTCTCTTTGATTCTGTTGGAAGTCGAACAAGAGAGAGATCATGAATTTCATCAATGTCAGTGGCTCGCAACACTTCAGCGACAATAATTTCTCGGGAAATAGAAACCACCCGGCCCTCAGCAAAAATCTCGCTCATTGCTCCATCCAGAAAAAGAGGACGCAAACTATCACTCTTTATTCTCACCATTTGTACCTGATCTCCAACCTCGATGGAGGTATTCTCTCCAATATTTATTTTCACCAGATGCTTCTCTCCCTCGGAAAATACTGGTTTGCCGATCAGGCCATCCGTAATCACGAAGCCCTGATAAGGAACAGAAGAAATGAAGTCCAGAACCAGTTTTTTTGTGGAGCCCACAATTTGTTTGGCAACCGGGATTGAGGCCTGCAACTGAAACTCTTTGTGCCAGAGGCTTCGGCCGTACTGGCCTTCATAGACGCGCATATGTAATATTTTTTCTCTCAAGTACGTGACAACTAAAGCGTCAGCATCAAGAAGTTTTCCAAGAATAATGGCATCTGCAGGTGATAGCTCCCCCCTGCTTTGAAAAACGTCCTTTTGAACCAAGTAGTTTTTGCTGGCAACAAGAAATCGCTTATTTTCTGTTAAGGCTTCTCGCATTTTCCACCAAGCTTCCTCCGCCACCTCATTCAAAAAAGGCTCTGTCTTGATGGGAAACACCGTGATCCTGCGTATGACTTTGTGGTCGATTGCGTCCAAAGACGAGGTTTGAGCAATAGATGAAGTGAAGTCGAGCATCATTAAAATAGGAAAAAGGATCTTCAATATTCCCATTCCCCCATCATACTTTCATAAAACAAATTAGACAGCCTTGGTCCTTCGCCTCAAGACCTTTTACCAGTGAATTTTTTCTTTGGGATATTCGATCCAGGCATCAGCTTTTGGAAATCCCTTGGGCCTTGGCTCCGTCTGACCCTTGTATTTGAGAACTGCTGTCAAAGCGCACACAAAGGCATCAAAAGCTGGCGCAAACTCGATCATTGTCTTGGCATCCTGCTCATAAATAAAGGCAATGTTCATTTTTATGAGCTGGTCAATGATCGCCTCACGACTCTCCTCCCCTCCAACCGAATGCTTGTGAAAACGAAGGTGAGACTTAGCAAGACCCAAAGTCCTCCCGATTCTCCACAAAGAAAGCTTTGGATAAACTTCGATCATAGGAATCGAAAGTCTTCTTTGCAAAAAAAGAGCTCGAGCTGTCAAAGGGGCCATGTTGGAGCCCAAAGCATGGGGAGGATGGAACTCCTCTTCGAGACCTGAAGAAATATAAAGCTCGGCACATCGTTCGGTATAGGGAGTAAAGAGCTTCGCCGGACGCTTGCGCTGATTCTTCTCACGATAGAACTTCCACATCCATTTAATCTCAGGTTCAGCACAACTTTCATATCCAGGGCACCTCAAGCGACACCGCAAACACTTGGGCAATTTAAGAGGAGTATCGATGGCCAAGAATTCAAGGTGCCTGCCATCAGATAATAATTTTATCAGTAAATGATCAGCGGAGAGTTCCTTTTCAGATCCAATCCTTGAATACAATTGGCTCAGAAAAATCTTATTGTGGTTGTGATAGTATTCTACAAACGCCAAACAACTCTTGTCCGTTTTTCCCCCTCCAAGCGCAAGGCCAGAAAAATGATGAGCTTTCATAAGGAGATTGAGCCCTTCAGATTCTGGAAAGATTCAGAGGCAAAATTTGAAATCCCGATTTTAGGCACGCAGAATCTACCTTTCCTTTTTTGTTCGGTTGAGACCATACAGCTACGCAACCTCCTCCTCCGGCTCCACAAATCTTCACGGACTGAGCTCCTACCGACAAAACAAGATTTTTTAGTTCTTCGATGCGAGGGCTCGAGAAAAAGGGAGTGAGAGCAACTCTCCAGAGAAATTCCTCGTCGAATAGCCGTGGTATGTCCTGCCAATTTCCTTGCAAAATGCATTTCATCATATCTTGAGAAACTCGGCCTATTTCGCGCAATGACTTCAGAACCTCCCTGTCTCCTTCAATAACGGCCTTGATCACCTGCCAGTTGTTAAGACCACTGTGATGCGGGACCCCCGTATAAACCAAAGTCATATGCTCTTCAAAAATGCTCTTTGGTATGGGTCTCGTCTCGAGTCGCGCCCCATCGGCCGTATAATGAATAAAGTGGAGACCTGACTCAACGGCCGGAAAATAATCCTGAGTTCCTGTCGGCGAGTTGATGAGCTTTGATTCAAGATTGTGAGCCACTTCCACAATTTCAAGAGTGGACCAAGAGCGATCAATCCATTTCCCAAACGCCTTTAAGATCGACACCGTCAGACTCGAACTCCCACCTAGACCAGCTCCAACAGGAGATTCTGATCTTGTATCCAATCGAAATCCAGAGGGAGGCCTCACATACTCAGTGATTCCGCGAATGATATCAAAACGATGATCGCCAGAGGCCATAAACGCAGAATAGCTTGCAAAATTCTGCTTGCAGTTCAAATCGGTTAAATTGACTTCAATCTCGGGACCCGTATGAGGAATGAGTTTGACTTGACTGCACAAGCCCAAAGAAAAATTGATTGTAACACAATGAGGTGCCACCAGGTTGTAAAGCGGCCAGCAGTCAAGCGTGCCGCCGGCCAAGTCGACCCGCGTTGGTGAAACGACCTCAATTGCCTCCAAAGCTAAAAACCCTATTCTTTCTTTTTTTCGCCTTCAGGAGATGGTTCCTGAGATGATTTCGGAGGCAAAGACGATTTCCCCACCGAAGCATCCACAGCTGGTGTTGGATCTGCCTTCTTGATGTCCCTCAGTAGGGTTTGCCTGGGCAACTCGTTGATCTTTCCAACAGAAACTCCAAGCAACTCGGAAGCCAAATTGGTTTGTGTGTAATAAAGCTCTTCATCAGGGGCTGATTTTATTTCGTTCTTGGCTTTAAATGAATCACCTCATGTCATCTCGAAAAGTGGCTTCCCCTCGGAATCCGCCAATTTCAAGGAGTTACTCTCCTTACCGAGCCTCCTTTTCCTTTTGTCACCCAAATAATAACGTGCTTCCATCTGATTCAGTTTAGACAGCAGTCCATCCACGGCAGATTGGTCGACCTCTTTGCCGGATACTGGCTGCACAGGAGCCCACTGTCCATTCTTTTTTACAAGTCGAATATCCGTCAAACTTGTTCGCAAAGACAACTCTCCGACCGAATCCGACTTAAACTCAAAGGGAATCTTTTTATTCCGAAGCGCATCAAGATTTTTGGAGAGCCGCTGAACCGTATCCTCAGCCACTTTGTAAACTGTTGAACGTCCTGAATAATAGGCAAAGGCCTCTTTTCCTAGTTTCGGTTTGGAAACCCTCAACCACCAGTGCGGTCCATCAGCCTTCTCGTTTTCCAACCACAATTCAATTGTGAGTTGTGGTTTATCTAGTCCGTAACGCGCCAACACCTGTGGCGTGGTCTCCTCCTCAACAAAATCCGAAGCACGATAATTGGTAATTTCAGCAAGATACCGATCAACTTCATCGTCCTTTAAAACAACAGAAGGGTCCTTCTCATAAATCCACTTTCCATCACGACGGACAAGTTTAAGATCAACCCCATCCGCCGAGGAAACGACTTTCAAGCCTTTGGCTAAATCTCCAAAATGATATAATTTCTTATCACGAATCTCGCTCACCTTCTTAGAGAGCACAGTATCTAGCTCAGAAGAACCTATCAAAAGGCGATCTCCGTCACGCAGATAATTTGAACCATCAAATGCCTTCTCTGATCCAATCTGATAGCTGGTCTTCACTCCCTTTGTCGACACAAGCTCAACTTTGAGCCTTGGCGTCTCAAGGCCATAGTCAGCCCACTTCTGATTTTTTTCCTCTAATACCTTGGCATTTTGATTGATAATAGAATTCAAAAAACTCGTCGCACTGAAACTGTCCGTCCTGTCCTCAACCGGAGCCTTGAGCACGAGGGCTTCTCCCTGACGCACTAAATGAAGATTGCCATCGGGCCTCGTGATTTGCAGCTCCTGCACATCCTTCTCATCAATTTTAACAATTCGGTCCAGTGCGGCCTCAGCCGTCTTAACTTCTTCGCTTCTCCTCATTTCAAAGATAGCGTAAGCCAAAAGGCCCGCCACTATAACTGCAAAAATCAGAGTTGAACGAAAGGATTTCATGCACCCCTCCTACGAAACCAAACAACCCCACTCGAAGTTAATAAACCCAACGGCAAGAGCAAGCCTAACAAAACCACAATGACCCTTGTAGTTGGAGACATGACTAACTGTGTGCCTTCGGCCTTCTTGGGACGCACGCTGATCAGATCCGATTCCTTAGCCAAATAGGCGACCGAATTTAAAACCAAATCCCGATTGATTCCCTGAACGATCCAGCCATTAGTTAAGAATTCACTGTCCCCAAAAACAACAGCCGCAAAGTTATCGCCGGCACCCGGCGATTTAGGATCACCATCCGCAGCAGGAGCGGGCTCTCCTCCACTCAGCCGCCCTTCCGACGAGACCGCAACGGTATAAGGCTGCCTCTGGCTTGAGGGTTTACTTGGTTTTGAAATGTCATTCACAGCATAACTGGCTTCGTTCGTTTTAACCAACTCTTTGACCTTCAAAGTCGAAGAGGCATCAGGGGCCTTCCTGACTTCACTGGCTAAGGGGAAGGCCGTAAAATTGTTTCCAGATCGGAACGCCTTTGTGATGTCGCTGTCGCGGTCAAACAAAACTCCTAGAGCTTCCCCCGCATCTCTTTGCGCCAGGAAATTGAATTCATTCACCAAATAATTATTTGCAAATTCGACCCCAAATGTTTTCACCAATTGGGCGATATTGCTATTGCTCCCGGGATCAGCGGCAACTAAAAACCTCCCTCCCTTTCGGGCAAAATTTCTCAAAATATCCATCTCTCGCTCAAGAATTTGAGAGGTGGGCCCGAGGATGGCCAAAATGCCAGCGTCCGCTGGCATTTCCGCTCGATCGACCAGATTCAGGGTTTCGACTTGAAATGAAGAATCCTCTAGTCCCTGTTTTAAAAGAGTCAACCCAGAATCCTGTGCCTGCTGCTGTTGCTCAGGACTTGCCTGCTCCTGGTGAAATCCTTTTCTCCGTGACCGGTTAAGAAATAAACCTTTTTCTTGTCAGTTCTGGTAGCTTTGATGATTGCCGTTGTCACCTGTTCTTCCTGGAAGTGGCTGTTGAGCGCGAATTTTACGACCCTGATATTCAGCAAACAACACGAGACCCGGCTCGCCCTTTATATCCTTCAGGTATTTTGAGCCTCGAGATGTTCACGATAGGCGTCGACAAAACGAACCTCAAGCTTCGGAGAAAGGTCCTGGTACATGGCCAAAAGCTCCTTCATCTGGGCCTTTGGTTCCTGGTCCTGCATCCCCCGATAAAAAACAACAATCCCAAGATTCTCCTTGAGATCCCCAATCACTTTGCCCGACTGATCCGAAAGCGAGTTCAACTTCTCACTGGTTAAATCAAATGATTTATTAAACCGCACACTGATCATATTCACAGCCGCCAAAAGGGCGACCACCAAAATAATAAGGACTCCCATATTCATGCCGTGTTTCGTGGTCCTCAGAGTGAAAAACTCCAGATAGAATTTCCAATCAAGGACCAAGGCCAATCCAAAACTGACAACTAACACAGCAAGTGGAACGTAAAGAAAATTGGCCCATCCGCCCAAAATAAAGCGTACGGCAACCAAAATTAAAACTGACAATCCGCAAAGCAACCAAGAAATTTTTGCCCAACGACTCATATCCCACTACCTCCAACGAGAAGATTCGACAACACGTTCAGAAAGAAAAACAAAAAAAGCCAGAGTGCTCACAAAAAACGTCAATGAACTGATACGCAAAGTCCCTT
The DNA here is from genome assembly GCA_016714165.1 of Bdellovibrionales bacterium. Taxonomy (NCBI): domain Bacteria; kingdom Pseudomonadati; phylum Bdellovibrionota; class Bdellovibrionia; order Bdellovibrionales; species Bdellovibrionales bacterium. The sequence goes on from JADJNU010000002.1 coordinate 209,513, forward strand.
TGAGAAAGGAAACAAACTGCTGAGGAACTGAAATGTGTTCCATCACCGCTGTTAATGTAGCCTGATCCGACATCTCAGCCGCCTGCCCCAAGAACCACAAGGACAGGTTGAGGATAAGCGCCAGAATAACAGCAAGCACAACAGACTCAGTCACCGAACTGGCAAAAAGTCCAATGGCCACATATATTCCTGTTACCAAAGCCATACCCAGGTACGAGGTGAACAAAGGCCCCAGCGAGAAATTCGAAATAAAAAAGGTCCCCAAGGGATATATCAACGAGAGACTCAACAAAACCAAGCCAGCCGCAAAACCAGCCAAAAACTTTCCAATTGCAATCTGGGCTGCTGTAATCGGAACAGTTAAGAGCAAATCATAGGTCCTCATTTTCTTCTCTTCGGCCAACAACCTCATCGTTAAGGCTGGAATAGCGAATATCAGGATGATATTGGCGCGAGCAATGTGTGAAGCGAACAGGGTCTGGTGAATATTTAAGCCACCGGACTGAAAGGCCCTCTGAGCAACTTTTTCGAATTGAAAAATCTGGGGCAAATAATTGTAACTCCAAATGCACGCACACAAGCCAGACACAGTCAAAAACATGGGACTCGTTACGAGAACTCGAAAATCCTTCCATGCTACCGTCAAGATTCCACGAATCATTGTACACCTCCCTGAATTCCGTCTTCAATACGATCGGAAGTTAACTGGATAAAAATATCCTCAAGATCCATGCTCATGGCCTTCATTTCAAGCAGCCCTACACCATCGGTCACCAAGCGGTGAGCAATCGCCTCGGTCGTTTCTTCACGTCCATCGAAATCAACCTGCAAAACATTTCCTTCGGCCTTCACATGAGATACGCCAGCAACTGTCTTTAAGGATTTTTCTGTTGCAGGTGAAGCTCGTCGGATCCTAATAACAAGCTTCTGTCCCCCGGACATTCTTTTTGAAAGACCCGCCATGGAGTCTTCCGCCACAATCCTGCCACGATTAATAATGATAATGCGTTCGCAATTGGCTTGCACTTCAGGGAGAATATGAGTGGACAAGACAATGGTGTGTTGTCCCTTGAGGCCATAGATCAACTTGCGCATCTCTGCAACCTGCTTGGGATCAAGACCAACCGTCGGTTCATCCAAAATAAGAATCTCTGGGTCAGACACTAAGGCCTGAGCCAATCCAACTCTTTGTTTAAAACCTTTCGATAGATTTTGTATCAAGCGATCACGAACATCTTGCAAGTTTGTCTTTTCGAGAGCCGCATCAACCATACTCTTTAGCTTTGCAGATTCAACTCCGCGAAGCCGAGCCACATAATGCAGATAATCCCTCACAAACATATCACCATAAACGGGTGGAGTTTCTGGCAAATACCCAATGCGTCGTTTGACTTCGAGGGGGTATTCGAACACATCGTAATCCGCAACTTTGACGGATCCGGAAGATGGTGCCATATATCCCGTAATGATTTTCATTGTCGTAGACTTACCGGCCCCATTCGGCCCCAGAAAGCCGACAACCTCGCCCTTCGCGATGGAAAAATTTAAGCGGTCGATGGCAGTGCGATCGCCATAAACCTTCGAAAGATCTCGCACTTCGATCATAAATTCACTCTCCTGGTTTTAAACCTTGGAGTAGATCCTAAACAAATCGTTTGTCCAGTCAAGTTGTGAGTTTGTCGCGTTGCAGGCCTAAATAATTCACTAACTACTGAAACACGATCTCCAGATGGCGCGCCTTTTGATAGGTCACTCTCCCAAGGGTATCACCCTTGATCGGCCGCACATATCGGCACTCCGCTACCGCCACGGCCAATCTCTCTCCTCTCCTCTCTGAAGCCTTGGCTCCAAAGGTTTCCTGTGCCATCCACTGTGCTGCCTCTTTGAGGACGACATCTGTGACGACCTCTTCCTTATTTCGATGAACAATGCAGAAGCTGCCTGGAAAATCTCTCAGGTGGAGCCATAAATCCCAGGCTCTCGCCTTTCTGAGTAAGCTCAAATTATCTCGTGCGGATCGTCCGACATAGGCCAACCACCGGTTTCCAATCTGACGTTTTCGAACTCTCATTCTTTCGCCATCGGGCTCTTTTAGACTCCTCTTGCTTTTTCCATTTAGGGATCTATATCTCCCCTCCAAAAGGCTCCCCAAATTCCCAGATTCCAACTCCCCTATCTCGCCTAAGATTTGAGTTAATCTCTCCTGAGTTCCTAACAATTTAATTTGTGTTTCCTTTGCCTTCTTGAAACACCTGCCGATATTTTCAGCCAATGTCATTTTCCGATCAATAAATTTTGCCCATTCTGTAGGGACGGAGAAATTCTGATGAACCTTCAGCCACTCCCCCAATTGCGCCCAAGGTGCCTCTATTTTCCTTTCAATCTCCAGACGAATCTTGCTGGCAATCCTTCTTCGCTTTTCAATTTCTAGACTGACATCTCTTTGATTCGTTCTTTGGCTGAAGGGCCCCTGCTGATTCGGCTGTGTTTTCTCTGCCGATGCTGAATCTCTTCCAGAGTAGCGGAGAAAAAGATCGGGGCGATTATCTACCCATTCTGCTCTTAGGTCTGAGTGATCTCTTCTTTTTCTCTTTTGATCGACCGCCGCTTCCTCAACATCGGAGATAACCAAAATCTTAGGTTTGCTCCACCAAATTTTTTTATCACCACTGGAAATTCCCACATTTTGACCATGAGGGAACAGACGAACCTCCAACTCGCAGTTGCCTGATGAAGCCTCATTTCCAAACACAAGGCGGAGAACCCGACCTGCCCCTTCCATCCATTCAACTTTTGCAAGAGAGCGATTCACAGCGTGAGCGTGCAAAAAAAGCGATGTCGGATTTTTGATTTTTGGAAGATAATGAGGTCTTTCCTGTAAGACCGTCAAAAAGGGTCGAGTGGCTTCTAAATCGACCCAGATCCAGCGTTCTCGCCCTTGGATGTACAGTTCTAGAACAAGATCCTTGGACCCTGAATACACTTTTTGCAAACGGGCCCCAATCAAAGACCTGAGCATCTCGACAATATCTCTAAATTCCATTAGGTTCAGCGCCTTCATGGTCTGGATTCTACTGTCGAAAGTATGGAACTGACAACAGGCCAATATAGGTTCACTTTTTATTTTCCGATAAACTGAGTGAACCGCAAGACTACTCATAATTATCAAACGGGGCGACAAGAATGCTAAAACCAGAACATGACCTTCTTTATGTCTGCTTGGAAAATCATATAAATAATTATACTGATGAAACTGAGTCGGAAGGAGATCTGATCAATCGAGTGATCGAAGACTTCGCCTGCAGACTCGTCAGCAGAGGACACATCCCAACCCAATATTTGGCGGATTTTCACCGCGAACTCGAAGAAGAACTGACCGAAATGCTACAAAAGAAAATCTACGGACATTGGGACCTCGCCCACTACCGCCGCGTCAACTCGCGGCAGGCTGTTTAACCAATAAGCGGGATACCCGACAACTCAGATACCCAGCTTTGAAAACAAGAGGCCTATTTGGCAAATCGTGGAGACAGTTTCCTTCCTTGTCCCGCTTTAAGATCTCCAGGGCGATATAGCCTTGGTTTCCTGGGGCCACTTAGCTTTGCTGCTGATGGTGGCCGAGAAGCGGGCACTACTGGTGGTGGGCTTGATGGCCCATTAACTGCTGCATCTGGCTGCGTCTGCCCAGCGGAGGGCTCTGTACTTCGACCACTTAAAATACCTTTATAGATTTCAAGAAAGCCAGCAGAAACAGAATCCTTAAACGTTTTGGAACAAACTTCCATTTTTTTCAAAAGCTGAGCTTTATTGATTTCGCACACTTTGGCTGAATCCAGTACTTTTGATCCGGGAGGCTCAGTTGGGGCAGGACATTCTTTAACATTGCCAACTTTAGCAACACAATCATTGGCCTTAGTTTCAAGGCCAATCAAAGAAATCAAATCGACCACTGGACCATGAAGATCCCGACGTCGAATAGGTCAACTTCATTGGGACATTATCCCCATCAGCTTCAAATTTATAGAGCCCAGCTAACCTGAGAGTAAAGCTTTTTTTTCTCTCATCGTTTTCACCAAACCAGATTTCAGAAACTACTTCTTTGCAATTGCTGATACATCTCATTGAAATTCTGACATCACTAGGTGACCCATTGACATTCTTGATATCCATGATGACGGTTTTTCCATCGAGAACGGTCGCGTCGAGAGCCACATTCATACCCTCATCTGTGCGCTTTCTCAGATCAAGGCCGTTTTCAGATATGGCCAAATCCACACCAAGTGTGGGGGGGCTCGAACTCCGATCAAGGCTTATTTGAAAATACGGAATTCGGAGAGCAAAAGTATCATGGTAGTGGTGTTGAAAAAGCTCAAGTAAAGCTATTTTGTCTGCAGAATTCAATTTGTCCGGAGATGTCCCAGTCAGAGATGTATAAACGGAAAGTGATTGATCAGAGTCTCCGCCCATCCGGCTTTTAGGAACGCCCGTAATAATCGCCTCGATCGCTTGACGTGTAAGAGCTTTCATTTTGTCCCAAGTTTCTGAAACAATAAACGGTGGTTTTTCAGGAGGGGTCACTGGCTGCTGCTTCTTTGGCTCAGTAAGATCACTGGGTGCGGGAGGCGTCGGTGGTGGAACGGCTTTCGGAGTTTCTTCAGGTGCCCCTTTTGCGGGCGTCGCCGACGGGGGGCTAGAATAGACCGCGTCGTATTTCTTGATGCGCGGAGCCGACGGCGGACCACCTGCTGGTGGCGGCGTTGGCGCTGCCTTTTCTCCATCTGCTGGTGGCGGCGTTGGCACTGCCTTTTCTCCATCTGCTGGTGGTGGCGTTGGCACTGCCTTTTCTCCATCTGCTGGTGGTGGCGTTGGCGCTGCCTTTTCTCCATCTGCTGGTGGTGGCGTTGGCGCTGCCCTTTCTCCATCTGCTGGTGGTGGCGTTGGCGCTGCCTTTTCTCCATCTGCTGGTGGTGGCGTTGGCGCTGCCTTTTCTCCATCTGCTGGTGGTGGCGTTGGCGCTGCCTTTTCTCCATCTGCTGGTGGTGGCGTTTTCATTTCGCCCGTTAGCGGCGTGTCCCCAGCCTGATCGCCAGGAGGTAGTGCATCGGTCGATCCACCAGTATCAGTTCCTTCAACAACAGCGGGAGGAACAACCGAATCCCCCGAACCCGGTGGGATGGTCGGGGCAACTATCGTTCGAGCCACTCCCTCTCCTGCCGCCAGTAATTTCTTCGCATCTTCAAAAGTCCTCAAACGTGATCCCAAGGTGGAGGCGACAATCTGACCAGACCCCGTCTCATTATTAATTTTAAATATGAAACCGGCCTTTGCCTCACCACTTGATATGAAAACCAGAAAATTTTCGCAGCCTTCATAACAGGTGGCCCGAAACTCCACATCACCTTCATTAATTTTCAAGTAAGTCTCGCCTAATTGAAATTCTCCAGTAACAACGACAGATTTAGCCTGTGATTCAGGACCGATCACAGCATAAATATTCGATCGTCGCAGGCCCTCTCGTGCAGCAACAATTGCTGAATCAGTCTGACCTCTTTGCTGATCAACTGACGAGCCAACTTTACTTAAATCTGCTGAAACTCCAAGGATTATATCGGCAGCGGACTCTGGCAACAAACGATTCAGTCCTTCAAGATCATTTACCTCAGCTTCACTCTTTCCCAGCAATACTTTGGCGATAATCTGGCGGAGACGCAAAGACTTCTGCTCAGGAGATAATGTCGCAAAGCTACCTGGCCCTGGTTTTCCAGGATATATACCGAGAGTTGATGTCCCAGTTTTTCTGGGTCTAAAACCACCGTTATTCACGTTTCTTCCGCAGGCTACAATCACAGACGCTGTTGCAACAACAAGAGTTGCCACTTTTATCGAATAACGCTTTCTTGATTTTATTCTCTTCATACACTCTCCCGATTCGATCGATTTTCAGTAATACAAGATATTTAAGGCTCGAAAACACCCCCTGAATGAAGCAAAAGGGATATTTCTCGCCCAAGCAAAAGCCGAGCAAAGGTGGTGCCAAGAAATTTAGGGGCTCTGGAGATATCAAATACTTCAATGATTGATCTCGTGAGTTTTAAACAAGAGAGACAGGATCTTGGGTGCAATTTTTGTCACTTCAAGACGACTAGAGCCCATTTTCGGCAAATGAGTAATTGAACCCAACTCGCAAATATCGTGCAGGATCTGCCCCATCGCTATCAGGAAAAGTGGCCTTTCCTGCCAAAACCTGAATTCCCCACTTTCGTGAGATTTCATAGCTTCCTATCAAATTGAAATTCTTTGAGACTGAAGCATCCACAGCAGAAGCGCTCTGGCCCACCTCTGCACCTAAATACGCTTTCCCAAAACGACGGCCCAATTCTATTGAACCTCCATGGGTCACAAAGTTAGAAGCAAGTGCCACCGTTTCGGATGAAAAGAGCTGGCTAACACGATCATCAGAGAGCAGCTTCATGTCCCTGTCGTAGTCAAATTTTTCTCCATTTATTCGAACGAGCCAAGGAGTCCAACCGATATACTCAATTGAGATCTCCGAGGACGGACTTAAAATTCTGACTTCTCCCTCTTCAGATGAAGCATTCTCGCTCGTCAAATTAATATTTCGAACCCCGATGCCTAACCGAAAATTCCAATTCTCACCATTTCGCTCGATTCCAGCAGCCAGCGCACGGCGACTGATCTCCCCCCGCTTTCCCCAGTATTCAATTTGCAGAGACACGACATATTCATCCAAGGGATCGGAGGAGACTCCGAGATAGATCGATCCGCTCCTAAAAGATTCTTCCTCTAAGCGATTTCGATGACTCGACGAACCCAACAAGAGGCGATAGTCATTGGCTAAATGAAAGTCAGCGTCAACACTGAATGAACGATTTCCTTCGCCACTTCCAGTTCCACTCAAAAAAAGAACGTTGGGCGGCGGTTCCATCATTTTCTCAAAGGCAAAAAAATCGTCCCCTTTAACTTCTTTCTTACTTTCTCCAAAAATTTTTCCTGGCAAAGCTGTCGCCGCAAGAATCACCAGCAGAAGTTTCAAAGTGCGATAAAATCCATCTGCCTCTTTGCTGATTCCAGGTTCTCGCTTTCCAGGTTCTCGTTTTCCAGGTTCTCGTTTTTCAGATTCTCGCTTACGGCCTCGCTCATTTGTCATGCTTATTCCCCTCTTTGGGAACTTCTGTTCGATAAGCCATCCAGGCCTCCGATGCGTCCCTTGCGCCGTTCAAGGAATCTCTTTCGGAGTTCCTGACGCTTCACGGGTGAGAGGGATTTCCACTTTTTAAACCTTTGACGAAATCTCTGCTTCTGCTCCGGAGACATTTGTTGGAAGCGCCGCCATCGGCTCTTCATCTGTTGGCGACGCTCCGGAGAAAATTTGCGATAGCGGTGCCAAGCACGTAGAATTCTCTGTTTCCTTTCGGGAGGCAGAGATTTAAATTTCTCCCATCGCTCCTGAGCCTTTTGTTGCTGTTCTGGTGTCAATGTTTCCCAGCGAGTTTTCCCTTCTGAAGCATCCCCACCAGAGGACAGATCGGGCGGCTGGACACCGCCCCCCCCCGTCGATTCTTCCTCAGCCAAAGCTGCGAAAGTCCAAAGAATAGATCCGGCACCTAACAAGCGAGTCATGGACATCGAGATAAAATTACGTCGATTCATCATTCAACTCCTCATTTTCACTTTCCTCGATCATTGACATGTCTTCTTCGCTCTCAAGCATGTCCATTTCCATGAGCATGTCCAAATTGCGAAGGAGATCTGGGTCGACGTTCTGTTTGTTCTGCATCTCCAATTTTACCAATGAGCCTTCCATCATTACACCTCATCCAATTCGGGAGTTTGCTCCAAAAGTTCCAAAGTATCTAAAAAATCCAAGTCTTCGAGCAAGTCCAACTCAGCCAACATATCAATGTCATCTCCTTTTGGTTTGACAGACAACAGTGGCGTCGCCGGATCCCACTTTCGTAACCTAGGCAAAAAGAAAAGGCTCACCGCTACGGCCACAAGAGACGACCAGACAGCACCTGTTGCGAATATCTGCTTCAAAAACTCCCGTCGATGCTTCTTCCTCAATTCTTGAAGTTCGGGTCCAACAAAATTCATCACTCGATTTTGATGATCGCGACTCGGCTTTTCGGAAATGACTGAATCCCACTTTTTCATCCCGACACCCCCAAGGCCACAACCAGATTTCTCCGTGCTCGAAACAATAGCGATTTGAGTGACGGAACCGAAATACTCATATGAGCGGCCAACTCTTCATAGCTCAAATCCTCTGTCAACCAAGCCACCAAAACCAATCTCTGTGAATCAGGCAGCTGATCAATTTCCTTTTTTACTCGCTCAACCTCTGCCATATTCATGATCGTCTCCTCTAACTCCCTACGATCAGGGATTTCAAAATTCTCAGGCTCTCCTTCACTCGCTAGGGCTTCAAAAAGTCGCCGTTGATCCCGGATCATATTCAAGCAAGTGTGGCGAGTGAGAGTATAGATCCAGGCGATAAAATTTCCCGTGCCCTCGTATCTTTCAGCCGCTTTCACAACTTTTAGCCACACTTCTTGAGCCACATCCTCAGCTCTCTCTCGATCACCAATCAACCGACAAGCGTAACCCAAAGTTTTTCCACTGTGACGTTCAAATAGACGCCCAAATGCGCGTTGATCGCCCTTTCCAATTTGGACCATTAGCTCGTCATCGCTCTGTTGACTCATAATCCCTGTCCTTTGTGAATACCAGCCACAGAGGTCTGTCTGGAAACACACCCCTTGAAAAAAAGTTGCGCTCTCCCATTATATATAAATTAATTCAATTAAAACAAATAGTTATCTGGCCCATTTGAGGCTGCTCGCACCCAGCCAAACTCAGTGACCGACATCCCATTTTTTTCGTTGCTCGCCCTTGGCGACAATGGTGCAATGTTTCTATGCAACAGCAAATTCGTATTTTTGTCTCTCTCTTTTTATTGGTTCTCAGCTTTTCTTCTTCTCTCGCCAGCAGTGTTGATCCAAAAATAAAATGGCAGGTCCTTGAAACGGTTCACTTCAAAGTTATTTTTGACAGCAATCTAAAAGAGGTCGCTAGACTTTTTGCCTGGCAGGCTGAACGAGCGCACTTTTTTCTCCAGCCCATATTTAAGGAACACCCCGCTAAGACTCATATTCTCATCAACGACTCGACCGATTTTGCAAACGGGTTTGCTGGATTTTTTCCTCTTCCGATGATCACTGTGTTTCCAGTCTTGCCTGATGATCTTGACTCCATTGGATACTACGACAACTGGGCGAGCGAATTGATGATCCATGAATACGCCCATATTTTGTCTTTTGAACCGAGCAATGGTTTTTATCGTCCCTTCAAATACGTTTTTGGTTCAATCATTCATCCGACAGCGCTTCTTCCCTCGTGGTGGCTAGAAGGCCTTGCGGTCGAAATGGAAACTCGCTTTACTCAACATGGACGACTCAGATCGCCTCAGTACGGAGCCAGCCTCAGAAATCTCGTCCTCAGCGACCAACTCAATTCTGAGAGCATCGATCGAATCAATGCCTCAGATATTCCAAGCTGGCCGTTTGGACAGCGCCCCTATCTCTTTGGCTCCCTCGTCTGGAATAGAATCATTCAAGAATCGGGGGTCGAAGTGACGTCCGCCCTCCTGCAAAGATATTCTCAGCGTGTGCCCTTTCTCCTCAATAGCCCCTTGCAAGATCAGACGAAAAAGACCTATCAAGAAGTCCTATCTGAGCTTTATCAAGAAATCGAAAAAAAGGTCGCCACAGAAACATCCAAAATCTCGAAGGGACCTTTGCCGAAGGAGGTCCCATTTGATCACACTGGATCTGGCCAACACAGCCCCGTCATTTCTCCGAATCAAAAATACCTCGCTTATCTCGCCTTTGTCCCAAAGCAAAGTGGGCAGATTCGACTCATTGAAAGAAACCCAGGGGCGAAGGAGAGCTTTTCAACAAAACCATTTCATCTTTTGCTGAAATCCGCCGGAACCAGTCGTGTTTCATGGCTCCATGATTCAAGTGGCATCATCTATGATCAATCTAAGATTTATATGCGACACTATCGCTTTCGCGATCTTTATCATTACGACCTCGCCAGCAAAAAGTCGAGGCGACTCACCCAGGGCCTCAGAGCCACTGAACCCGAAGTGAGTCCTAATGGGCAGCAAGTGGTCTTTGTGCAAAATGGACCTGCAACATCACAGATCTCCATTTTAAATTTGGCCGATAACAAAGTCAGGACCCTGTTTAAGCCCAAGAGATCTCTGTCCCGAGTCTCCCGGCCTCAATTTTTGGGACCGAACGAAATCATCTTTGGGGTTCACAATTCAAATGGCGAAGCAGGACTAATGTCCCTCAAGCTAAATGAATCTGAACCTCGCACTGTTCTAAAAAATCTCATGCCCGTTCGCCAGCCTCGGGTGACAAAGAAGGGGCTCCTTGTTGTATCAGATCGCAGTGGAGTGAGTAACTTGTACTTGGCCAATAGCAATCTAACTGATGCAAAACCACTCACGAATTCCAAAACGGAAGTTCTCAACGGAGAGTTTGACTCCCTAACCAACGAAATGATTTATAGCCAGCTGGCTAAAGATGGACCCAAATTATTTGGTGCTCCTTTTCTGCCAATGAGCTCAATCCCAAAACTGGAGCCCCTGATTGCACAACACTGGAAGACGCCTCCCGAGGGGCCCAAGTTAAAAGATGTAAAGATGAGCGAAAGTGAATTTTCCTCCTGGCCCTACCTCTACCCTCGATATTGGATCCCGTTTCTTTACCCTGTGGAGGGAGGGGTCTTGATACAAGGGAGCACCTCAGCGGGCGACCCCTTGGGCAAGCACTCCTATGGTTTGGATGCTTCTTATGATTCTGTGACAAGAAAGCCCAGCTATGGATTTTCATACCTCAACAGAACCCTCCCCATTGACTGGACTCTCAGCTACGTTGAAAGCCAGCAGTATTTGTCAGGTTACGATGTCACTTTGACCAACCGATCTGCGGGCGCCAATGCTGGCTTTTATCTCCCCCTTTTGAGCGATCGCTTTCGCGGTGGCGTTGGATATACCCACATTGAAACATCGAGTTTGGGATCTCACCTTAAGCGAGAAGGCCCTTCGACATTTTTTTCCTATTCCACTTATTCGCCAGATTCGGAAGAATCAGATGAACCTAGCCCAGAAGATCTCACTGGAAACTACAACACCCAAGTTTCTTTGGCTCACACAGAATTTTTAGAGAGGTCTAATTTTATTGATTATGGTAGATCTTCTTTTTCCTGGAACCAGATCATTTCAAAAGGCCTCCCACCCAACCACAGTTTCGTGACTCAATTAAGAGGAGCTTTTGCTCCCGATATGCCATGGAATCTGGTTGTCCCTTTGGGCGATAAAACTGTGGGTGCCAATTACATCGCAAGCCTGGTAACAAGCTCGTTTCTCATGCGTGGATACCCTTCCACGACCTTTGTCGGTCGGAAGATTATAAATGGCAATTTTGAGTATCGCTTTCCGCTGGCCGACATTTATCGAGGCAAGGAACTTTTTCCTTTGTTCTTTAAAGATCTCAACGCCGCACTTTTTGTTGATGCCGTTTCTGTGGATGGAGGCGCCTTTGATCAAGATGCCGGCGGATACGTCCAGTCTGGTTTAGGAAAGCCGTTCTGGGGTGCGGGAGGAGAACTCAAAATCTCTACAACCGTCGCATACCAGTTGCCACTGACATTTATATTGGGTGGTTACTATGGATTTGATCGGGAAAAATTGGGTGGATTCCAGGCCTTTTTTGGCATCGGAATAGAAGGCATTTCGGACGTTAATCAAATGCCAAAAAATTCCGAAAAATCAATGTAAAACAAAGCATCAAAGGGAAACTCAATGCGCTCTCTGCTCCTGCTAGCTGTGCTTTTATCTGCTGATTGGGCTCATGCCTTCTCAATGGACACCAATCTGTTTTACCTCTCGGATAGCTTCAGCAATACCAGTGATTCCACTAGCACCAGAATGTTTGCAGACCTTTCTTTGAACCTGGATCTTGCAAACAAAGGACAGTTTACAATCGGCTGGGGCTATTCAATTCTCAACCTGGGAGACAACAATGGCACCACAGAGACAAGTTTCAGTCTGACAGAAATGGGACCCCGGTTTGGATACTACATTGATAAAAACAAAGCCTGGGCCATGTTTTTTACGTACAATTTGCAGGCAAAGGCAACCTACGATACGGGATCAAATCCCCTCGAATGGCGAGGGAGCAGTTATAAATTTGAGTTTGGCTACCGGCCCGAATTGTTTGAACGCCTTCGAGCCGGAATGCACCTCATCTACTACTCCGCCACCTTTGGCGAAGAGCTCTCCAATTCAACCACCTACACACTCATCAGTAACTCGCGCGCCATCATCTATCCGGCCTTTTCACTCAGCTATCACTTTGAGTAACTTAAAACCAATAAGCAGATCGAACACTTCAGACATGGAGCCAGTCCAGCCGATTTTTGACCACTCGCTGTCAGAAGTTTCGACAGCCTAAACAATTAGATTTCAAAAGGTATTTACGGTTCGATGAGAATTCAAAGAATGATGGATCAAAATGTGCAGGACATTTAAGATTGGCACGATTGTTGCGTCACATGTGAGTGAAAATGTCCTTGGAGGATTCCACATGATTGAACGAGTCACTGCCAGCATTCGCCACCTTATCTTGATTCTTGCTTCGACGACGTTGGTGCAGGCAACCCCTGCAGGTGCGAGCAAATGCGAGCAGATGTTAAGAGCAGGCCAAATTTCTTCTCGAGAGCGTACGGCAAGTCTCTCCACAAGTGAAAACTTGAGAAAGTTCCAGAGCTTAGCCTTTGACGTAGTTGATTATCAACCGGGAAAGCATGGCGGAAAACGGCTTATTGTTAAACGTAAGGGACCATGGTTTGACTTCAAAAATGAACTTGATGAAAAAGTTGGAGACGCAGTCCTAGATCTTCGGGCCAATATTTTCTTGTTAGGAGAAAAGGAGGCCGCCTTCTTTGGCTTCGAACTACTCGACGATTTCACTCTAACAGTTCCCGACGTCATGGAGCTAAACGGCGCAATATCTAGATTCAACTCTGGACTTCGCACAGAAGATCCAAGGCGAATTGTCATTTCGGTTTATGAGATTCCAGATGTCACCAACTCCATTAAAGATTATCTAGGAAACTTCATTCACAATGGTCAAATTCCTATATCACAAAAGGGAAAGGGATTTTTTCATGACATAGGGGTTCACGCAATCGAGGGTTTCTTTGTGGACAATCGTTTGGTCGAGATCATCAAGTCACGAACTGGTCTCATTGGAGAGCTCCTTTCTGAATTGCGTGCGGATCTTGATGGAAAATCTGTTCTCCCGGAATTTAAAAGAGTGTCAGTGGAAATAAGGAATGACCTTGCAAGTATGATTGATCAAATCGGTGCCTTCGGCTCGCGGTTTCTAAATCCAGAGGCCAGGTTTTTCTTGGGCCGAAGCGGATTACAGCAGTACGAAGCCGTAAAGGATGATCCAAAGCTGAAAGAGCTACTACCGTATGAACTATTTGGATACATGAAATTAGAGGGAGCCACTGCTCCTTTTTTTTTCCATCGGTTTTGGACTGCCATGGAAACGGATTTTCCCAATTTGCTAAAAAATAAGATCGTTGAACAATTGCGACGAGAAATCGAAAATGGAAGAGATTTAACCTCTGACGATGAGGTGATACTTGAAGCCTTAGAAAGGAAAATAGACTCCTTTGCATTGAGAAATGTAAGCTTAGATAAAGGACCCTATGACAGGAAAATACTAGACCATCAATCTTACACCATCGAGAAATGGCGCAAAGAAAGGTCAACAGTCGCAGCGCTCAGATCAGCATTTCAAAGGGTTCGGCAGATGATCCAACGTCCAAACACATCAACATTATCCCCTTGGGAACAAAGACTGCAATCTTTGGACATTTCAAATCCCTTTATCGCCAGACTCCAATACCTTCGCCAGATCATAGGCGAGAACCCATAGCTAGATAGAGGTATTGTACGCGCACGAAACTCGGACTTAACAATAGTGAGTTATTTTCATTGCAATACGTTTGAAAGGTGGATTCGTAGCGACCGTGGCAAGAATTGAACTTGCTTGCCGTGGTTGCTATCTTTTACGGCATATTTTTGCTACTCTGTATGCGAGTTCACTCATTCAGGAGCCTATTCGTTGCGCATAGCACGTTCATTTCTTTTTTTTGTCTTAGTAATTCCCTTTTTTGCGCCGAGCACCTCCTATTCTCGCCTCAAAGGAACTAACATTTCGGCGGCATTCCCCCAGGACCTGATAAACTCTCTATCCGAGTATGGGTACTTTGAAGCCGGCGAAAACGATTTTGGATTAACACCGCTCCTCACAAGACTGGTTCAGAAACTCCAGCAGCCTGGCGATCCGACCTATTCAGTCATTTTATCGAAAACACCCGACGCAAACGCATTCATTTATCAAACTGTCTCTACAGAAGCTTATGTCGTCGTAAATATCGGGCTCATTCAAAAGGTGGATACCCTTGATGAGCTGGTCATTTTATTGGCCCATGAACTCTCGCATTCGAGTGCCTTCGGAAGATCAGCGCGCCTTGTGCGAGGCCAATTGGAAGAAATCGAGACTGCTGACCGGGGATCGATGGAAAGGACCTTGAAAGCGGGCTATGACCCGCGTGCTATTCTTTCACTTTTTTCGACTTTGACTTCCGATGATTCCACTCGGAGCGGATTTTTTCAGGGTTTTTTGGGTTCGCATCCCAATATGGAGTCACGTCGTACCGCAGCTAATGTGTGGCTAAAAGAAAATTTCAGCAAACGCCGTTTTCCTGGTGCGAGCCCAAAACCATGGCCTGATTCAGTGATGCAGTATAAGGCAAGGCCCACTCCAAAGATAAAAAATGAAGAGCCACCCAAGGTGATCCATGAACTCGAACGTCTCAGCAAAATTGCAAACCAAAGCCCGGCCTATCATAACCTCACCCCATATTTAAAAATGGCATTATTTTTGGGAAGCCTAGGTAGTTATGAGTTTGACTATTATGGCCTTCTCCAGCGTGCAATCGATCAAAATATTCAATTAGACCAATCTGCACTTTCACACATTGTCAGCGGGAATAACAGTTATGAGCGGATCGTCCCAAGTTTTGATTTTGACTTTCCTGAAAAAGAAAACAGCAGGTTTGCCGTATTTTTAATGAACTTAAGTCGCGAACTAGAGTCGGTGTCAATAAGCAAAGAACAGGGCAAGCTACTGAATTCTCTTTATGAGCAATTTTATGCAAATTATTTTAGGTACAAACTTCCGTTGGTTGACGAGAATGGCAAACCGCTGTCAGAATTTGCGTTTCGTCTTCAACTTGAGACGGCAATCCTATTTGCCACCTATCCCGAAAGTCGTCTGTCTTTCAATGATCCAAAAGCGATTCGTGATATCGTTCTCGGACATGATTATCATCAATTCCGGTTTTTTAAAATGAGCAGACTGATGAGTCTAATTGAGCGCTCAAGTGACCCCAGAATCATCGCAGACAGCTTTATTTATGCGGATTTCAGCTTCGGAAGCGATTTTATCGAAGAGAACAGAGGGAAACTTGAATCGGCCTTTAGATGGGCCGTCGAACAGGACAATTATACTGGGGCCGAACTCCTCAAGCTCATGAAGTCCGATAAAGACAACATCGACAGAAGATATTTCGAAATCTTGGCTGAAGCATTCAACGGTGAAACCATTTCACCGGCGCGTAAAATCATCTTATATGTTCAGTTAGAACGATCTTTATCTGACGTGAAAGATCGAATTCTGACGGGTTTGAGAAAGAGCTTTGGATCGTCTGCGGAGTTGTTTTCCCCAAGGATCACGGCTTTAAATGTTCATCAGGGCATAGAACAAGTCCTGGCAGGCAACGGCGCTTCATGGAAGCTCGACTGGGGGTTGGCAACCCAGATTGTGCAAGATACGAATGCATGGCAACAATCACGATCGCGAGAAATTCAAATCGTCGACGTCATATATAAGCAGTATGCATCACGATATTCGGGACCAGCCTACGATTACCGACAAAAGTATGCTGAGCTTTTGCAAAAATGGATGGCGTCCGCTTTGGTGAGATCTCGAGAACTCCCGGAGACAATGGTTGGAAATCGCGAATCTTTGCAAGAATGGATTCGGTTTTGGGAACTGATTACTTCGAGAGCAGTAACTCCGTATACGGACCAATTGGCGCTCAAGATTTTTAGCTCCGAGAATATTAAAAATTATCCTGACCTGAAATCCAAAATGCAGCCAGCACTAGAAGAGAAACGGGTTTGGGACTTTGCCCTGCGCAAAGAGCTATTGTTAGTGACAAGACGAACCATATGGAATGACATTGAATCAACGACTGACAAATATGAGCGCACCAAAAAAATTCAGAAGGAAATTAGATTCATAAATCAAGTCTTTCCGGAAAGCAGTTTTGAGCGACAGGTAGCACTGGAGAAGTTTACAAATCACATTCGCGCGAATGCATCAGAGGCCTTGTTAGTCGAAAATGAAAAATCAAATCGCGACTCCAACGCGGATGGCGTAGGTATGCGCGTTTTCTCAGGATTTTATGAACATGTATTTAGCGAAAGTAGTGCCAATCGATCGAAAGACCGTCATGAAAATACCTTTGCCACTCTTCAATTTCTCCTCGGCAATGCTCCTATTCCTAAGTTTCTAGACTCAGCCTTGGAAGCTGTGGGGCCCGATCGCTTCCAGCGCATGTTTAACACGCTTGATCCTGAAATACGTGCGCTTGTGCTAGCACCACTCCTCGAGCGGCCACGGGGATTGCTGAATGATAGCCAATGGGAGGATAAAGTTATTGAATTGATTCTTTCCGGAGTGACCGCTCATCAGACTGAATCACGCCTTTTCTTGAGGGCGTTGATTCACTCTTTAGAAAAGGAAGCTCCATTTGAAAAGACTTTGGTCATCTAGTTTATGCTATCGATGCGAGTGAACTCATCGGACAAAGAAATGCCAATCGGTCTAATTGTAAGGCAATATTTGGAAGCCATGGGCAATAGCGGCGTCAGTCTCGGACAAAAAATACGTCAGAGGGAATTGGCGCCACAAGAAATTTTGGAGCACTTGGATGACTTACAGGATCACACCCGCGTACCTTCTCGTTTCGCCATTTTTGAGATGATCAAACGACGCATTCCGAATGCAGAAGCTATGTTAGAGAGAGGGGAACTAAAGGTTTTAGATATCGTTGGTGCTGCCTCATCAAAGGTCGTCATAACGGTTCAGTATAAAAATGGCACCGCAGAAACCATCGAAGATGAAGTTTTGAAATTGCTGAGAGACGACTTTGATCGAACAACTGAAGTCGAGATTGCAAAGTTGCGCAGCATGCTCTTCTATCTAGAAACTCATGGGTCAGAGCGATACAGAAGGTTCCGAAGCGTGCTCGACTTAATCGAAAGAAATCTGCGCAATCAAAATGACCTCCGGACAGAATCTCGGCTGGTTGAAAAAACAAAGCAATTGTACGCGAATGCCTCGGTAGGTTCGATATTCAAGTTTGTAGTTGTAACTCCACACTCAGGACGCGGAGTCGCTCAGGATTTTTCTCATGAAGAATTAGCCCGGGGCTCGAGTTTAAAGAGCTTATCGCGAGAGCAGCAGGCGAAAGTCTATGCGGCCATATATGAAGTTGAAGGCAAGATTCTACTTAGCGATCTGAAAGGTAACGACGAAGTTGTTTTCGAAGCGGATCGGCATCGCGGAAACTACATTGTTAATCTGGAAACAAATACGATCTTTGTAATTGATTATAATCTCTTATCATCCATCACAAGCCGAGAACGTTTGGCTGCCATTGAAACTTTGGGTTACTTGTACATGCACCTTTCTTATAAGACATCATTGCAGGGAGTTTTGCCAAGGTTGATATTCGGACTTTTTGGAAGCCGCTTAGGCGAAGGAGTTAGAAACCGAATCAATGCAAAAGAAGAAGCCTTCTCGCGATTTGGATTACTCTTCGATGGTATAACGACTGAAAAGTGGGCCGACTTCTGGAAGAAAGCCCAACCCATTTTGGATCGACGAGAATCTATTGATCAGGCTGGCATCTTTAGCGCATTTCAGGAACTATTGGCGTTAGCCGAAGAGTCTGGCTTGCAACTTCGACCGCAGGTAAATGACTATATTTTTGCTTTGGGGCATTTGGAGTTTTACTCGAAGTTCGCGCAAATTGTGGACGGCCAGAATCCGCTCTCATTGACTATTCGCGATCATATGGCAGGCAAAATAAAATCCGCACTTTTATCTGGAAAAGGGGGCATTCGCGCAGCGCAGATCAAAACTGCAGTTGGTCTTATGGTACATCCCACTAAAAGAAAAATATCATGCCAGACGCTCTTAACCAGCCCCCCAAGGCCGATCCAATAAATCAAACACAAAAGAGTTCCCCAATAATAGTGGACGGTTTTCTTCGAGCGGTTTAAGCAAACCGATAGGAGATAACGGTGATAATTTCTATTAGGTCCTTAATGGAGGAGATAAGGATTCGCAGGATCGAGATATCGCGCGCACCTACAATTTGGTGCAAGCCAGAAAGACCCATCCGTCAAATAATCGTGAGTGATTATAGACCTTTTCTTACATGATGGAGAGGATAATGCTTGACAGAAAATGATTCAACATGTCAAAAATGGGTTTCAATCGATGATCCATATCGCAGTGGCTTGTCACAAATAAAAATGTAATGGTTCGGCAAAATCAACACCTCAGTGAGGCTAAAATTGTCAAAGTGGAGAGCTGCTCCGTCAGACCTGATGCGGTTTTATAGTACGATGGTTCCCCGGCAGGGTTTTATATTATGAGATTTTGTCACAATATATTCATTCATTTTAGTTTTCTGTTCATTCCCTCATTTTATAGTGTCGCCAGCCCTTGCATTGGCGCGCTGAATTCAAAACCTGCCGAACTTCGGTCCCTTTCTCTTGAATATTCTGCTGGTGCCGTTAAGGATTTCCTAGGCGTGCCGTTCCCACGTCTTAAATATAAAGAAGCTCGGGCCATTCATTCAAGTGAGGTTAAGGAGATTGTCTCCCGCTATTACGATTATGTATTTGTTTTTAATCAATTCTCACAGACCTTAAAAGATGAAGAAAGGCAGATTTTGGCTCCTGCTTTTCGAATTTTTATGGACAGAATCGATTCGTTCGTATCACAGTACGGACCATTTGAGAGTACTTCTTCAATTCTCAATCGGCTGAATACCTTGAGTAATCAATTGAAAGGTATCGCTTTCGAACGCATGATTGCGGTTCTTCTATTGAGGATGGGTTATTCAACGGTGACCATTGATGAGTCAGCGAAAAGAAAAATATTGAATGCTATCTATGGTAAAAAAAAATTGGATATTGAAATAGATGTGATTGCTACCAAAGATGGTTTAACCTATTTGGTAGAGGCTAAATCTATTAAACCTCTTGGAAATGAACATCTTGCAATGCAGATCAAAGCTGTTTCGCGACAAATGACGTCGCGAAAAATGCGCTTGCCGTTAAACAATCATGTGCGCAATATTGTAATCGCTCATTTCAATGTTGGAGAAGATGTTCGTGCTGAGTGGTTGGAGGCGGGAGCAGATGAAGTTTATTATATTCGCCGAAACTACCTTGATGATATTGACTTATATTGACTTTCGCCGATCAGGTAATTGATTTGCATAGTGACCGAAAGCCCAGTTTGATGTATTCGCAATCATAATGAAATCATTGTGCATTTTTTGTGGCTCAAGCTCAGGTAACAATCCCGATTTTTTAAAATCTGCTCGATCACTTGGGCAATACCTGGCTGAAAATAGAATCACTTTGATTTATGGAGGTGCAAACGTCGGCATAATGGGAGTAGTTGCGGATTCAACGCTAGAGAGTGGCGGCTCGGTTATAGGCGTTCTTCCTAAATTTCTTCAGGGGAAAGAAATTGCCCACACTGGCTTAACTGAACTTATTCTTTGCGAAACCATGCATGAGAGAAAGATGAAAATGTTTGAATTGTCGCACGGATTCATTGCCCTGCCAGGCGGGTTTGGGACTCTGGAAGAAGTAGTAGAAATTCTGACTTGGCAGCAACTCGGATTCCATAAATATCCGGTGGGCTTTCTCAATATTGGTGGGTTCTTCAATCACTTGAAGATGTTCTTTGATGAAATGGAGAGAACGAGACTATTGAGAGCAGAAAACAAGAAGATGGCTTTGTTTGGCAGCAGCGTACCAGACTTGTTAAAAACGATGAAATCATACAAGGCTCCCGAAGTAACGAAGTGGATATCTAGTTCCTCAGTGTAATAACGTCAAAGTATGGCCCTTATGCCTGGGACAATCTTGGTCCGTTTGAGTTTAAGCTTACCTGATCTAATATTAAAGCGCCCTGCCACCCAATTCATATTTGGCGGTAATGGCGGTAATGCCTGGCCAGGCCTGAGTTCAATATAAAGCGGAAATTCCAGAAAATAGAATGTTTGCCGTTCTGGTCTATCAAGGATATTTAACTCGCGCAAATTCTCTGGCGGTTTTTGATCGGCCGGCAAGCTGCCAACGATGGACTCGATCAATTTTACATTGTGACTTTTGTCAAAATATTTTTGGGTGATTTTTTTAAACCTCAATTCTAGATCCGAGAGACGTGACAAGATTTCCACAGCAACATCCAGATCTGAACGGTTTTCGCGATAAAAAGTCATTAACGCCTCACGAATACTCTCATGAGAAAAATCAAGAAACAGGACGTCTACGCTGACTATTCTTTTCATTAAACCAGAGGATGATTGACCGGCTTGTATTTTATGCAAGTTCAAAGGCAATTCAATTCGTCAATTCCACCGTCAGTGGCCTTGTGTATGAGGATTTCTTCTAGTCTGTTTGCAAATGATTCGAAGCCAAGCTCTTTAAACAGGCTGATCACTTCATTTCTAATGGTGGGATGAACATACTTTCCGTACCACTTGAAAGACTCAACGGGATCCAAGGTCCAAGTGAGTCCTTCCGTTGTTATTTGAAAGCGGTAAAGTCCACTCCCTCCTTTCTTTAATTTGTAGGCAGTAGCATGGAGAAAAGGTTCCCTGGTTTGTGACTGATGACTCAATTCAATACCGGAGATTAATCGCACACAACTGGGTTTTTCAGTGTCAGAGGATTGGGCTGGGGTTAACAAGCATAGAGTTATCAAAGCGAAAGAAAGGAGTGCGGCCAATCGAATCTCATTTTTTCTCATAAATTATCCAAATCCTGCTCTCCTCGCTCAAGAAGACTTTTGATAGGCTCTTAACGCGTGCAGGATTAATTATTCAAATCGACCAATGGCGTCAAGCGCCGACCAGAAATATGAATTTATTGCTCAAATTATTTGCAGAGCCCTTTAGAGTATGCGTCAACACTAAATGTAAATGCCGCCCGAGAAAATGTCCACTTTTTCTGGGGAATTCCACCTGGTATCTGGTTCCATCAGGATTGAAAGGATTGCCCAATGAAACTGTTGGCGCGGGTTTTTTGAGTCAAGATCAAGAACAATACGCTCTGCAAGATAAATTTGGAGTCTGGATAGATAAAAAGGCCTACAACAAAATGGATCATATGGCGCAGGCGCGCTTACTTCTTCATGAGTGGGTGGCTGGTCTCTACATTATGAAAAGAGTCCACACTCAAAAAGAGATATGCCGCTATTTTATGAGTGTGCTTGCAGGTATTCCAACTCTAAAAGATCAAATGGGTATAGATAAATCTGCCTGTGCTGAAGCTCCTGATGTGCCACTGAGTGAAGGTGGTCCAAGGCTTTTTCCTGATGATTATGCCCACATTCGAGCCGTCACCAACCGTATATTCAATTTAGACGAAAATGAAAACCCTGAATCTTTTAAAGCCTTCCTTCAGGCAAACCAGTTATGGTCTGAAGAAGCCAATGATACTCCTGAAGACGATTTGACCTTATACAAATGGTTCCAACAGACTGACAAGAAAATTACCGAGAAGTCATTTGTCGATATGATGGCAACAGCTAAGCGTGACGGAGAACTCTCAGGAAAGTGTTACGACATCCTCGAATCTGATCTTCCAAAGGGATCTCAGAAGATAATAGAGGATGTTTGCCGTCTGGAATTTAAAAAACTCTCAGAAAGCTCACAATTCTACAAGTTGAGTGCAACAAATTCAGCTGGAGAACTTGTGATCTCTTCACCCGCATTCTTGGGCGGTGGTCAGTTGATATATTCTAGGAATCTTCCCATCGGTAATGACATCTACGTGTACACAGACGTTGCTACTCATTCATTGACAGAGCAGCAATCAAGAACGGTAGGGACGGAAATCTCACAATTGTCATTTTTATTTACAAGTAAAATGCTCTTTATAGGCGTCGTTCACTTTTATAGTCAAATCAGCAGTATCACGACCACAGAAATACGCTTGAACAGCGGTGAACATCGTCAGGTACCTTATCTCAATTTAGAGACTCCCAAGCAATTAAATCGTCGATGGGTTACGACTTTCTTCCCAGCCAAATCAATTGAATTGAAAGAATTAAATCAAGAAATGGGAGAGGCCCTGTTGTCCTTGCATAAAAATGGAGTCACTTCGCCATTCGTGATGGATATCTCAGATGGCACCCAAAACTCAAAGCTAAGAAAGGCAGAAGGAACCAAATAGTACTCTAGGGGAATATACAGCCTCAATCCTCGATCTGAATGTGCTGGGACTGTCCAACGCAATACCGGTATCAGTGCATTCAGATTTGGTTCATCACAGTTTAAGTTAAGGCGGAAAGCGGTGCGTTATTTTCGTTTCAATGGATTTGAAAGATGAGGTTCATGGTGACCACGGCAAGGATTGAACTTGCGACCTGCAGTTTAGGAAACTGCTGCTCTATCCAACTGAGCTACGTGGTCAACTTCTACCCCGCTCAGCACTCGGCTTCGCAAGGATTTTCACTTCATATACCGCTTTTGGAGCAAAGTTAAGACCACATTTGGGTCATCATGAAAAAACCTGTCAGCCTGCTGCTTCCTCATCTATTTCGTCATCGCTGATTGTTCCGAGATTGTATTTCTCAACACGATAGCGCATCGAACGAAAGGTGATATTGAGCAGTCGAGCAGCCCTTTTTTTCACACCGTTGGCCGCATGGATGGCTTTGACCAAGAGCTCCTTTTCGATCTGACCTATTATCTTGTCCAGTTCTATCCCATCTTCAGTGATCTCTATTTCATGGCTCGAGGCCAATTTTCGACCGCTCGGGGTGTTAACAAAAGGAGGAAGAGATTCGGGTAAAATCGTCGCTCCGCCCTCAAGGGCAACTGTTCTTTCAATAATGTTTTCTAACTCACGCACGTTTCCAGGATATTGATATTTTTGAGCATATCCATCGCTTCTGCGCTGATACCACTTATAGATTTGGTCAATCTCTCGTTATACTTTGCTAAAAAGTGGTTCGCTAGAAGAGGAATATCACCGGCACGTTCTCTCAATGCTGGCATTCGAATGTTTATGACATTTAAACGGTAAAACAGATCCTGACGAAAATCACCGGTGCTCACCATTTCTTCGAGGTCTCGGTTCGTTGCCGCTATGATTCGCACCTCTACCTTGGTGTCGTCAATACCTCCGACACGACGAATGACTCGTTCTTGAATGGCGCGAAGAAGCTTGACCTGAATAGATGGGGGAAGTTCGCCCACCTCATCAAGAAATAAGGTCCCACCGTCGGCGACTTCGAATAGCCCTGCCTTGTCGACGACAGCCCCTGTAAAGGAACCCTTCTTGTGTCCAAACATTTCTGATTCCATGAGAGATTCAGGAATCGCACCACAGTTGATGGTAACAAAAGCCTTGTCCTTTAAAGGTCCGTTGTAATGTATGGCTTTGGCTACCATTTCCTTACCAGTTCCACTTTCGCCAGTAACCAAAATGTTCGTGGGCGTTGATGAAACCCGGCGCACCATCTCAAATATTCGGTGCATGGCATCCGAGTTTCCTACCACACTCTGAAAACTAAACTCTCGAGTCAGCTCTTTTTTTAGGACGCGATTTTCAACTTCAAGATCTTTGCTGCGTAAAGCATTTGCTATGTTGATTCTTACTTCGTCAATTTTAAACGGCTTTGTCAGATAATCATAGGCCCCCAATTTCATTGCCTCCACGGCATTTTCGGTAGACCCAAAGGCTGTGATCATCATAAACAACATGTCGGGGAACTGATCCTTCACCTGGCGCAGCAGCTCAATTCCCGTCAAATTCGGCATCTGCAAATCAGAGATCACCATGTCGATGGCTTTTTTCTTGAGAATCTCCAAAGCTTTCTGTCCATCTTCGGCACAGGTAACTTCATAGCCCTCCTTTCGAAGCATAATGTCTAGAAATTCGCGAATTGACTCCTCATCGTCCACAACCAAAATTCTCGGTTTCATTCCCTGATCCCTCTTCCAGTTTGTTTCCCATTTTCTTACGTAAACCTACTCTTTACAACATCTAACAATAAAGACCGGACAGGTGAACTCGACA
Organism: Bdellovibrionales bacterium; assembly: GCA_016714165.1. Taxonomy (NCBI): domain Bacteria; kingdom Pseudomonadati; phylum Bdellovibrionota; class Bdellovibrionia; order Bdellovibrionales; species Bdellovibrionales bacterium. Next base: position 234,096 of record JADJNU010000002.1, read on the forward strand.
GAGGGCCAGAAGAACCGCCTGGTCAGGCTATCCGCAAACGGGGCTTCTCCCCTTGGGTATCAGGACTAGGAAATTCTATGATGAAGGAGGTTCCCTTGTTTAGGGTGGATTCCACGCTGATCGTTGCCCCATGACTATCAAGAATCTTGTGCGCGATCGCAAGGCCCAAGCCTGTTCCGCCCGGCTTTGTGGTGTGAAATGGTTCAAAAATTCTTGCTCGATTTGATTCTGCAATTCCACAACCATTGTCCTCAACTCTCAATTGAACTCGCTGGACAAGATCGAGATCCTTCGTCTCTATTCTCAAGACAGGAGCACTTACCTCCCCCATTGCCTGGTAGGCGTTAATTACAATGTTGAGTAAGGCCTGACGAAGTTTGTCTTTGTGTCCATAGATCAAACGACCGCTCTTAAGTATGAGATCCCGTCTCACGGGAACACGCGAAGGAGTCCCATTCCCGACGAAATCAGAAATTTCCTGAATGAGTTGATTCAGATTTATCGGATCTTCAATTCGAGCATGAGGTCTCACATAGTCCAAAAACTCCGTAATTAAATCATTCAGCCTGTCGATTTCCTTGAGGACGATACTCATTAATTTCTTATCTTCACCAGAAGAAGCGAAATTAGAGGTTGATAAAAGCTGAATACTCCCACTGATGCTTGCCAAGGGATTGCGTATTTCATGCGCAATTCCGGCCGCAAGCTGACCAACGGCGGCCATTTTTTCCTGTTGTCTCATCGCATACTCAATTTTTTTAACTTGTGTCAAATCTTGAAATGTAAAAACATACCCTAGAACCATACTATCGGCATTACGCAAAAATCCAAGAGTTACCTCAATCGTGGATTTCTCTCCTCGATAATTTTTGTATTCAACTTCAAAACGATTATTCGTGTTCTGATCATGATGAACTGTTAATAAACTAAAATCGCTATTCAAATTAGGAAAAATGGAAAAAATTGATTTGTTCAACAAATCACGATCCTCGAGTATTCCAATCGCAGCCTGATTAACTTGGGTGACGAGTCCATCGAGACCAGTGGTAAGAAGCCCTGTTACCATGTTATCTACGATCATTTGATTGAGGTCACGGAGCACCTCAATGTCTCTCTGCCGCTCCGCCAACTCAGAACCCATGAAATTCAATTGTTCACTCAGTATCCCCCCTAGGAAGGCCACGGCATAAAAGGCAATGTTGTTCAATCCAACAGCAAAATAGAGAGTTTGGCCTTGGATTGATGGACCGATGATCATTAAAAAGCTAAAAAGAATAGAGGTCCAAAGAGCTAAAAGAAGAGCCCCCTTCCTCTGAAAAACCAGCCCACAGAGAATGATGTTCACTAGGTAAAGAAAAAGAAATACCGACTGGCTCGTGCCGGTAAAATAGATTAATACTGTTACAAATAAAGCATCAAATCCAAAGAGACCGGCATTGAAAAAACTGTGCCACTTTCCTGCGTTCTCAAAAAAATGTATGTAGATCGCATTAAAGGAAAACGAAAGAAACAGCAATAAATAGAACGGGAGCCACACATCAAGACTGATGAAAGGTCCCTGCGTTGATTGAAAAACGAGCGCAACAAATAAAATAGCAACAAGAAATAAAACCCGACAGGCCTCAATCATAAGTAAACGTCGCTTTTCGTTATCCAATCCCGTTGGACTTGTACCCGAAATGCTGGTTACCAAATTGAGGGTCGTCATGATTATTTGTCTCCGACGACGCTGGCCATATTAAAGATTGGAAGATACATGGCCACAACGAGGACCGCAATGATCCCTCCCAAAAAGACCATGAGTAAAGGCTCAATCATACTCGTTAATGTATTGGCTGCTTGATCTACCTCATCCTCATAAAAATCCGCAATTTTCCCCAACATTGTGTCCAAGTTTCCAGTCTGTTCTCCCACCGAGATCATTTGAACAACCATGTTAGGCATATACTTTTCCTGTTTGAGAGGCTCAGCGAGCGTTTTCCCTTTGCTCACAGAGGTCTTTGCTTTCTGAATGGCATTTTCAATTATCCAATTACCAGCCGTGTTGGCTGCTATCTCAAGTGAGTCCATGATTCGGACACCTGCTTGTAACAGAGTTGACAATGTCCGAGTGAATCGAGCAATAGAACCTTTAAGAATTAAGTCACCAAAGATAGGTACGTCCAGAATAAAGGCATCGAGAATCTTTCTTCCGTTTTCTGTCGCATAATATGCCTTAACGGAAAGTGGAATTCCGACCACAACCGCAATGACCAAATACCAATATTTCTGCACCATCTTACTGGCGTTAATCACCCATTGCGTGAGCGTGGGTAACTCCTGACCCATCCCCTCGAACATCGCGACAAACTGTGGAATCACAAACACTAAAATTCCGACGATGACCCCTGTCGCGACAACAACAATAGCTCCCGGATACCACAATGCACCTACAATTTTTCCCTTCATTTTGACGGATTTTTCAATGTATTCTGCAAGGCGATTGAGGACTCCATCGAGCATACCGCCCTCCTCGCCCGCCGTGATCAAATTGACATACATTCGGTCAAAAACATGACCGTGAACTCCCATGGCTTGGGCCAGCGGCTTTCCTTTTTCAACATCTTCCACAACCTTTTCAAGAACTCGACCTAATGCTGGACTCCTCGCCCCTTGAATCATGGCTTCCAGACTTTGCACGACAGGAACTCCAGCCCCGATAAGAACGGCCAGCTCGCGAGTAAATATCTGCAGATCTTTTCGACTGACAGAATCCTTAAAAGAGCAAACTTCTTAAGTTCCTTATTCAAGGCTGCTCGAGCGGTGATCTTGATCGGAATCATTTTTTGAGCGCGTATTTTTACCCGGGCCTCAGCCTCGTTAAGTGCCTCGACTTCACCCTTAACGAACTTCCCATCCGCAGACTTCGCTTGAAATATATAGATTGGCATAGCCTAACATCCCATCGCTGCTTCTAAATGCCAGCCTGTTTTAATAATTTATCAAGTTCCTCAGGATCGGCTGTGACCGAAAATGCACTACGAATATCTATTTTTCTTTTGAGAATAAAATTAAGAAGAGATTGATTTAGGGTCATCATTCCTGATTTTTCCTGTCCAACCTGCATCATACCATAGATTTGATGAAGCTTACCTTCCCTGACTAAATTCCGAATTGTCGTATTCATCAGCAAAAATTCGACGACTGGAACAACTCCCCCCTTGCTTCCAGGGACCAAACGCTGACTCACAATGGCGTTAAGGGTAAAACTCAATTGCACCCGAATTCTTGACTGTTGCTCACCGGGAAAAACTGAAACGATTCGATTGATTGTCTGCAAAGCTGAATTTGTGTGAAGGGTTGCAAAAACCAAGTGACCAGTTTCAGCAATGACCAAAGCCGCTTCAATGGTCTCCAAGTCTCTCATCTCACCCAACAGGCAAACATCAAGATCTTGCCTGAGTATAGCCTTGAGAGCGTCCTTATAACCATGAGTATCATGGCCCACTTCCCGCTGGCTGACAATGCAGTTCTTGTGGCTATGAACGTACTCGATCGGATCTTCGATAGAAATAATATGCCCGCGGCGCTCACGATTTACTTTGTCAATAAGAGCTGCAATAGTCGTTGATTTGCCGGACCCCGTAGGGCCCGTCACCAATACAATTCCCGAAGGAAAATTGGTTACCTTCTCCAGGACTGGCGGAAGAGACAACATACGAAGATCAGGAATTTCCAACGGAATTCTTCTAAAAACTCCAGAAACGGCCCCCCGTTGAAAAAAGAGATTTCCTCGAAAGCGAGCCATGTTTTTGATTCCAAAACTAAAATCAATTTCCTTATGTTCCTCAAAACTGCTCTTCTGCAAATCCGTTAAAATAGAATAACACAGCCTTCGCGTGTCCTCTCCAGAAAGATCACGAGTCTTAACTCGGACAATTCGCCCATCTATTCGCAAAACTGGTGGCGATCCAACAACAAGATGCAGATCTGACGCCCCCTGCTTAACCGCTGCCTTGAGCAACTGGTGAAGTGTAATCATTTTTGGTCTCCGACGGAAGAATTGATAACTTCCTGAACTGTAGTCAAACCCATCTGCAACTTTTTAAGCGCACTTGCTCGAAGAGTCAGCATGCCATCGGCGACAGCAGCTTTCTTCATCTCAAACGGAGTCGCACCTTTCAAAACGGACTCCTTCAAGGCGAGGGTCATGGGCATCATCTCATAAATTGCCACTCGACCCTTGAGCCCCGTTCCATTACATTCTCCACATCCTTCGCCCTTTTTCAAATCTTTAAATGCATCAATCTCATCGGGATTAACACCCAATGAAATCAAAACCTCAGGTGCCACGCGAACATCTGTCTTGCAGGAAATGCAAATTTTTCTCATCAGTCGCTGGGCAATAATCAAAGTAATCGCCTCAGCCACCATGAACCCAGGGACCCCCATGTCCAAAAGACGAGCGACTGAAGCCGGTGCGTCATTTGTGTGAAGGGTACTAATTACCAAATGACCCGTGGAGGCCGCCTTGAAGGCAATATTTGCTGTTTCCAAATCGCGGATCTCTCCTAACATGATGACCTCAGGGTCTTGGCGAAGAAAGGCTCTTAAAATCTCTGTAAAACCAACCCCAATTTCTGACTGAACCTGCACCTGATTGATCCCGTCAAGATTGAACTCAACGGGATCCTCGGCCGTCGAAATATTTCTTCTTGGTTCATTCAGAGCCGCCAGGGCTGAGTACAAAGTCGTTGTTTTTCCGCTCCCCGTGGGTCCCGTCACAAGTGTCATCCCTTGAGGGTGATGAATTGATGCCTTAAAAAGCTCAAGCTGTTGCTCATCCATTCCCAACTTGGCCATATCAACCTGAAGATTTGATTTGTCCAAGATACGGAGCACAATCTTTTCTCCGTAAATAGTTGGAACGCTATTCACCCGAAAATCGACTTCCTTGCCACTTTTCACTCGCACTTTCAGCCGACCATCCTGAGGTCGACGCTTCTCTCCAATGTCCATCTTACTGATAATTTTAATACGGCTCACAACGGCCGCAGCCGTTCCTGGCGGAGGCTGCGTCTTTTCATGAAGAATTCCATCGATACGAAACCTAATGCGAAAACGCTTCTCATAAGGTTCAATGTGTATATCTGATGCCTTCAATTTAATGGCCTCTGCCAATGTAGCGTTCACGAAACGAATGATGGGCCCCGCATCGGCCTCTGACTCCCGATCCACCACCTCCGCCGCAGATCCAGAACTCACAAATGATTCATCTGCATCCGCAATTTCGGACATGATGCTGTCAAACCGAGCGGATGTGCTTCGATAGTACTTATCGATGGCATTGGCAATGGAGACCTCTGAGGCCACGACAACATCAATCTTACAACGAGTCAGAAGAGCTAAATCATCTTTGACAAAAATATTTGATGGGTCGGCAAAGGCCACGACAAGGTTTTTTCCAGCTAAGGTCACAGGAATAACGTGGTGCTTTTCACAAACCTGTCCTGAAATCATTCTCAAGGCCTCAGGATCTATCTCAAAGGAGTTCAGATCAATCGTCGGCACCTCAAATTGCCTTCCCAAAAATTCTGCCAGGTCTTTTTCCGCCACATATCCCAGTCGAACAAGAGCCGAGGTCAGTCTTCCTCCAGAAGCTTTTTGCTCTTTTCTCGCTTGCTCCAATTGATCATAATCAATCAGACTCTCTTTAACTAAGATCTCACCCAGACCCTTTCTTGCCGCGCTCATCTGAATCCTTCCTCATTTTGATCGAAATGACTCGCTTTGAGGTATAAGAGGAAAAAAATGTTTAAATGCACGCCAACCCTCTTAAGCCTCCCAAACTTCTTGAAAAATATATCGGAGATTTCAGCGATAATTTTGAAGGCCTATTGTCTAATAAGATTGGCCGGAGGGCCCTTGCTCTGCAAGAGAGGGCTTTTTATACAGATTTGTCAGTTTACTTAAATACGTTTCTCGGTCGAGTTTCTCGCCAAAAGTCCAGTCCGCCCAAATAACGTCGGCCCAGCTGGCAATTTCAAAGCCTTGAATAACTTTGGTTCCAATCTGTCTGGCTTCGTTTATCAGAAAACTTGTCTCCTCTGTCAAATTGAGATCCCAAACAACCCCACCAGGTTCAAGAAAATTAAAATAAAGGAGTTCTGGGATGAGCTCGTTCTCTGGACCGCCCGGAGTCGTATTGATCATGATACTATTGGTCCCAGGCAACATGATGAGTTGGTTTACCGGGGTAAAAGAAAAACTGACACCAAAATAACTCTTTTTTAGATCTGCTATCAGACTCAAACCCTGGTCCAGAAATTGGTTGGTGATTTTAAATTCCCTGAAGCCTATTTTGATCAAAGAAGAGATCGCCACCCTTGCGGAAGCACCTGACCCCACAATCAAAGCAGAGGCTTCTACATTCAATCGGTCTCCGTACTGGCACAATACGTGATGAAAAGCTCCAAAAATAGCCGAATAGGTCCACCATTTGCCGTCGACCTCAAGAAGCGTATCGGCAGCGCCCAGACTCATCATCCCTGCATTCTCATGAGGAAAGGATCGTGTAACCAGCTCACCAAAGGGGCTCCCAATCCTAATTCCTCTGCACTGCCTGAGGGCTTCCTTCAGTTTTGAGTCAAAGGATTCAGGATCAACCACAAAAGACTCGTATTGATTTTTGCATCCAGCCTCATTCAGTTCGGTCGAAAGAAGATTCCACCTCTCATTCTGAGGATGCAAGGCTATTTCAGTCCAAGTTTGTTTCGTTGGCCCTCCCAAAATAACTTTGCCCCCTCAACATCAATTCTCATCTGTGTTTTCAACGCCTCAATGTCTGAAAATTTCCTTTCGGGACGAGAAAACTCATAAAAGGAAACCCTCACCTCTTGATTATAAAGCTCCTCACTTAAATTTTCCAATATGTGGGTTTCAATGCGAGGTCCAGATTCTTTACCCCCAACCGTCGGAGCTTCCCCCACATTCGTAATTGAAGGCCACGCCTGGCCATCAGAAAGGCTGAATTTTGTGAGGTAGACGCCATAAGGTGGCAGCAGCGTTCGCGGGCTTCCCAAATTTGCTGTTGGGAAACCAAGCTGCCTCCCCAATTGGCGCCCCTTGACCACGGTTCCGGATATCTCAAAACATCGACCCAAAAACTCCCTCACCTCTCTGACTTTCCCAAGACCAATTAACCCTCTTATGAGGGTACTTGAGACGATATCACCCTTGTGCCTAAATGGCGGCATTACGCTCAAATCAAATCCGTACCTGGAAGAAAGGGATCTCAGAAAGTCGAGATTACCCGCCCTCCCCGAGCCAAAGCCAAAGTCGTAGCCAACAACAACTTCTCTGGGTTCTAAAAAAGCTTGAACCCGATTTTCCCAAAACACTTCGGGTTCCATCTGAGCCAATTCCTCGGAAAAAGGCTCTACAACCAGGTGGGTAACTCCCAGCAATGCCAGTTGTTCCTTAAGATCATTTATGGGAAAGATCCTGAGAAAATTCCCCTGGGGCTGAAGAATTTCCAGAGGATGGGGGTCAAAAGTGAGAACAGCAGAGGCCGAAGAGTTATGGCGCGATGCGTTTATGCACTTCGCAATCAGGGCCCTGTGACCCAAGTGCACGCCATCGAAATTTCCGATGGTAAGCGTAACTCCTCTGAGCGGAGGCTGGATATTACGAAGACCCCTGATTGTTTCCATGGCCGGAAAAATATCAACTTTCTTCATCTAACCAATTGATTTCTTTCGAAACTATTGATACGTAGCGTTAATATGCCGCAAAGCTGGATTCGAAATTACAGAGCGCGCGTTTTGCTCTGGGGTCGCTACATCTGGAGACGCAATGCTATTTGGACCCGAATCATCCTATCCCTTGCAATAGGAACGGCTTTTGTATTGCTCGACGAAAACTCCAACTATGACCTCAGATTTCATATTCGCGGGATCCAAGAGATTCATCCTAAAATCGTTCTTCTGGAAATAGATCAAAATGAATGGATAGACTTTCACGGACGAAGTCGCAATCTCATTCGTCCATTAAAAGAAATCACTTCTCTGACCGACAGTTTTTTTTGGAACGAAAGATCCTGGCACAGACTTCTATCGAAGGTTCTTGCTTCTGATCCTCTTGCTGTTGGAGTGAGTTTTTATTTCGGTGAGAATCTCACCGAAACGAACCACAACCCCGCCGAGAAATCTGTGTTTTCAGATGACAGGGTCATCTGGTCAGCAAGTCAAGACAGCGAGGGACGAAACCTCTACCCCCCATTTTCGCAAAACTTTTCACAAGGCACAGGACTCAATCGACTTCGCGCTGACGAAGATGGGGTCATCAGACACTTTTCTTCAGCGCTAGTCCAAATACCTCATTTGACTCAACGTCTAGCTTCAAGACTTGCCTTAAGGCATTCAAGATCAATCCAGTTTGTTGCAGGAGAAAATTACCTTATTAACTTTCAGGGGAAACCTGGTTCCTATCCCAGAGTTAGTTTTGGAGATATCATCAATGGTCGGGTCGCTCCGGAATTCTTTCGCGATAAAATAGTCATCATAGGGGGAAGCGACACAGAAGGTCACCTCTATAGAACCCCCGTCGGCGAACTCAATCGTTCCGAAATTATGGCCGAACTTGTTGACAACATATTCAACCATCGCTGGATCCAAAAACCGGCCAGGTCTTCACTCTTTATGTATCTGCTGCTCATATTGCTCGTAGCAATCTGGATACAATTTGCATACCCACAGTCGGTGGCCTTTGTGTTTACGGTTTGGCTCGGCACAACGACAACAGCCTTCTCCCTTTGGATTTTCGATACCTTTTACATTTGGGTCCCTATCCAAGCAGTTCTTGTACAGTTAGGTGCAACCTACATTTCATTTCTGAGCTATCACTTGGCCGTTAAGGACAATTTAAATTGGAGACTTGAACAGGAAAAAATCTATTTCACTCAAGTTGACCAAATGAAACACAATTTTATCAGTCTTTTTAGTCACGACTTGAAAACACCTATAGCTAAAATTCAAGCCATCTGTGACAGGCTCATAGCAACTCATCTCGACAGCACTCTTCGAAAAGACCTTGTCTCTCTGCGACTGGAGAGTGCAGAACTGCACAAATACATCGAAAAAATTCTTCAAATCTCTAGGGTTGAATCCACAGATTTTAAGTTGCGCAAAGAGGGATCAGATATAAACGAAATCATTCTTCAAGTTATTGAACAATTGAAACCACTTGCTATTGAAAAATCTATTCGGCTTGATACTAAATTGGAACCAATGTTTTTGATTGAAATCGATAGTATTTTGATTCGTGAAGTGATAATCAACTTGGTCGAGAACGCCATTAAGTACACCCCCAGCGGTGGGACTGTGTTGATCTTTTCTCGGGAAGAGAATAACGTCGTGCAAATCATCGTCACCGATACTGGCGTGGGGATAGCGCCCTCCGAGCAAAGTAAGGTTTTCGGCAAGTTCGTCAGGGGTCAGCACCAGGAAATGCTCACAAAGGGAACTGGACTTGGATTGTATTTGGTGAAGTATTTTATTGAACTCCATGGTGGTTCAATTCGCTTAGAGAGTGAACTGGGCAAAGGAACCTCGATTGAGTTTTCGCTCCCGGTCGAAAATTTAGATGAAAGTGAAATGTTGGGTTTAGAAACTCGTCATTAATTGAAGGAGAGAAAAGTGACAGATAACATAAGGGCATTGATCGTGGATGATGAAGCTGAGCTTCGCAAAACCGTTGCTGGTATTCTTCAAGACTGTTTCAGTGAACTCAAAGTCAGCACTTCTGAGGCGAGCAATGGTCTTGAGGCCCTTGATAAGACGAGAGCTCAAGATTATGACCTCGTATTAATGGACGTGAGAATGCCTGCAATGGATGGTCTCACCGCATTGGCCGAGATCAAAAGGCAAGACCCGCGCACCTTTGTTGTCATAATGACAGCTCATAGCAATCTTCAAGATGCCGTCGAAGCTATTAAAAGTGGAGCTTATGATTATCTTGAAAAACCAGTTCAACCAGAAAAACTAAAGGAGTTGGTAAAGAAGGCCATTGAGGCACGTGAAATGGTTTCAAGTATTGCACTTTCTAATCCCATCTTTGACGATGATGTTGATAGCGAATTTGTTGGCCCCTCCGATAAGATGAGAGAAATTTTTGATCTCACAAGTCGTCTGAGTAAGGTAGATACAACAGTTCTTATTCGTGGAGAAAACGGCACTGGAAAAGAGCTTGTCGCGAGAGCTATTCATTACAATTCACCTCGCAAGCACGGTGAATTTGTGACCATCAACTGTGGAGCTATTCCCGAAAATTTGATGGAGAGTGAACTTTTTGGTCACGAAAAGGGAGCCTTTACGGGAGCGATTGAAAGAACCATCGGCAAATTTCAGTTTGCAAATAAGGGTACAATTTTTTTGGATGAAATCGGAGAATTAAAGCCCGACATGCAAGTGAAGCTTCTTCGCGTTTTACAAGATAGAAAATTCGTTCCCGTAGGCGGCACGAGAGAGATTAGAACCAACGCAAGATTTATTGCTGCAACCAATCGAAACTTAGAAAAAATGATTGAAGAAGGTCGCTTTAGGGAAGATCTTTTTATCGCCTCAACGTCATGCCCCTATTTCTTCCGCCACTGAGAGATCGTATTGACGATCTTGAGGGACTGGTTGATTTTTTTATCCGTCGCTTTAATCGAACATTGCATCGCAATATCAAATCGATAGAGCCTGATGCTCTGGCTGCTCTCAAAGCTTATAAATGGCCAGGCAATATTCGAGAACTTGAGAACGTTATTGAGAGGGCTTTTATAATTGAAAATGGGCCTTCAATCAGTCTACCTAGCCTCCCAGAATCAACTCGCAATTTGACGGAGTCGGCAGGAACCGGTGCGCAGCTTAATTTACCTAGCTACTATTCCGGTCCTTTGGATTTCGATCGCTTCAAGGAAAAATCTGAAAGGGAGTTTATTATTGCGGCACTCTCAGCGAATAGCGGAAGAATCAACAAAACAGTCGCGCAGGCCAACATTCCTAAAAATACTCTCCTACGTAAGATCAAAAAATATGGAATCAATGTCAGAGAACTTGGACGAGACTAGATCCATAGACCCGACATCGGATTGGCTCGCCCTTAGCCAATTCGTCTTTCGTCTGACCGACCGAAGACTGCGGCTCATCCTTAGTCCTGAACTTTTACCTGCGAAGGTCCTGAAAACCTCGACGAAAATACAGAACTGACTGGACAAAGCTCCTGATTTCCTCGTCCCGACTTAAGCTTGTGCTCGACCGGCCGAAAGAGTAGCTGTCACGAAGACAAGACCCCGACTAGATCACTGGACTCTCTGAGCTCTGGTGGACTTTTTCGAGTTCGAATCTGAGTGGCAGAGGGTCACACAAACAAAAATTTTGATGAGTGCTTCTGCACAGTGATGGTCACTGTGAAGGGCACTTATCACGCAAAACCGCAAGGAGAATACCATGGGTATCAGGGTCGCCACCAATATCGCCGCAATCAACGCGCAAAGATCAATGGCTTCTAGCCAACGAAGCATGCAAACTAGCTACGCTCAATTGAGTAGTGGTAGCCGAATCACCAAAGCAGCAGACGATGCAGCTGGCCTATCTATATCTGAGACTTTAAAGTCAACCATTCGTGGATACAGTCAAGCTCAGCGCAACGCAAACGATGGAATTTCGATGATTCAGGTCGCAGAGGGTGGCCTTGGAGAAGTGAGCAACATATTGACTCGCCTGAGAGAGCTGGGAGTTCAGGCCGCCTCCGACACCGTCGGCGATCAAGAGAGAAAATTTGTCAATATGGAAGTTCAACAGCTCAAATCTGAGATCCAACGTATCGCCGAATCAAATCGATTTGGAGACGCGAAATTGCTTGATGGATCAGGATCTGAATATGCATTTCAAATTGATGTGAATAACAATGACTTTCAAGATCGAATTGCCTTTGACGCCTCCAAACAGAACGCAACCCTTGAATCTCTCGGTATCGACAACTTCGACTTTTCGGATAAAGTCGATGCCCGCGAAGCACTCAGTGTTCTTGAGGCAGCCCAAAGAAACGTAAACGGAATGAGAGCCAATCTTGGCGCCATACAAAACCGTTTGGTCTCCACAAGTGATAATCTTGGTGTCGCTATCGAGAATTTCTCAGCTGCCAACAGTCGGATTCGTGATACTGACATGGCAACATCATCCGCGGAATTGACCAGAAACAGTGTGCTATTGAACGCTTCAATTGGAGTTCTGGCACAAGCCAATCAAACTCCAACCGCGGCTTTGAGACTTCTTCAATAAATGAAGCGGAACCAGACGTGAAAAATATTTGAATATAGCAGTTGACCCATGGGGTGGGAAGGCGATCTCCCACCCCAATCTTATCGGACTCAGCCTCTGGGCCTCAAGATTTCTTGATGAGACCCATTTTTTCTATCGCTGCCAGCACGTGCTGAGACTTGATCCGCTCCATGCATTCGTGAGTGCCTAAAGGACAGACCCGAGCCCCATGCTTTCCACAGGGTCGGCACTTGAGATCTTCTTGAACAACCTGTGCACGATCACTCCAAGGTCTGTAGCCCAACTTCAAGGTCGTCGGGCCAAACTGCGTAATGACGGGAATCGAGGCGCAAACCGCCAAATGAGATGCCCCACTGTCGTTTCCAACAAAAAAAGCCGACTGTGTCATAAGAGCAAATGTGCTAAATAGGCTCGTTCGTCCGGCCCAGTTTTTTGCTGAAGGAACGGCAAGGGATATTTGCTCGCAAAGATCTCTTTCTTGCTTTGATCCCGTCAAAACGATCCCAAAATTTTGCTTTGTCAGCTCTTTTATCAAATCTGAATACCCCGCAAGGGTCCATCGCTTCGTGGGCCAAACGCTACCTGGTGCCATCACCACATATTTTTGACTGTCTAAACCCAATTGGCTTCGCTGGGATCGCGCCTCCGCAGCAACTTTATCCCTTACCGCTAGACTAAGAACTCCTTCGTCCATGAGATCCATTGATGCCCATACGGGAATGGCAGGAGTTTGAGTAGAATCCCAGGAACTCAGAGTGGTTGGATTTTCAAATTGTTTTAAATCCGCTATTTGGAAAGCTAAATCTTGATCATCGCCCGCAAGCAAAGTTAGCTGTCTCAATACTTCAGGAAGCTGCAGAGGACGCTTCACTCGAAGATCAAAAAATCCAGAATTCCACCAATGTGAAAAACCAACGCGCTTTTGGGCATTGATTCGTCTCACGACGAGCGCACTCCGAACAGATTCATGAACACACCAAACGCGGTCATATCGTTCGGACAAAAGACCTTTCAATAGGCGACGGTAGGAAACATTCCCTTCGCTCTTATCAACTTCGAAGACCCGATCAACAAGACTCAATTCAATGAAAAACGATCCAAATCCCTTTCGACATACCAAATGGATTGGCACCTCTGGATTTCTTTTGCGCAAATGCAGAATCAAAGGGATGGAGAGAAGGAGGTCTCCAATAAATGCTGTCTGATAGACGAGTTGTGCCAAATCTTTCCCTCTTGGACTCCGGCAATAATTTGCCGCAAGTCGACCTGATCGTAGCACATATTCTGATTATGACAACTTCGACGCCAGCATGGTCCGCAGGGAACATCAGCCAATACTGCGACTCCTCTGTCATAGAAATCAATTTCGTGAGAACAGGTGGGACCGAACCACGCGACGACCCACTTTCTCAATCCAATTCCCATGTGCATGCCCAAACTATCTCCGGTGACGACTATATCACAAGCCGCTACGTTGACCAGTCCATGACGTAACCCCTCCTGTGTAGGAGACTGAATCACGGGAAGCCCCTTTCCAATTTCCAGATTTCGCGCGGCATCCTCAATGCCTCCAAGAAGGACTATGCGAATTCCATCTAAGAAAGAAAGATCACGAATCAATTCACGATGCTTTTCTATTGTCATTTTCTTATAAGGAATTGCCTGACTGCATCCCGTGTTAATTCCAATCAAAGTGTATCCTTCTCCACCCCACTCTTTCCGACGATTTTGAGAGAGTGCTTTTTCAGACTCACTTAGCTCAATGACGTAAGGATCCCTGACGAATGGGCCGAGCTCCAAACTCTCGATAAGCAGCTGAGTCTCAGGCTTTTTATTTTTGAAGAATTTCAAATGGTTATCCAATCCTATGCGCCAAAGCTCATCGGCGGCCGGTGTCGCTGGTAAAATAGCCCCCGTTTTGGAATCCGCAACAAAACCAAAAGCCTTTTCGAAATGAGTTTGTTTAGTTACCCCTATGGCCTTCAGTGATTTATCAACGACGAAACAAAAATCGAATTCCCTCGATGAGAGTTCCAGCAGGTCGTTGGGATGGGTCGTGAGAATTCGATCAATGTATGGATTGTTTTCCAAAAGTTTATCTGCAGGAGACTGGGTGACCCATGTGATGTGGCTCAATGGATATTTGCGCTTCATCGCCAAAAGAATCGATGTCGCCCTCAAAACAGCTCCGAGAGCCTCCAAATGAACGATAAGGATTCGCTCGTTGACTTGTCGATAATCCGCGCAATGAGAATCACAGGGACCAGGATATTGGCAAGGCTTATACCCTGTGAATCGCCCACAATCTGACTGTACCACTGGATCATTATAAGCTTGATCACCCGTTTAATTCACGACACAAGAAGCGAAAACAAGCCTATGGTTGAGAAAATATCAACTCTGCAGCTCTAAAGGCTAGGTTGAAGACTTTGAAGAGACCCCACCAAAGTACCAATTTTAATCTTACTCTCTATTCGAACGGGAAATTTTCGATCGTCCTTCGTGAGCCAAATAAAAACATCCCCAGTCTTTTGAAACACACCATCTTGTTCAAATTCAATTTTCAGGACTGAGGTTTGGATATCTTTTTCCTTAAATTCAATGGATTCTTCCCTCACAACTTCTGCACGGAATAAGATATTCTTTCCAGAATCGGCAATCTTGAAAGTTATGATCTTTCCCTGCTTCAAGCTGAAAGTCCTCAGGTAAAAGATTGCACTCAAGACATTTTGAGAATAGGGCTCTATTTTCCATGAAATTTTCTTGTTCTCTTCTCCCTGATCGCTGGTAACTCGCTTCTCCCAGAAATCTGCTTCGAGTTTGGCAAAATCATAAACAGATCTACTTTCCTTAATCTGCTTTGACTCTTTTAAATGAACAGCAAGATTGTAAGGAGTCAATTCCTCGTAGTCTAAAAATGTTTCGGCCCAATCATCGACTGCGTAGATACGATCAAATAAACTATGGCTCTTAATCCGCATTAAAAAGTGATAAGCTTTTCTGCCATTGACCTCAACCAATGGGCGGGACTCCAGGGAAAGCTCGCCAGCTCTCATTCTGAAATAGCTCACTGAAAGAACAATTTTCTCTCCCTGTACGAAGGGATCAACAAGAGGTCCCTTGGACCCTTTTGCCAAACTTGCTTCTGCAGACTGAACCGACCCCTGTGATACCGGGGCTAAGTCACTCACGGGCTTAGTTTGAGGAATTTCCTTAACTCGAATCATTTTATCGTATTCTTCATTGATCTCTAGCTTTTCTACCTGTTTATATTGAAGTACGCCCGACGCACACGAGAAGAGAAGGCAAAGTAAATAAAAAAGGAGTCCCCTGTGGACGATTCTTTTAGATTTACCCAAATCAGGGCCCTCCGATTACTAGTGGGTGAACTTCTTCCATCGGCGATGAACCCACATCCATTGGTCCGGATGCAGCCTCACAATTTCCTCTATCTTATCATTAAACTTCTGAGTCATGTGTACAAGAGTGGACTCTTTGTTTTCCTGCTCTTCCCAGATTAATTCGTCCTCAATCATGATAATTCCTCGACCGTCGTCCTGCCTGTAAATATAAATGGGCAGGATTGGAGAATGAGTTTTTCGTGCAATTACGGATAACCCGAGAGCACTTCCCGTTTCAATACCAAAAAATTTCGTTTTTGCCCCAATAGGAGGACCCATAAATTGATCTTGAACAAAAATAACAAAATGATTGGCCTTCAGGGCCCGCAAAATATCAAAACTGCTATGACGGGCTTTGATGAAACGAGTGCCCATTTTTTCCCTTAGCCCAAACCATAGCCGATTGATCCACTCAATTTTAAATTCCTTGGAGATCAAATGAACTGGCAAGCCCTTGAGAGAAAGTGCAGCAGTTCCAAAATCGCCAGCTCCCAAATGACAGGTCAACAAGCAGACCCCACGCTCTCTCTTTTGCGCTTCCAACAACTTGTCATAACCATAAATAGTGAAATAGCGAGACAAATTCTGAGTCTTCAAGAAAGGAAAATAACAAAATTCCACAGCTGTCCGACCCATGTTACACAATGAACGGCGGCCAATTTTCAAATGTTCTTTATATGTAAGATTTGGAAATGCTCTTTGAAGATTTTCAAGAACAAGCTGGCGTCGGATACGTAAAATATCAAACCACAAAATACCAATGAGGTCTCCCAAGGCAAGTTGGATGCGCCTTGGCAACGAAATGACGCATAAACACATTCCTTTAACTAACCAAGCACAAGATTTCTGCATCCAATTTGTCACGCCCGTCTCCCCATAACAGCCCTAGCCTTGCTTCAAAGAGAAGCCCCGTGAGGTCACTGTGCCCAATGAGTTTGGTCAAATCTTTACTCGTTGTTAATACCTTATTTACTTGGGCCTTTTTTAGGTCACTCAGAATATTTTGCACGTCAGCTTGAGAATAATCATGATGATCTACAAAGATCGAATGTCCCCTTATCGAATAACCCGCCTGCTTAGCTAAGGATTCGAAGGATGAAGGATTTCCTATACCAGAAACAAGCCAAACGGCCTCAGCTTTTTTCAAGGCAATGCCGTCCGCAACTGAGCGCGTTTCCAACAAACTATAGCTCACCTCTATAATCCGATCCAACGAAACCCATTTCTCTACTGCCTGTCGCCAAGCCGCGCAGTTTTCTTCGCTGCCTAGATTTCTCTTATTGAGAACAACAAAGTGAGCTCTTTCCAAAGAACTCAGCCTCTCCCGCGCTCTCCCTTTCGGCAAGGAATTTAAATGCCAAAGTGGGGCTGAAAGATCACAAACCACAATGTCCATTTGTCTATGGAGCCGCCGGTGTTGAAAAGCATCATCGGCAAGGAACCATCTCACGGGTGTTTGCTCTAGGAGCATCTCGCCTGCCAAAACGCGATCAGGATGAACAAACACAGGAATATCAGGAAATCTTCTCGCCAACATTGTCGGTTCATCACCCCAGATCGGTATTGCATGAACATCAGATGAGACTCTCTGAACGCCCTTGTAAGATCCCTTGTATCCTCGACTGATAACGCCGACTGGGATTTTCAATTGCTGGGACCAGGCCACAAGGTCCGCAACAATGGGAGTTTTTCCTGTTCCACCGGCCGTGAGATTACCGACGCTGACAACAGGTACGCTCAGTTTGTGACTCAGACAGATACCCGAATCGTAGAACCAATTCCGCAAACTCATGACTCCCTGATAGAGAAAGCCAAAAGGATCAGAGTCCATGTTCAGAGGACCTTTCATCTTTCTGAATCCCATTTTTGGGAGATAAAAACATTTCCAATTCTTCTGCGACTCTGACTGTTGCTCCCTTTCTTCCAAGGCGATTTTTTGCTTCATGCATTTCAAGAGACATCTGCTGCCGCGCCTCTGGCGATTCGACAAGCAAACTCAGAGATTCTCCCAGAACTGTCGGGTTAGCACGATCCTGAAAAAACTCAGGACAAGTTTTCTTTGCCCAAAATCAAATTGATCATTCCAAAGTACGGGATGTGTTTCACAAATTTTTTTGCCAAATATGCTGTGAGAGAATTCATGCGATACATGATAATCATGGGCTTCTCGAGAAGACCCACCAGAAGCGTGGCGGTCCCACTAGCAGCGAGAACAACGTCTGTCATTTTCACCATGTCGATCGGAGACATCTGAATAATCCTCAACGGTATTTTAATATCACCCATAGCAAGCTGTAGTTTTTCCTTATCCAAAGTGGGTGCAACCAAGAGCGCCACTTTCAATCGTGGAAATTTTTTAAGAAGCCATTCGGCCGTTTCGAGCTGGATATGAAGATGATGCTTAATCTCTGATTCGCGACTTCCCGGCATAAGCCCCAAAAGCACGTCATCAGATTTGATTCCAAAGCGATTTCGGACACGGTCACTCTCTTCCTCATTAGAACCTACCTCATCCAACTCATCTAAAAGGGGGTGACCAACAAATTGGCATGGAACTTTATGATTATCATAAAACTCCTTCTCAAAAGGAAAGAGGACAAGCATTTTGTCTACGCACTTTTTGATGGTCTTGACCCTTCCCTGTCTCCAAGCCCAAACTTGCGGGGAAATATAATAAACGACAGGTATTCCCAATTTCTTGAGTTTTGCTGCTAGCCTAAGATTAAAATCGGGATAATCCAGCAATAAAGCGACATCAGGACGTCGCTTCTTCGCCTCTGCCAAAAGGCTGTTAAAGGCCCCCTTGATAATACCCCAATGAGAAATCACCTCTTGAATTCCCACAACGGCCATTTCCTCAGATTTGCCAAGGCGCTCAAATCCAAGATCTTCCATTGCTCTGGTTCCAACACCAAAAGCTCTCAAATCTCTATTTTGTCTTTTCCAATATTCAAGCAATCGCTGAGCATAGAGCGCACTTGAGGCCTCCGCTGCAACTACCAGCACCTGAAAACTCATTGGGCCACAACCCGCTCCCGACGCTGGCGTATTTCTCGATCAATCTGTTCGGCCAGTCTCAAAGCAACAAGCCCATCATGCCCACTCACGATAGGTGCGGTTTGCTTCTGAATACAATCGACAAAAGCTATCGTCTCCGCCATGAGGGCGTCACCTTTTTCCAGATTCCAACTCTGCTGCTCCAGAGGGACGTTTTCACCACTCCAATCTCCCGTTTTGGTCAGAAGAGCCACTTCTCCCCCTCCAAAATCCATTGATAAGTATTGATTGGCTTGAAAAACTCGAAATTTTCTCTCAGATTTTTGTGATACGCGAGAGGCGGTGATATTTGCAACTGCTCCACACTTAAATTCAACTCTCGCGTTTGCAATATCAATCTCCCTTGTCAAAACAGGAGTGCCGATCGCTGAGACCGCAACGGGCTCGCTATTAACCAAGGACAAGACCACATCAAGATCATGAATCATAAGATCGAGAACAACAGAGACGTCAAATCCGCGAGGTTTAAAGGGCGCAAGGCGGTGACATTCCATAAATAAGGGATTTTTTAATCTTTCCCTTACCGCAATAAAAGCCGGATTAAACCTCTCAATGTGTCCAACTTGGAGCTTCAAGCCATGTGTCTCGGCCAGCCGACAAAGCTCCTCACCCTCTTTGGAGTTCATCGTCATCGGCTTTTCAACCTGCACATGAACCCTATTTTCTAAAAAAAATTTAGCAATTTCAAAATGAGAGCTCGTGGTAGAAGCAACCGTCACCGCATCTACCTGACGAACTAGCGATTTATAGTCGGCAAATGATGGGACTCCCAGTTCACGCCCAACCTCCTGGCTCCTCTCCTTACTTGAATCGCAAACTCCCACCAAATCGACATTGGGTAGGGCCTTATATTTTTGGGCGTGGAATCGGCCCAAATATCCAACTCCAATGACGGCACACCGCAAGGGGCTCTGCTTCATCGAGCAATTCCCTTTTTGGACTGTCGAACAAAGTCCAATAATCTTCCAATTTCGTCAGAGGGTTGGCAAAGTCGCTCAATTTTCTCAACGGCCTCTTCAATTGTTCCCTCGCCTCTAATCAAAAATCGAATAGCCCGATGAATACTTTCTATTGTCTCCTTAGAATATCCAAAACGCTCCAAACCAATTTTATTCGTGGCCCTTATTGTCGCGTAATTGCCTGCGGCAATTGAATAGGGAAGAATATCCTTATTCACAGCCGTATCACCCGCAATATAACAGTGCGTACCCAAAGTGATAAACTGGCTAAATAAACACCCACCGCTGATTTTCACGTGGTCCTCAACTATGACATGCCCAGCAAATTGGGCACAATTGGCGACAACAACCTCATTGCCAATCTTGCAATCGTGAGCCAAGTGAACATAGGCCATAAAAAGGCAATCGTTACCAATGACCGTCGTACCTCCCCCTTTCGGAGTACCTAAGTTCAGGGTGCAAAACTCACGAATCGTATTATTGTCACCAATTACAAGCTTGGTGACTTCACCCTTATACGTGAGGTCCTGTGGGGGAGTTCCGACCGAAGCACCTTGAAGAAAGTGGTTACCGCTCCCAATTTCAACAATTCCGGCTTCATTTCCAATGACAACATGACTCTCGATCACACAGCCCTTCCCAATTTTGGTCTTTCCCTTGATCACGGAATAGGGTCCGATGGACACGTCCATCCGCTAAATCTGCCTCTTTTGAGACAATGGCTGTAGGATGTATAGACAATTTGCTCACTCCAGAAAATCAGTTGGACTGGGGACTCACGTCTGTCATATAGGCCATAATTTCGGCCTCAGCAACCTTTTGATGGTCCACCTCAATAAAGCAACCCATGAGAATCATATTCTTACGCTCGCGCAAAATTTCGGCCTTTATGATCATTGCATCTCCGGGAACAACGGGAACGCGAAATTTGGCATTTCTGATAAAGGCAATCGCCACATCCATTTGTGGATCCGTTGGTCGATATGCCGCCAACGCCCCCGCCTGAGCCATCGCCTCAATGAGAATAACGCCTGGCACCACTGATCGATGAGGAAAATGTCCCGTAAAAAAGTGCTCATTGATAGTCATGTTCTTAAGGGCAATAATTTTCCACCCCTCCCGCGAATTCGGAGAGGGACCTTCAGTTCTAGCAATAAGCTTATCCACGAAGAAAAAAGGATACCTGTGAGGAAGAATTTTTTTGAATTTGATCAGCCCTCATACCCGGTTCTAACGGAAATCCCATTCCCAACCCCAATTCATCTTTTCATAAAATGTAATTGTTCAACTTCGAAAACTATTTTGCCGCCTCGAAGTCCTTGATTAAGCGGTCCGTCAAGTCGACCTCTTTTACCGCAAAGAGAACATTCTGCTCAGACTTCTCCAAGACCATTGTGTACCCTTCCTTCTGCGCCACCTTTTCAAGAATTTCCCTCAGTTTTTTTACAATCGGCAAAGTCAAGTCACGCTCCTTCTTTTGAATCTCAAGCTGACTTTGACCAACCAATTCCTGATATTTCATCATCTGTGTCCGAATTTCATTGGTCTTTTTTTCCTTTACTTCATCAGAAAGAACCAACTTCTTTTTTTCGAAATCTTCATTCATTGCCTTAATATCGGCTTCCTTCTTTTCAAGTTCTTTCTTTTTCTTGTTGAATTCTGCTTCAAGGGTCTCTTTCGCTTTCTTCCCCACCGTGGTTGTTTGAATTGCTTTTTGCATGTCCACATAACCAAGCTTTAAGGGTGTCTCCGCCCAAACAGAAGCCGAAAGAGCGAACAATAGCATCCCGATAGCACTTTTGCCGAACCTTGAAAATATCACTTTTTTTACCTCACTTTAACCTGGTCAATAATTAGTCTATGAAACCCGCTCATTAAAACACAATTTAGAATGGAGCACCAATAGCAAATTGGAAGTTAATCGAATCCTCTCTGAACTGCAATTTCCTCTCAAATGGGAATCCCCATTCGAATCGAAGTGGACCGATCGGCGAAAACCAACGAAATCCAAATCCCGCATCGCTTCGAAAATCACTCAATGCCAGGGTATCATCGGCATTACCAATATCATAAAAAACAACGCCATTGATATTTGCCTCGGTAATGAGTGGGAACTGAAATTCAAGGTTGTAATAGAATTGTTGAGTTCCGCCATAAGGACGAAGCGCCGTGTAGCTCGCATACTGATCGCCTGCTGCTATCGCTTCATCATAGGCCTTCTGACTCCTGACCTTTTTCCCTATCGAAAACCAATCATATCCACGAAGACTGTTCGCTCCTCCCAATAAAAATAATTCGTTAAAGGGCTCGCTCTTACCTGGATCATTGGATTGAATGAAACCATAAGTTAAATTGTTTCGCCATATCAAGTCCCAAAACAGCCTCTTGTAATACCTGAAGGTTCCGAAACCTTTGTGTAAGAAAGATCCCCACCGATCCCCGCATATTCAAGGTTTAAGCTTGAAAAGAGACCGTCTTTCGGTGCAAATCGATCATCTCGCTTGTCATATTCGAGTGTCACAGTCACAGAACTGGTGACACCGTTAACTGTTTCAACAGGAAAAATGGTCGGATCGCCTTCACTGCTCAGTTCAATATCCGTGTCGTCAATTTTATAACGCAAAAAGCCTTTGAGATACGGAGCGAGAGGATGCCCAATTCGAACCGCTCCTCCATTCTTAGTTTCTTGATACTCACTCAAAATACGTCGACTCTGATAAGCGTCAAATCCCACCGACCACTCGGTATCCCTAAAGTAGGGTTCGGTAAAGTTGATGTTAAACTGAGACTGTTTCTTACTGAGATCAAGGGAAACGCTTAATTTCTGCCCTTTGCCCAGCAAATTTGTCTGGCTGACCTGGCCATTAAATACAAAGCCCGCGTAGGTACTGTACCCTGCTCCAACTTGTATTGTTCCTGTGTTTCTCTCCTTGACGACAATGTCGATATCCATTCGATCATTGTTTCCTTTTGGAGTTCTACTATTGAAAGTGACGTCTTCAAAATAGCCGAGACGCTTGACGTTGGCTATGGACTCTCGCTTGCGAGTCTCATTGTAAAGCTCTCCTTCGTTTATCTGAAATTCGCGCCGAACAACCTTGTCCCGCGTTTTTGTATTCCCCAATACATTGATTCGTCCAATATAAACTTTATTGCCCTTGTCTATTTCAAAGGTAACATCCACCCTCTTGTCTTTTTCTCGAATTGAGGTCCGAGGAATAATATTGGCGAAAGCGTAACCCAGATCACCGTACTTTGCCTGCAAGACGCGTAAGTCATTTTGCAGAGTCTCATAGACGAACTGGTTGCCCTCCTTAATGCCCACTTGGGCCATCAATTCTTCGTTGGAAAATAAGAGATCTCCCGTGAAATCAACCCCACCAATGTCAAATTGGTCACCTTCATCAACCCGAATTGTGATGTAGATGCCCTTTTTGTCTGGGGTTACATAAACCTGAGGGCGATCTATTTTCACCTGAACAAATCCCTCATTAAAGTAAAGAAAATTCAAGATCTGCATGTCCCGATCAAAGGCGTCTTGCTTAAAAGATCCGGACCCCCCCAAAAAACTAAAAAAACCACCTTCCTGAGTGGCCATCACTGATTTTAACTTGCCGCTCCTCAGCTTTTTGTTCCCAATGAAGCTCACACGCTTCACTTTTACCATTTCATTTTCTTCGATATCGAATCGCAGATTAACGCTCTCATTTTCCTTTACAGTCACTAGGCTGTGATTGATGCGGGCTAAAAAATACCCTTTTTCTTCGTAAAGTTTTTCCATTTTCTGAACGGCTTCTCGAATCTTAGTGTAATCGAGTATCTGATAGGCTTTCAAACCCGAAGCTTCAGACAAAGCTGTGTCATCCACTTCGGAATTACCCTTGTATTCAATCGAAACAATCGAAGGCTTTTCGACCACGGTATAGGTCAAAACAGCTCCATCCCCTCTGTCTTCCTGGTCAACAACAACATCGTAAAAAAAGCCGGATTTAAAGAGTTCCTTCACGTCCTGTCGAATCTTCTCGGAACTCAAAGGTTCACCTTCAAGTGTTTTCAGACGGGCTCGAATGGCATCCTCTTCGATCTTTCTATTCCCTTTGATAGCAATTTTTCGAACAATTAAAATGGTGGGATGAATGGGAGCGGCCTTACTGACAGAAGTTACCTTTTTTGAAGAGCGACGAGCAGCAGGCTCCCGCGCTCCCTCGATCTCCTGTCCCAAGACCGCATGCAAGGGAACAATCATTGCCATCAATAAGCCAACTACGAGTCTCGTCAAGGTGAGAAATTCCTAATGGTTTTAAATACTTAAAGTCAGACTGAGACCGGAGCCTAGCCCGAAGCGGCGGGTTTGTCAAAATCTGCGAGAAGGGATGTTTCCATTTTTTTTCAGCAACGCACATTGCCGTCAAGCAAAACCCCTATAAACTCCCTGTAACACATTAAACTGGCCCACGTAATTGTTGTTCCAAACTCCAAGGGCGCCTGGCTCCGTGAGTCTTGAATACAACAGATTCACCGAAGGCTTTCGGCCAAGCCGCTGCATTAAAATCAAGATCCTTAAAACCTGGTGTACAACGAAAGCTTCCATAAACCTTGAGTATCATATGTCATGATCGCCTTCCGAAGTTGGAATCCTTGGTTGGCCCGCAAGCCTTCGGTGATTCGGTTGTGTCCAAAAACACAGGGAGCTGGCTGAAGCAATCTCAGGGGTTCAGGATCGAGTTCGGCTTGGTGCAGTGCTCACAACGTGAGCGCTGCTGCCGGACGTATGTTTGAAGATCCTGAACCCCTGAGATTGCTTCAGCCAGGCGCCCTTGGAGTTTGGAACAACAATCAAGTGGGCCAGTTTATGTTATGTAAAGAGAGCCGTGGCGTCCTTCACCCAGAGCCCATCTTTCATCCGATGCACCCGAGGAAACTGAGAGGCAAACTCCTGGTCATGCGTGACGACCACTAAAGTCAGCTCCAACCTCTGCTTGAGTTCAAAAAATAATTCCTGGATGCGGTGACTGTTCTTGGTGTCAAGATTCCCTGTTGGCTCATCGGCGAGCAGAATCTCTGGCTCGTTCAGAAGAGCTCTCGCTATAGCCACTCGTTGCTGCTCTCCCCCGCTCAATTCGGAAGGAAAGTGGTCTTTCCTGTCCATCATTCCCAACGTGGCCATGAGTTCTTCCGCCCGCTCTCGTGCCATTCGCTTTGAGCCTCCGCCAATGCGGGCAGGCATCATCACGTTTTCAATGGCAGTAAACTCTCCCATCAAGTGGTGAAATTGAAACACGAATCCAAGCTTTGAATTTCGAAATTTGGCCAAGTCTTCGTCTGATTGACGAAACAGATCCTTACCTCGATAGAGAACAGTACCCATGGAAGGCTTGTCGAGTGTTCCCATGATATGTAGCAAAGTGCTCTTTCCAGCTCCACTCGCACCCACGATGCATACTGCGTCCCCCTTGTTCACATTCAAATCAATTCCCTTGAGAATATCCAAACGCCCAGATCCCATAGGATAAAATTTTTGAATACCACGCGCTGAGAGCATAGGTAGGCCATCAATCATAACGAAGTCCTTCCACAGGAGGTAATTTTGCCCCACGCCTGGCTGGGGCCAATGTCGCAAGGTAACAGATCAACATGGAGACACCAAAAATAGCAGAGAGATCCGTCAATCTGAATTCAATGTCGACTCTTTCTAATTTATAAACTTCACCAGGAAGAAGCCCCCAGCGTTTTTCTGCGTAGAGAAAACCAAAACTCAAAGCGGCTCCGAGAAGAAGCCCCATGAGGGCGCCAATCCCACCGATGAGGAGACCTTGAATCGTGAATAATTTCACTAAAAACTTCTGCGTTGCACCTAAAGTCTTCAAAATCGAAATATCTCCAAATCGCCGCATGACACTGACAAAAAGGGTGCTGGAAATATTGAAACAGGCCGCGATAACCATGATCAACAAAACAAAAAATATAACAAGCTTTTCAAGTTTTACGGCCTCAAACAAATTGCGATTGACATCCTCCCAGTCGCGAGTCCAATAGGAGTGACCCAAAGTTTGACTGAGGGCAAAGGCAACTTCCTTTGCCTTGTCATCATCGTCAAGCTTCAGTCTGTATCCCATAATCTGATCACCAATCTGTGCAAAATCCTGAGCAGCCGACAGTTGGGTCAATACAAATCGTTGATTCCAATCGTGACGACCTAGGTCCAAGATGCCTCTCACAAAAAATTTTTTGAGCCGAGGGTGAATTGATGAATTGTCAAATTCTCCCGACAGAGGAATGACCACCCGAAAAACATCACCAACAGAAAGATGAAAAGACTCTGCCAAGCCTCGACCCACAAGTGCACCATCAACACCTTCGGCGTTGACCCCAAAGGCAAACTCCCCTCCAACTATTCTATTTTTCAATCGAAGTACATTCTCGTAAGTAGCGGGATCAATACCCTGGACGACAACTCCGGCCACTTTTTTTTGGTGAGCAATGACTGCCTCAAGATATACAAAAGGAGTTTCGGCCTTTATATGGGATGATGTATTGTGTATCTGATCAAGAAACTCCTTCCTGTCGTTAATGGGCGAGCCTCTCTTCATGACCAGAACGTGCCCCACAGAATCAATCACTGAATTTTTTAATGTTGTCTCAAATCCGCTGACTACGGCCATTGCGACGACCATTGAGGCCACCCCAATCACAAGGCCAAAAATACTTAAGATAGTGGTGAGGTTTAAAAACTTTTGACCAGACCGAAAAAATTTCCAAACTAGCCAAAGCTGATACACTAACCACCACCGGTTGAAGTTGAAACTGTGGCTTGAGACTTGAGAAATGCCTCAATAAATTCATCCAGATGACCATCCAGCACACGATCGGGATTCCCCGATTCTGCATCCGTCCGATGATCCTTCACCATCTTATAGGGATGTAAAACATAGGAACGAATCTGACTGCCCCATTCGTTCTCAGCCTTCGCACCCTCAATCATTTCCTTTTCCTTTTTGGACTCCGTTCATTCTGACACTGGACGACCACTCCAGTTGGCAAGTGCGTGATCCTCACGGCAGAATCAGTTCTATTCACGTGCTGACCACCGGCCCCGCCAGAACGATAGGTATCAATGCGAAGATCCTCATCTTTGATGACTATCTCAATGTCATCTTCAACCTCAGGCCAGGCGTAAACGGAGGCAAAGCTAGTGTGGCGTCTTGCGTTAGAATCGAAGGGGCTAATTCTTACCAAGCGATGAACTCCTGACTCTGATTTCAAATTCCCGAAGGCATAGGGCCCCTCAACCAGAAGCGTGGCAGATTTAATTCCGGCACCCTCACCATCGGTAAGAGCCAAGGTTTCTAATCGATAGCCCTTTTGTTCCGCATACCGAATATACATTCGATAGAGCATCTGAGCCCAATCGCAGGCCTCTGTTCCTCCGGCTCCTGCATTGATGCTCAAATAAGCACTGTTCAGGTCCGTCTCCCCGCTCATGAGTACCTTTAACTCAAAACCTCGAATCACAGAGCCAAGACTTGCGAGCTCTTGCTCGATTTCCTCGAAAGATTTTTCATCTTCTTCCTCGACAGCCATTTCCAGAAGAACGCCGGCGTCTTCAATTCTTTGGTTGAGAGTATGCCAATCAGACACAGATTTTTCTAGAAACACCTTCTCGGAATTAATTTTCTGCATTTCTTTGTGATTGTTCCAGATGGCCGGATTTTGAGCTTGCTGTTCTAATTCCTCTGCTCTCTTCCTTTTTCCCGCGATGTCAAAGATACCCCCTCAGATCAAGGGTTCTGACCTTATACTCATTCAATTGGGATCTTACTTCTGCTAAGTCTGTTGCTATCGACATGATTGCTCCTTCTGGTCCCACAAACACCAGAGACTAGCAAATCAAAGACTATCAGGCAACCACTGCCTGATTCATCGATGCCTCTGACAAAATTTTTCCCAAATTTCATCCTGAATTTTAAACATGCGCTGGGCATCGCGTTCAGATTTCTCATGCTCAAAACCTAACAGATGCAAAAGACCATGCAAAATAAGATAGGACAACTCCTCCTTGATTCCTAAATGATGCTCCCTTGCCTGACGACGAACGACATCAAGAGAAATTACCAGCTCCCCCAAACTGTCGTCATCAGTACCAGCGAAGCTAAGAACGTCCGTCGCGTAGTCTTTCTTTCGATACTTACGATTCAATTGCCGGGCTTCCGAGACAGAGAGAAACACAATCACTACCTGAGATACCTTTCCTGTGCCCTTTATTTTTCTTTTGGCGAGAGTCCTCAGGAAATAACTCACACACAAATCTGTAAAGGCTCTCGGTACTCGGCCCGGAGTGCGATTAATTATGAGGCAGTTCATGCCGTGTGAGCACCCTTCTTCTCGGACTTGACAACAGAGGCTTGCTGTTGAGACGAAGACTTCCCAGAACCATATTGGTACGGGTTCGTTTGAGGATAATCAATGCGCTGATGATAGATACCAAGCAAAATCCGTTTAAAGGATTTCTCGATGACGGATAAATCTGCCAAAGTCAGATTGCATTCGTTCAACTGACCGTCGAGAAACTTTCCCTGAATAATATTTTTGACCAAATTCTGAAGTCGTGTCGCCGTTGGCTCATCTAATGATCGCGCTGCCGCTTCTATGCTGTCAGCTAACATCACCAGAGCAGCTTCACGAAACTGCGGTTTGGGACCAGGATAACGAAAATCATCTTCAATGACCTGATCCACATTTCTATCGGCTTCATCTAAAGCCTTATTGTGAAAATAGGAAATCAATGTTGTGCCATGGTGCTGAAGAACCCCGTCAATGATTGGCTTACCAAGTTTGTGCTTGAGTCCCATTTCAACCCCATCTTTAACATGGGCAATGAGAATGGTCTTAGAGAGATAGGGAGAAATGTGATCGTGAGGATTATTTCCCTGCCTCTGATTTTCAATAAAGTATTGGGCATGCGGCATCTTCCCGATATCGTGATAATAAGACATTACTTTGCCCAAAAGAGCATTGGCACCAATCTC
Organism: Bdellovibrionales bacterium; assembly: GCA_016714165.1. NCBI lineage: Bacteria > Pseudomonadati > Bdellovibrionota > Bdellovibrionia > Bdellovibrionales > Bdellovibrionales bacterium. The sequence goes on from JADJNU010000002.1 coordinate 262,844, forward strand.
CTTCGCGGCAGCTTCCACCATGCTTCCCACAACAAGTGAGTGGTGATAGGTCCCTGGTGCTTTGACGATCATTTCCTGCATCAACGGATGATTGAGATTACTCAACTCCAATAGTTTTACATCCGTCGTGTAATTAAATCCCGTTTCGAGGAGAGGAACGATCATCATCGCCACCATTGAAGAGAGTAACCCACCCAACAAACCAGCCGGCACATTCCAAAGAAGATCATTCAAAAGAGCCTCGCTCCCGATTCCCTGGATGAGCGTGAAAAACGCGATAATCAGAGCCTGAATCAAACCTGTCCGAATTCCCGCCAAATAGATGTCGTTTCTCTTTTTGCAAGCGTAAACACCGCGGGCAGCCGCCACTCCCCCAATCAGCGAAACCATTAAGAAACTAAAATTAAAATCCACCATAATGGCCCCAGCCGTGGCGATAAAGGCTGTAAAAAGCCACACCACCTCACCCGAACTGATCACCAACCCCACGAGCATTGGTCCCGCTGCAAAGGGGGCCGCGTAAAGAAAAACACTCGGAGGAATCAATTTGCCATACTTTACAACAAATGCTGCATCCGTCATGAATAGAAACACTTTGGCAAGGAAAACTACCACCACTGTCACTAAGGCCATGACGGCGAAATCTCTATTTTCTACTTTGATTCTCTTTTGAGTGAATCGGCGAGAGTACGAAAAAAAGACGAGAATCAAGGTCAAGAACAAAAGGGCTGTCACCAGAGAAATAAAATCACTGCGCCGATCAGACTTTAAGTTTCGGATCTCTCCCAACAAAGTGACGTGAATCTGTTGAACAACAGCTCCCTCAGCAATGACCGTCTGGTTTTTTGCAACGCTGAGTTGAACAGGCAAAACAGAATTCCGGGCCTTGAGCTTTCGTGCTGTTGTTTCCTGTCGATTAAATGTCAAATTTGGAACCAGAAGGGAAAACGATAAGCTGAGCAAATGCTTTGCATCTTTCGGAGACAGTTGGTCCGCTCCTGGAATTCCCTCAAGATTAAAATTTTTTCGAGTTCTTAAATCCTTGAGTTCTCCTCTGACAGAGGTATATTCTTCGCCGCCTCCTTCACGATCAACCACTCTCACGGTCAGAGCTGAATCCGGCGCTGAAAGCAGATTATTGGACTCATCTATTATGCGGAAATTCGACCATTTACTGATTGCCTCTATAAGAATATTTTCAAGGCGTGCACTGAATCGCCTTTCAATGAGCCACTGAAAGAGAATATCTGACACTCCATAACCCAGCTCCTGTTCAAAAACCTTCTTATTTTGAAAGAATTTACTTTCTACATCCTCACGTTTGGACTCGCTGACCGGCCATTCGACACTTTTCACAAGCAAACGCATATGCCGCCACGATTTATAAATATTTCGCGACAGATTTTCATAAACGTCTGGATCGTAGTCAAATACTGGCAGCACGCCTTGTTCTGCCTCTTTTCTCTTTACTTCGGTGGCTATTTCATCCACAATTTGAAACCCGATGGGCGATTTGATATCTGAAGTCGCTACATCGCCTACCTGCAGGAAGTAGGGAAAATCAATGTCCCAAAAAAGCAGGGATGAAAGAAAAATTGAGAAAGAGAGCAACAAGGCCAAGCGCCGAAACTTAAACTGAGAATCCACCCTGTGGATGATCTTTCCAACCAGAGTCTGCTCAAAGCCCAATTTATCAACCCACTCCAAAAATCGACGAGAGTGGTCAATATACTTGGTTCGAGAATGAATTTCATTTTTACGCTTATCTTTACCCAAAGATCATGATTTCCTTAGTAAACTGCTCTATCTATTTTTCGGTATGCCCACGAAAAAAGATGCAAGTTCCTCGACTCAGTGGCATGAATCCGGACTTAAAGATAGACAATTGTCTCTCACATTTAAAGTCAAGGTGTGTAAAGGTGTTTAAGTGGCGTCTGAAATCCCAAAAAATCTAAATGATTTCAATTCATTAATAAATATTGTCGCCTCTTTGCGGGGACCTCATGGTTGCCCCTGGGACCAAGAGCAGACACACCAAAGTCTCTCTCGCTTTGCGATAGAAGAAGCCCATGAGCTGGCGGAGGCCATTGACAGTGGCCTAGACGAACATGTGATCGAGGAGCTCGGTGATCTGATGCTTCAAGTTGTTCTCCACAGTGAGATTGCCCGCCAAGAAAAGCGTTATAGTATCGAGGATGTTATTTCAAATGTTTGCAAAAAAATGGTCCGCAGGCACCCGCACGTCTTTGGCGACCTCAAAGTCCAAGGAAGCAAGGAGGTCCTAAGCAACTGGGCAAAGATAAAGGCCGAGGAGAAAGGGCTTCGAGAGGATTTTATCGAACTTCGTAATCCTGAAAAAATGCCCTCCCTCATCACAGCTCACAAAATTGGAGAAAAGACCGCCGAATATCATTTTGACTGGCAAGAACCTAAGGAAGTAATGGCTAAGATTGAAGAGGAGCTCGAGGAATTAAGGTCCGCACTGGCATCCAAAAAATCAGACGAGATTGAACATGAGATAGGAGACCTGCTCTTTAGCCTTGCCCAACTCGCCCGCCATCTTGAGATGGACGGAGAATCTGCGCTCCGAAAAACAAACCACCGGTTTACCCAACGATTCAAAAAAATGCAGGAGTTCTCTCGTCAGGACAATAAGACTTTCACTGAACTATCAAAGATGGAATTGGAATTGTACTGGTCCAAAGCCAAACAAACTGAAACAAGCACGCAACAAGAATTTCCTGAGTGAGTCTATATTCCCAAGTGAATCTATTTTCCTAAGTGAATCTACGTTTAAACAATTGAATAAACTGTCGCGCTTCCCTTACCCCAAAGTAAGCAGAAATGAATATGTATAGAGCTGCGCCTGGTCCAACGAGGATGGCTAGCTTCAGGCTTTTGATAAGACTACCTGCCTCAGGCAAAAGGCCAGAAAGCAACAAATGCATGCCCCAAAGCCAAACTCCCATCACGACTAGACCGGGAATCCATTTGAAGGAAGCCAACAAAATCTGCGCAACACCAAGTGGACCTATCATTCTTCGGTAACAGAGAGTTAGAATCAAAACATTGAAGATTCCGGAAAGGGTCGTGGCACCCACCAAACCCATAAGTCCAAAGGACCTTGTCATCAAAACAGCCACACCCAAATGAAAAAGGAGGGTTAAACCTGAAACGACCGCCGGCAACCAAGTATTTTTTCGGGCATAAAAGCTAGGAACTAAAACTCGACTAAAGCTCGACGCCAAGAGCAAAATTGTGTAAATTTGAATGACTTTGGCCGTAACAGTGGCATCCACTTTTGAAAACTGACCTCGCATAAACAAGGCCTCTGACAGAGGCTGCGCCACAAGAAAAAGTCCCACCGCGCACGGGACCGTCAGAAAAAGGAGAAATTGGAGATGGTCAGTAGCCGACTGAAGCATTTCCTGAAATTTTCTTTCTGCATTGAGTTGAGAGAGACTCGGAAGCATGGCGGCCCCAAGGCTCACGGCAATGATCGCCTGAGGCAATTCAAGAATCCTATCCCCCCAATAAATATAAGAGTGAGCCCCTTCGGGTAGTTCACTTGCTAAATTAACATTTACGATGGCGATAATTTGCAAGACTCCCAAGCCCGCTACTCCTGGCACCATATTCATCAAGACCCGCTTCACGCTTGGAACGCTCCACGGCTTCCATCTTAAGCGCGGAAGAAGCCCCATCTTCCAAAGCAAATGTGCCACAAGAAGCATCTGGCCCAAACCACCGACAAGGACTCCCCATGCCAAAAACTCTCCCGCAGGACGCTGTGCAAAACCATCGGGAATCAAGGCAAAAATAATGAAAATAGCATTAAATAAAGCCGGAGCAAGGGCCGGAATGAGAAACTTCTTTGAGGCATTCGCAATCGCCATGTAAAAGGCAAAGAGAGTCACAAAAAATACGTAGGAAAACATGACTCGAGCAAGCCATATGGTGGTATCAAGCTTTCCCGCAACGGCATTGTAGCCATCCCCCCCAACAAGTACACTCATCAATTGGGGCATCCAAATGATGCCAACAGCTGACAAAATTCCCGTCAATAAAACAAGAAGAGTAAATATGCCGCTCGCCAGGGCGGCGGCCTCGGAGCCAACCGTTTCAGATGAGGTCGCCTTATCTGCAGTTTTGCGATCTATGTAGATGGGCATGAAACTAACGGAGAGAGAACCCTCGCCCAACACCCTCCGAAACAGGTTCGGCAAACGAAATGCGACGACAAAAGCATCGGTTACCGTTCGGGAAAAATAGGAGGCAAGCACGATGTCGCGAGCCAATCCCAGGATTCGACTCACGATCGTGCCTACGGACATAGCCCCGGCGGACCTCATAACAGATTGTTTTCCCTCACGCTTTTCCAAAAGGCCTGCTCATTTCCCTTCTCCGGCTTTATGGGCTCTCCACTTGCGCTCCGCCCCAGTCCATGATATGTCCGGACGATGAGTGTGTTTAAGAGTGTATCTTTATTCAGTTTTTTCCCGTAAGACTCTCAATTACATAGAGTTAATCATTGGAGGTTATAATTGGCAAATCATAAGTCAGCCGCAAAACGGGCCCGCCAGACAGTAGCAAAAACAGCACGCAACTCACGCGGAAAGAGTTCCGTTCGAACCTATGAAAAGAACCTAAGAAAGGCCTTGGAGCTAGGAGATAAAAATTCAGTTCAGCAGTTACTGGTTTTGTTCTCTTCTAAAGCAGGAAAAGCGGCCCAAAAGGTGTTTGCACAGCTAAATCTGTCTCAAGAAAAATTGGCAGACTTTCTAAACAGGTTCACCAGCTGGTTTCATCCAAATAATTTTCGTTTCCAAAACTTTCTCTCACTGAATGATTAACACAATAAAATCTGCTATTCGGGTTGCATGACAACCCTGAATAGCCTCAAAATTGATTGGGGTTAAGCATTATACTTAGGGGTTTTCAGTTTCGGCCGCCATTTTAGAGGCAACATATATTCTGATTCTTCTTTTCATCTGAAAGTCTAAATTTTGAAACTCAATTCCGAATTTCTTTCCTTGGGGATGACAGTAACGCACAACCCCTCTCACGACCACATATTTGGAATCAAGCAAAAGAAACGTGAGAAGGACTAGCTGATTTTCGTACATTGGAGTATTCGATCCGATGAGCATTCCTCCCTCACCAATTTCCCAGCTGTTTCCAATGTAATATTGACCTTTAAGCATAATCCCAATTTGGCGCACAAAAACACGACGAGGAACTCTCCGTCGTTTTCTGCCGCTCTCCGCGGTCTGGCCTTCTATATTTATTTCTTCTGTTATCGCCATATTTGCCCATGCCAAATGCAATTCCGCACGTATGCTGGACCTATCGGCACAATATCGAGTGATCTTAATACTCTACTCTGCACTACCGGCAAAGAATGTCGCATTTCGCCTCAATCTGTCCCCTGCCTATTGTGCGCAAGTTCGAATGATGAAGTTTTCCAACCAAATATGACTTGAAAGAGGAGTGGATTTAAGAGCTCGATCGGTTTCGTGAAGGGCTACCAGAGTTCGATTGATCTTATCGAAGGACCAACTGCGAGACTGATTAATGTATTCCTGTAGAAAAAATTGAGAAACTCCCGCCTTGGCACTCAGCCTTTTGCCACCCAATCCTTCAGATAATCCCTCTCGCACGACATGGAGAATACGGACGTGGCGAGTGATCAAACTCAAGGCTCCAACCTCGCTTTGGCCATGTTCCAAAAGATTAGCGAGACAAATCAAAGCATGAGCCCGATCTTTCCGACCAATGGCGTTAGCCAAATCAAAGACACTGTCAATTCTTGAGCGAGAAACGAGCCGCATGACATCGTCTTCCGGTACTGGCCGTTTATCATCTCCCAAATATTGGGCCATTTTCAGCATCTCATTGTTAATTTAGCCAAGATTATTACCCACAAATTGTTGCAGCAGAAAAATCGCACCCGCCTCAATCTGAGTCCCGTGATTCAAAGCGATGTATTCAATCCATTGGGGCATTTGATTATCATAGGGCCTCCTCAGCTCGACGACAGTTCCAGTCTCGTTGACGACGCGAAAGTACTTTTTTCTTTTATCGACCTTCTCGGCCACAATTACAAACGTGGTTGTAGCAACTGGATTCTCTAAAACCGGAAAAAGTGATTCCCAATCCTTATCTTTTAATCCACTGCCAATTTTATAAAGGACAAAACGACGCGGACTGAGAATAGTCAAGGTCTCGACAGCATCCTTTACTTGCGAAGGGGAAGTGTCCGGATAGTGAAATTGATCACAGCTAAAGTCATCCGACCCATCAGAGAGAGTCTTTCGCTTGAGCAATCTGACGGTTTCATCAACCATATAGCCGTCATCACCATAAACGAAATAAAGCGGACCCGGAGACTTCTTCTCCAAGTGCTTTTGCAGTTTCCTCAAATCCCAAATTATTTTTGACATCAAAAACTTTCTGTCAATCGGTCGTGAACCTCAACCATCATATCCTCGGCCATTTTTGCAATATTTTGATGACGATCACTTTGATTGTAAAGTGCGTCTGCTGAATTAATTCCCGCTGAACCCAAATTGGGAGCAGAATAAGCACGTTCATTCTGAACAACATCCTGCCAAATAATTTTATTGTCTGAGATACGACGAAGTAGAACCCGCGCTGACAAATGAATCCGATATTCAGTGGTGAGAACAGCGCCCAAAGGAAGGAGTTTGATTTCGTTCTGAGTGGCCTTGGCACTGCGAACAAACCGCAGGTCTTCGACAATCCCTTCGAGAACGACGGCTGCATCCTCTTTGTCCACGACCCGCGCAACACCACTGCGGGCCATTTGGCGTATCAATTCGTTGGTAAAATATGTCTCGATTCCAACTTCGTTCGTCGAATTTTTAAATACCACAATTGCCACTTGATTATATCCACCCGGCAAAGCCCGCTCATGAAAACCCAGCCGGTACCCACAAGCAAGAGGCGAAAACAGAAGAATTAAAGCAAAGACTCTTTTCAGAAATTCCACGAACCCAAGCTATCGAGACTCAGCCTGCATATCAAGCCCAATTGAGAGTTGCCAGAGAGTGGCGAATAGTATATTTCTACTGCACTTTTGCTCAGGAATCCGATAAGACGGAGAGTCACCAGATGTACCCATACCGCCTTCTTGCCCCTGGCCCAGTTCCGCTCTCTGATGGAGTTCGACAGGCATTGGCCGAGCCAATGATTCACCACCGCAGCGAGGCTTTTCAGTTAATCTTAAAGGAAGCTCTTGAATTGCTGAGACATGTGTTTCAAACATCACAGCCGGTGATGATTCTGAGTGCTGCAGGAAGCGGAGCAATGGAGGCCGCACTGGTCAACGTTCTTTCTCCGGGGGACGAAGCCCTATTTATTGTTTCCGGTAAGTTTGGCGAGCGCTGGCTCAAGATGGGAAAATCTTTTGGGCTCAAATGCCAGGTATTGGAGACGCCATGGGGCTCTGCGACTCAGCCCGATGAACTTGCAGCAGCACTTGCTCAATACCCACAGGTGAAGGCCGTCTTTAGTCAGGTCTGTGAAACGAGCACTGCAGTGGTTCATCCCATCAAAGAACTGAGCGAAGTTGTCCACGCTCATCATCCCACAACTCTTTTTATTGTTGATGCAATGACGGCGATGGGTGCCATGGAGCTGCCCATGGATAAATGGAAATTGGATGTTGTTGTCTCGGGATCGCAAAAGGCATTTATGCTCCCGGCAGGTCTGTCGTTTATTGCGCTTTCAGAGCGAGCTTGGCTGGCCTATGAGAAAAGCCGCATGCCGAAGTTTTATTTTGATCTCGGACCAGAGTTGAAGGCAAATCAAGACAATGAAACTCGATTCAGCTCAGGGGTTGCTCTCATTCGCGGGCTTCATTGTGCCCTAAAAGAAAGCTTTGCGGGAGATGGATTGAGTCGTTCGATTCTTCGCTCGCAAACGCTGGCAAAGACAACCCGCGAGACTTTTATTCACTACGGCTGGAAAGTTTACGCCCAGTCTCCCTCCTCTTCAGTCACTGCGGCCTGGATTCCAGAAGAGCTTCAAGAAAAAAAAATAGGATCCTTACTGCTGAAAAAGTTCAATATCTATGTTGCCGGTGGCCAAGACAGCTTGAAGGGCAAGATCATCCGAGTCGGCCATTTGGGACATATTACAGACGAGGACCAAGTTTTTTTCGCTCAGGCATTGGGGTTGGTTCTTCAAGAATGCGGATGGGCAAAGGCTTCGGCACAACAAATTGACCAGGCGGTCCGACTCACCAAAAATCTCCTCAAAAGTGAAACTTCCATTTAAGTGACCACAAATATTTATCCACTCGACAAAATTTTGGTCACAGATGTCTTTACAGCCGATTCTCTCGCCCTTTTGAAGGCTAGATTTGGATCAAACATTTTTCTCACCAAAGACCGAAGGCCGACCTCTGAGGAACTGAAGGGAGTCCAAGGAATTCTGATCCGTAGCCGCACGCCCATTGATCAGGATCTTCTTGACCAAGCTCCTGAACTTCAAATTGTTGTCACAGCCACGAGTGGCTTTGATCACATTGATCTGTCAGCCTGCAAGGCACGAGGAGTACTTGTGATGCATACTCCCGATGCCAATGCGCCGAGTGTCTGCGAACTCACTTTTGGTCTCATGATCACATTGTTTCGACGACTTGACGAAATGAAAAAAACAATACGTAACGGACAATGGAAAGACTCTCTCCCTTGGGGAAGAGAGCTTTACGGTCAGCATCTCGGAATTTTTGGGCTCGGCCGGATTGGTTCCCGCGTTGCAAAAGTTGCCAAATGTTTTGGTATGCAGGTCTCCGCCCATGACCCCTACCAATCAGATGAGGTGTTCGCTCAACTTGATGTTGAGCGCCTCGGTCTTTCAGAGCTTCTAATCACTTCTGATGTCGTCAGCCTTCACGTGCCACTCACTCAGGAGACGCGTCACCTTATTAATCATCGAACCCTTGGAGTAATCAATCGCTCGGCCATTTTGGTAAACACTTCGCGGGGACCGGTGATAAATGACATTGAAGTTATCGAAGCCTTGGAACTCAATCAACTGGGTGGGCTGTGTCTGGACGTCTTTGAACGGGAGCCCCTTCATCATAGTTCAAAGCTCTTAAAACTACCCAATGTTGTCCTCAGCTGCCACATTGGCGCCTACACCGAAGCCGCATTTCAAAGGGCTTCTCTTGAAGCCGTACAAAAAATGATTTTGTGGTCGAAATCAGGAGAACACTCAGACGTCTTGCCTCCCCCAGTTATTTGGTAAAAATTCTCAGTGTCCCTATGAGATACTGCGCGCCGCGTCTCTTTCTTTGAAAAATTTAGAAATTCGAAAGGGACGTTTTTATTGAAAATTGAATTCGGATGCGTATTATGCCGAGCTGGTTAACAAATGGGGTCCCTCGAATTCTGAATCCTTCAGATGCGATGGACCGGTTTCTTTCTGTCGCTTTGCCTTAACGGCTCTGCGGATGGCGAGCTGTAGAGGTATTTATGCCAGGAATTGTTGTTGTTGGTTCGCAATGGGGTGATGAAGGAAAAGGCAAAGTCGTTGATGTTTTTTCTGCTGAAGCCGACTATGTCGTTCGATATCAAGGTGGTGCAAATGCTGGACACACTTTGATTGTTGACGGAAAGAAGACAGTTCTTCATTTGGTTCCCTCTGGCATCCTCCACCCCACGGCCACCTGTATCATTGCCGCAGGGGTCGTGCTCGACGTTGAAACCCTATGGGATGAAATCTGCGCCCTTAAGGTGAATGGGCTTCTTTCAAATCCCGCCCAGCTTCTCATTTCAGATTCCGCCACTGTGATTGGTGGCTATCACAAAGCCTTGGACCTTGCTCGAGAGACTGCGGCCGGAAACGAAAAAATAGGAACGACAGGACGAGGAATTGGCCCTGCCTATGAAGACCGAGCAAGTCGCAAGGCCTTGCTGTTCGGAGATCTGTTTCAAACAGATACCCTTCGACGCAAGCTTGAAGTCTCCCTTGAGGAAAAGAATTTTCTATTAGAAAAGTTTTACAAAGCCAAACCCATAAATCTCGACGAACAAATCGAAATCTTTAAAAAGCTCGCTAGCGATCTCGCTCCTTATCGTTGCCGCGACACCTCCTTGATTATTCACAAGTCCCTTAAAAAGGGGAAAAAAGTTCTATTCGAAGGAGCTCAAGGGTCTCTGCTCGACTTAGTTCATGGCACTTATCCCTTTGTGACAAGTTCATCGACTCTGGCTGGTTCGGCTTGCGTTGGGGCCGGTGTCGGCCCGGGGGCCATTGATAAAGTCATTGGAATCACCAAGGGCTACACAACCCGAGTTGGTAGCGGTCCCTTTCCAACTGAGTGCGACAACGATATAGGTGAAGAAATTCGGGAAAGAGGTCGTGAATTCGGAGCAACGACCGGTCGGAAGAGACGTTGCGGCTGGCTCGATCTCGTCGCTCTCAAATATGCGATTCGCATCAACGGCATTACTAATATTGCCCTGATGAAAATTGACGTTTTAAGCGGTTTTAACGAGATCATGGTTTGCACGGCCTACGAACTTGATGGCCGCAACATCAAAGAATACCCTGTCACTCCTGGCGATCTGGCCCGTTGTAAGCCCGTCTATCAAAAGCTCTCTGGATGGAAGGATGACATCAGCCAGGCACGTCATTCAGAGGACCTCCCAAAAAATGTCCGAGACTATATTGACTTCATCAGTCGTGAGCTCGAAACGCCGATCGACGTGGTTTCTGTTGGACCGGGCCGTGACGAAACCCTTTGGATAAGACCCCTGTTTTAACAGTACCTTACCGACTTGGGTGGATCGACCAAGGGTCCTGCCATTTTCTTGAATTGAGTGTTGACAGGCAGGGGCAAATACTTGAAATATGTGGACCCTTAGGCAAGTAAGTGAATCTTAACGGAAACGAACGAGCCCAAACATAAGTGATCCGCTAGCTCAGCTGGTAGAGCATCTCACTTTTAATGAGAGGGTCGATGGTTCGAGTCCATCGCGGGTCACCAACTAGTTTTTGTTCGTTTAGATTTTGTTCGGTTAGTTTTATTTCTGTTGAGTGGTTCTCTTTTTCGCCTAAGTTTTTTTGATCTCAGTTTTTTTTGATCTCAGTTTTTCCAGAGTCCCCTTCGTCTAGAGGCCTAGGACAACTCCCTTTCACGGAGTAGACACGAGTTCGAATCTCGTAGGGGACGCCAATCTTGTTTTTCGCGCATTTCAGCAATAGTAGCGAACGGCTTTCTCAAGCCGTATCGCAGGTTTACACCATCTAAAATCGGTTCTACGGTTCTACGGTTCTACTCGGTTCATGGTGGGTAATTCAAAAAAGTCATTTAAGCACAAGCACTTAGGTATCTGAGTCTGTACAATTTAAAACTTTTAACGCCGTAAGCCCTCTTCTGGATTAGCTTTGCGACGTTGTTAAAGCCTTCTGTTCTGGCATTGGTAATGCGATTGACGAAGTAATTCAAGATTTCATTTCTCCATTTCATGAGGGGTGCGCCTGAGGTTTTTTATTTCGGGGATTTGGCTTAAAGCCATTTGATCTGTAATTCAATTAACACTTTGGCAGCTGTTCTGTTTCCTTTGATTCGGTAAAATCCATGGAGGGCTTCTTTGTAATGGTAAATTTCCTTTAGCTGGGGATGAAGATTGAGCCATTCATAAAGAGCCTTTCGTTCATAAGACTCAAGCTTTTTACCATTTCTAAGCTAGGAGTTTTCGAAGGGGACTGGTTCTTTTGTCGCCAGTGACTTGTTTTCGGTAGCGATTAAGAGCTGGATTTAAAAGCCTGAGCACATGGAACTTATCAGCAATCATCTGGGAGTTAGGAAAAAACTCTCGAACAAAGCTTTTATAGCTATCTGACAAATCTAGAACGACGTTTTTACATTTTTTCTCTACCAGGGATATGTTTAAGTTGTTCAATGAGTTGCCCTTTTACTTTTCCATGAGCGAGTTCACGAACACGCTTATTGTTGTAATCAACAGTACGGTTGCAAACTCTCTAAACCCATTGGCTCGAGAAAGAAAGTGTTCATCTATGCCAATGGTTTTTGGCCACGGATAATTGATATGCCTCTTGAGGTTCGTCTCTAACCTCTCATAAAGAGTCTGATAGACCGTCCACGTTGAACATGCATAGGCCCTTCTGACCTTACTGAGATCCGTAAAGTTCTCACAGGCCCAAGAACACCTCGTTTAAACCTCTCGGTGGTTCTTTTTCCTTTTCTGATTCCTTGAACTGGTTCGGTGAAAGGCTTTCGGCAGGTCTTACAATAGAATCTGCGTTTTAAAACATGGAGCCAGACTTGATTGCCGTGGATGGGAGCATCGTGTGCTTTGGCCCACCTTCGATCATAAACAGTCTTAGAAGGTGTCGCACACTTTGGACAGATTTCAAAGCTGGATACTTTTTCAACCTGTTTGTGCTTTCGGCCAGATCGATCTCTCCCAAATTTTAAAAGTTTTAATTCTGGTAATAATAGAAATTGTGATATTTTTTCGTGCTGAGGCATAAGTTCTTTTCCTTTCAAAGGTTTGAGTTGTCAGGCACCCAAATCTTAGCTTGAAAAAGTCTTAGGCCTCTTCTTTTTTGACTTACCGCATCCCACCTCCAACCGTGGAGAACCAATGGTTTTTGGCCACGGATAATTGATATGCCTCTTGAGGTTCGTCTCTAACCTCTCATAAAGAGTCTGATAGACCGTCCACGTTGAACATGCATAGGCCCTTCTGACCTTACTGAGATCCGTAAAGTTCTCACAGGCCCAAGAACACCTCGTTTAAACCTCTCGGTGGTTCTTTTTCCTTTTCTGATTCCTTGAACTGGTTCGGTGAAAGGCTTTCCGCAGGTCTTACAATAGAATCTGCGTTTTAAAACATGGAGCCAGACTTGATTGCCGTGGATGGGAGCATCGTGTGCTTTGGCCCACCTTCGATCATAAACAGTCTTAGAAGGTGTCGCACACTTTGGACAGATTTCCTTGAGTTGTCAGGCACCCAAATCTTAGCTTGAAAAAGTCTTAGGCCTCTTCTTTTTTGACTTACCGCATCCCACCTCCAACCGTGGAGAACCCTAAAATCGGGTTCCAACAGACCTTCTTTAGGATTTCCAGTCGCTCTGTCATACTTCCCTTTTTCCATAATTCTTTCGCTTCTTTAGCGAGTTCCAATACAGTTTCAGCAGTAACCTTCCATGCATCAGAAATTTTGTACTGAGCATCTTCCAAAAGTTTTGTGAAATGTTTTTGGTCAGCTTCGATTTGTTCAAGCTTTACTGCATAGTCCTTTTCACTAATCACTCTATCAGCCAACAAATCAAATAACTCAGCCTTCGCTTATGCAAGTCCTCCAATGCCTTCCTATATCCATTCATTTCAGCGGCAATGGCCTCTTTCGCGATCCTATCGGTCTCATTCAAAGCATCAGCAATCTCTTGTGCTCTTTGCGCAGTAATACTGATTCTATCTAAAGCAGGTTCAAACGCTTTCATTAAATCCTCCTCAGTTGTGTACATACCCTTCAGAGATTCATGGACCCCCCTGGAATTTGAGCATCTGTAGTACTTGAATTCTTTTTTCTCTCCAGTCTCCTTAATCTTCTTTTTGGTATGTTCGCATACTATCTGCAATCCACACTCTGGATGACCACATCGAATCCAGCCCCCAGAAAATATGCCCTTTTCTACCGAAGCCCTTCTGTGGACTCTCTTGTGTCCAAATCTTTCGTCAACAGCATCAAGTATTGGTTTTGGAATAATGAGTTCGTGTTTGCCCTTGTACTCAATGCCTTGCCAATCAAATGACCCACGATAAAATTTGTTCTTCAGGCGAGCTTCAATTCCGTGCTTTGAGTATGTTTTTACTTTTGATGGCGGAACAAAACCTGCTTCGATGATGAGCTCTCGAATCGAGGCCACTGAGTACCCCTGAGCACAAAGTTCAAATTCACGCTGAACCTGCTTTACAGCGTTTTTGTTTGGGTTTTTAACGATTGTTGAACCCCGTTTCTTGGCTCTACCATTTTCATCAATAGGAAAGCTATGGATATAGCCTAGAGGTGCATGGTTGTTTGGAAACCAGCCCTCTTCTGCTTTTCTCCTCATGGCATCCACAACCTTAACCCTTAGCCTTCTAGAAAAGTCTTTGCTGCCAACTGCCTGGTAATCTCTTGCTGTAAAATCTGACTCAGGACTGTCTTTATGCAAAATCTTCCGCTCTTGAACGTAGTGAAGGACAATTCTGTCTTGTAAAACTAACTTTTCGTTGTACTCGTTGTCGGTTAAATTGCGAGCCTCACGGTCACCCATATAAAATAGGATGTGCCTAGCACCATTTTTTAAAGCCCACGAAATCGCGTGATGATACTTCTTTCGTGAATCCGAATCCTTCGCTGATTCATATATTTTGAAGACCTCTATTAGATCCAATCCCTTTTCTTTAATCCATTCAGCAACACGCTCGGCCTGAATAGTATGGGATAATCCCTCCACTTGCTTTTTTGTACTTACACGCAAAATTGCAATCGCTTTGTTTGAATTGCCAATCCACTCATTATTATTGTTTGAATATTTCATTTTATACCTCTCTATTATTTAATTTTAGTTTTGTCGAACACATGAGGAGTTCCAATCCCCTAGGACCTAACTAGCTTTGAGTTTGATTGCGTGTAGCAATGCAAACAGCTCTCTTAGGTTATTGAAGTCAGATGGGCTCAGTTCATTTGCTTCTGGTTTAGTTTTACTGTCTTTACCATCCAGTGGGTTCGCCTGGTTGGTCTCAACAACAGAATGCTCACTATAGCTATATAGAAAGGGGTCGCCTCTCTTGCCGCTACCTGTTCTGTTCACTAATTTATTCTCTAAGCAATACCGAACAACTTTAACTTTGTACTGCTTGCGACCAGTGACCCTTTCGAGCAGATCAGACTCACTCATGGGCCTTGGTGAATTTTTGACTGTTGATAGTATCCGCTCCATCAACGAAGAGAATTGCTGTGGAGGGATTCCTTGGATTCCTCCGATAACTGTTTTGGACATAAAAGTTCCTATCCAAGCTCTGTCCAAAACCGTTTGTTATGGTTTTATAGGGCTTATGGTTAGGCTCTGTCCTTTTGTTATCGGAGTGAGCGATATTTGATTTTTCCTATATCCAATCATACTAAATTCAAAAACATTTGTGAATAGCAGCTGAGTAAGAAAACAAAATATTTTTTGTGGATTTCATTTTTGAAAAAACGCGCTGTCAAAAAGATCTACGAAAATAATTCTGAAAAGAGAATTGAAAAAGTACTTCTCATGGATTTAAAAAAAATGATAAACCTGGACTGGAAGCAGTAGAGCACCTCTCGTAACTTCACTCTAATAAATTCCACACAACCAAACTAGATCTCAAGATGAGGCACTCGTCCGTCTTAAGGTCAAAATTTAACTAAAAGTAGTGTTCAAACGCGATGGTCGCATAAGGGCATTGCTATACACAAAACCATAGGAGGTAACTTATGGACGAAATAATTAAGGCTAGGCTTCACCAACATCTAAAGGTTGCGAAAGAAATTAATAAATTCTTAGCCCAGAATTGCGAGGCTGGAGCTGACTTCACCATTACTCAGGACGCAGTTCTCTTTGAACTTGGCTTCATAGAGTTCAGCAAACCAGAATCTGCTTATAGAACGGCATCACTTTTCTACATTGCTGGATTTGAAATCGAATGCATTGTTTCGATTACCTGCGCTCTGGCCACTTTGGGCTACGAGGTAAAAATTCAACCATTTATTGAGTGGAACGACGATGGAAAAGAAACAGAACTAGTCCCATTAGTACAAAGCAATGAAGAATCATTTGTCGATGAAACTGAAAAGGTCTTCTTGTGTGGCTATAAAATCTTGGAACCAAATCGACTAGATAGCCCAACTGCGCGGTTCTATATAAAGCGATTTTGCAAAACGCCAAAACCTGCAAACAAACTGGCAATCTAGAGCCAACAAAGGAGAACACATGAACACATCTTAAAGCCTATCTAAAAGCATATCTGGATATTAATGTGGGAGCGTACCTAGAAAGTAGTATTTCAATTACAGGAACACCTCTCTCTACTCCCTTTTTATCCTTTTATTCTAACCACACGCTACTCTTTGTATTCTCGTTAACCTTCTAAACATACCGTTTAGATACAACCAACTAACACCCAGTTAAACTGGAGAAAGTATAAATATGAAAAACAATGATATTAATAAGAATAGAGACAGAGAATTGGAAGCTAGGGTTCTTCAAAAACTTAAAGGCTTAAACTTACAGCTTCATAGTCATACTCTACTAGAAGATGCACCTGATGATGAGCTGTGGGGTCTAATAAGAAGACTTTACGAAGATGGTGAAAGTACATCAAAAATTATGGCAACTGTGCTGAACTACGCAGCGACATCAGGCCAAAGTGTTTTCACATTGTCGATGTCAATTCTTACGGCTCTAATCCGAGATGATGAGAATTTAGAACTAAAGAAGCCAAGTGATGCGACTTTAAGAAAATTCTTTGCGATGGCCAAGGGCTCAGTGCTGAAAGAGCTTTTCCCTTATCAAGAGGCCGGAGAAGGCTGCAGAGCAAGAGCTGGCCTCTATCTCATAAATGACGAAGACATCCGGTCTCTATTAGCTGACGAAACCTTGGATAAAGAAGAGAGCATTATTGAGCTTTACGCTAAATCCAATAAAATCGAACCTGAAGAAGTCAGCAATGACTGTGAGGTAACCGAAGAAGAATAAAGTAGAGACCACTTGGGAATGGCATTAGGAGGTAGTGCCGTTACCATTTTTTCTCTACTTTGGATTTCTTAAGGTGGTCTTAAGTGCCTCTTATTTCCTCTTACAGCTCGTTAGAAGCAGTTAGAATGAGATAGAGCCTCTTATTTTATTGGAGTTTTTCAATCAAAGATGCGCCAACTGAAATATATTGGAAATGACAGGAAAAAATAGCTTAAACGCTATACGCATCTTCTGCGATTGATGCCGAAGTTCAAAATCTTCCATTGGCTGAAGTAAATTTCAGTCCTCTCCCAAGTAGGTCCGAATTAATTGCTCAACAACTTTATTCATCGTCAGTCCTTTGCCACTTGCCTTAACTGATTTAGAGAACCGCTCATGAAGATCTGACGGAATTGAAAACGTTAGATTGTCCTTTTTGACAACTTTCTCCTTAATTTTTCGGTTGATTGCTGATTTCCTAAAAGATGTCTTGTTTTGATTCATTTCATCTCCAAACACGTATAAAATACACGTAAATATTACACGTATTTTTTACACGTGTAAATATTGCAACGTTGCGTTATAATAAAGGAATGGACTCAAATCGATTTACAGCACTCTATGCGAGAGTAAGCACATTGGCCCAAGGTTCTGGCCTTGAGTCTCAGCTAAACGCTCTGGAAACCCACTGCAAACGCAATAGCGTTGAATCCTATAGGATCTATACAGATGAGGGTATAAGTGGCGCAAAATCCAGCAGACCAGGTCTCGACAAACTAATGGATGATGTCCGGCAGGGACACATATCCCAAGTTGTGGTCTTTTCCTTCTCTCGATTTGCAAGATCAACAAAACACCTTTTACTGGCTTTAGAAGAATTCAATTCTCTAGGAGTTCGTTTCGTCAGTATTTCTGAATCATTAGATACATCCACTCCAATTGGCAAAACAGTCTTTTCAATTTTGGCAGCAATATCAGAGCTAGAAAGAGAGCTAATACGTGAACGTGTTCGTAACGGTCTGGTCAACGCCAGACGCAAAGGCAAAAGGCTAGGACGTGCTAAAACCAGAAACTCTGATCTGATTCAAGAACTGAGAGCCAAAGGTTTATCATATAGAAGAATCGCTAAACTCTGCAGATGCAGTATCTCAACAGTACACAAAGAATTGAATTCATCACCGTTCGATAAGTCGAAGCCAAAGGTTAAGTGAACGTTCTTGTAAGAAATGATTAACGAACACCCCACCCCGGCCATTTTCTGCTTGGGTAAAAAGGGGTGGTAAAGGAACATGCTATGAACAAATGGTCACTTGAGAATTTTAAAGTCTATAGCAAAATCATTCTGGGCCTACCTGTCCCACACTCACCCGTAGCAGTGTCTTGGCAGCTTGCTGTGGATCTTAGAAATTTGGGCTATGAAACAATCGATACAAACCGTTTTGATTCTCTACAAGTAGAGCTCATAAGAAATCAAGCTCCATACATTTGTGTGATTCATTCAAGCCTCTGTAAGCCTGATGGCAATAACAACTCTAGAATTGCTTTCCTTACAAATTTAGCCCAACGATTCGGTGATTGCGAATTCAGGATCATGAATGTGGATAGTGATTTTGAAAGCTCAGATGGGTTCCCTCCAAACCTCCAACTTTGGAATTTCACAAGTACCGACCAGATCAAGACTCTTATAATCACCCAGATACAGGTCTGGAATTAACCAATCTAATCGGATTGATTCTTATGAAATCGGATAACAATAAAAAATTCGACAGATTTAGAGAGACTATTCTGGTGAAAGAATTAAAATTCGCATCAGTTTTAAAACGTGAACTATCAGGAAAGAATCTTGCCCAAGTCGCTCGCGATATAGGTGTGGCTCCTTCATTACTTCATGACTGGTACGCAGCTCGACGTAGCCCTAATGCACGAAACTTTCCCCAACTACTAAAGTTAAGTCATTACCTAGGACTGACACTTGAAGAGCTAATATTCGACAAGCCATTAAATGATAAGGTTACCATCGCTTCTACAACTTTCACTTCTGATGGCAGCCAGTTCAGAGTTCAAATAGAAAAATTAAAAAGCAAGTGAGGCACTATGAAAGAATTTTTTATTTACGTCATTATATTGTCTGCTAGCATCTCTGAGGCCAAAGTTTCATTTTTTGTTGTGGATGAGGTTAAAAAGGGAATTCTTCCGTGTACAGAGACAGAATCTCCAGACTATGCAGCGTGGAGAAAGTTGGTATTTGATATTGGCGAAGAGCGTAAAATGACTTGTGCTCGCTCCCCAAAAGTAGACTATCTGGTTGAGTGTCACAAAGGTAAATCAAAAAAAGGATTTGTTTTTGTTGGATCAGAGTCATTATCCGAATGTGAGTCAGAGCGTACTGAAAAATCAAAGCAAATGAAATTTAAACTAGTTGGGGATACCCCCAAGCCGAAATCGGCAGAAACAAACTACTTTTGGAAAAAATCATCGTTTGGCGAAGGTTGTGTCGACATTGCCGCCGACGCTAAAATGTTTCGCGAAATGTGTAAAACAAAGTCTTCGTCTTCCTCAAAACTTATCCTGGACTGCACAAATGTACCGGATATGACAATGAAGGGAATTGATCTATACTCATCAGAAAATGAATGTGAAGCTGATAAGTAGAGGCTTGATTGTATAAACGACTTAGAATCATAAGTTCACTGATATCGATTTTTTTCTTTAGCCATTCATTAGCAACGGCATCAGAGAACTGTGCTCATGATCAAAAGACCTTCAGATGTGTAAAGTACATTAAAAACTATGACGGAGATACAGTTACAGTTGAAATCCCAGATATACACCCCCTACTTGGGAAGAATATTTCGGTACGGATTCTCGGCATTGACACTCCTGAGAAAAATGGAACCAAACCTTGCGAAAAGGCCAAGGCACGGGATGCCCGGAGGCTTGTTGAAAATTTGATGAAGCAAGCAAAGAGAATTGATCTTAAAAATATAGATAGAGACAAATACTTCAGAATCTTAGCTGATGTTTGGGTCGATAATAAATCCATATCCGAAGTACTTATCAAGAATAAATTGGCATACCCTTATGACGGCGGACGAAAGCCAACTAGCATTTCATGGTGTAAGTAGATCAAGACTAAGAGCCAGTAACCAATTAATCTTGATGGAGCTAATGAGGACCGCGTTTTAACTTCCATCTTTCTATTGCTATCGGAAAACTGAATCAAGCTTCCAGGTTGCCTTCAAAGCCTCTGGCCAACCGACTTCAGCGAAAATATCTAGCAAATGAATCACAGACTCTAGTTCGTCAGCATTTTTGGAAAGTTCATTCTTATGCATGGACAAGAGCGTTTCGACCAGTTCAACAACTTCCTTCACCGCCATTGAATCGATGTGATAGTCACCTGTCTTGCTCACTGTTACCAACTTGTGAGTCCAGAAGATTACACTTCGGGGCAAATACTCTACAATGTTACCCATCATTTGGACGAAGTAGTGAGTCGCTCCCGCATCTAAATATTTTGTTGCAACAGCAGTTTCAACAATCGAATCGATCAGCTTAGATATGCTTTGGAAGTATCCTTCAGCAACTTCAGCATCCAGGTCCTTCACTCCCTTAAGTTCAGAGTTAAAGTAAAGGCGAGTGATGAACTCGGTTACTACGCTATAAACATCCCGAAGATTTTCCAGTTTCCGTCCTGGCGCAGAGAGTACCTGCCGGCAACTACTGAGAAGCTGCTGAGAATATTCAAGAGACTTATGAAAACCAGGTTTGTCTTCAGCAAAAGAGGCATATACCAAATTGCTAGTCAGCCGAAGCGTAACATGGCGGAGAATAGTCGGATACTTCTGAGGATCTTTAATGACCTTCTTGAGCTCCTCGGTACCAAATGTACCTATGGACCCAATTGCCAGCTCAACAATACTATTCCCAAGATTTTCTGAAAAATGATCAGAGTGGCTGATGTCAAAAAGTTGCTTCAGCACAAGCTCGGATTTGCTTACGTTTTTAAGAAAAACTCTGCTTAGAGAAAGTACTAAAGCATCTTTAATCGTGCGCTTATCTTCCGTCACCGCTCTTTCATTCAACATTTCCCAGAAGAATGACTCGTCAAAGAAGTAGACTCGAAATAGCTCGGCCGACAGCAAATATCGAACGGCTGGGACCTTGTCTGAGAGAAGTGTCTTAATGATTTCGTTTATATCATTGTGCTTATATCGGAGACCCAATTTACAGACTATCTCCGCAGCTTCAGTTCTGGGCGCAGGAGACCATCCAGGACTATCAAAATCTGAATGATATTTCGGATCAAATGCAGGCTCTGGGTGTTTTGCAGCAAGCTTCAGTAGTTCATGCACCAACTTGAATGTTGTTGTCTGATTTTCAGGGATTTCAAAAAAGTGCTTATCAACTTTATCTAAGGTCCTTCTTATAATATCCGATTGAAGGTCAGAGTTTTTAATCTGACAAACGTTTTTCAGAAGTTCTTCGATGATCGATTGAAACTGCTTAGATTGTTCCGCTGTCATTTGCTCTTTTGAAAATTCCAGTTTTTCAAATTTATCGATCAAAGATAGATTGCTCTTTGTTTCTTGAGCATCCATGTTCACGCCAGCTTCTTTTAGGTAGTCATCGTGATCCCGCTTCGTCCAGCCAGATTCCATTTGAAAGTGCTTAACGAAGTAAGATTTGACATCGCTTTCATCCAATACATCTCGTCGATCCTTCAGCCCTTGATCGGAAATCAAATCCTTGGGCAGCGCCAGAATGTATTTATCCTTTGCTTGAGAGTGGTATTTGCGAATTTCTTCCGATGCGGTATCCATATCGATCGCCATAATTGCGCGTTCAATTCCTACGCGATCTGCCTGCACCAGATGACTGTAGAGAGCGCCAATATTATTTCCGATCACATAATCTAGGTCAGTGGCTCGTAACACTTCAGAAGAATGAAGGAGGAATGCAATCTTGGGAGCAAAGGATGAAGGATACTGGCTAGCTAGATCGAGAAGGAGGTTCCATGAAAATGCCACATGAGCATTGGCGACTGCTAAATCAAAAAGCTCATTCGTCAAATCAAGTTTGCCTTGTTCGACCATTGTTCCAATGTAACCAATTGCTTTATCGATGATCTGAAGACCATATTCTCCGAGTCTGTGACCGTCTCCCCAGATGCAGCTAAAATCCGGGACAATTTCGTAACTCTTCCCTCTGTAATCAATGCGAATAGTTTTTTCGTCTGTTCTGCCTCTTATGTGAGATCGATGAATCTCCTTTTCTCCGGCTTTAATTCCAGCCTTTAGGGCCTCCTTTGGTTCGACCTCAAGAAAGTGGCTAAAGGCTTCATCCAACTGGTAGAAGCACATCTCATAATCTTGGCGCTTGTTAGATTGAAGGGGGAGAATCGGAGTCCCCATTCCTACTGGGTCCTGGCTTTCTTCCTTGTAGCTAAATATCGCGACATATATTTCAGCTGCTAGAGCCGGATAAAAATCTACAATTTGCTCGATATGGGAACAAAGCCTGTACAACGGCTGCACATCGTAATTGGTCGACCCAATTGATTGAACAATGCTTTTAATGAAGGTTTCTTTATATTGTTGATCAATATCCAGCGTCTTGATAAATCCCGGCAGAATCCAATTTGCGATAAGTGGACGCGAAAAGGAGAACTCCTTACTCGCAATATACTTGTGAGCCAAAATTAATGCGCTCGAAAGAGTTTTACGTCCAATTTCGTCCTTAGCTTTGTCCATTTCCGATGAAACCTGTACGCACAGATTCCAGACAAACGACTCATTTAGGACTGCGGCCAAAGTTTCGTAGACTCTTGGACGAATCGACGAATTTACATCTGGATACACCTGAAAACCAAACATCAGATACTTGGCAAAATAGTTTCTAAATGCCTCGGCGCCCTTTATGGCAAAGTCGATTTCCGCAATATCGGTAAGTCCATTAATAATAGGTATGAAGGGAATCGTCTTCGAAATCAGAGAAATTGCAGGTTCTTTGTGGTTGTACATCAATGAAACTAAAGACCAATAGGCTGTCCGATCGTTTTCCCAAAGCTTGAAAAAGAAGAACTTTAGACTTTGTTGCAAGAAAAGAGAGCGTCGTTTGTCAGCTATTAAATATCCAATGAAGTTCATCGGATTAGAGTCAAAGCAGTAAACCGATACAAAGTAATCGAACAAAATATTGTGCTTGAAATGGACTCGGCTCGCTCCTGATGCCGAATATACAAAAACCTCAGAGCTAAATAGCCTATCGATTTCAGTTTTAGAACCGAGTGCACTCACAGCTCTGAGTTCCACATTTAATGTGCCCGAGTTCACCATGCTCTGGGTAACACCCGCTACGATCGTATTCACACCAAGGTCAGACCCTACTACTCGGTCAAAATATGCCTTCAGCAATTGAGACTCTGTATGAAGCGATAAATAGATGGCCTTATCTTTAGGATCAAAAATCCGACAGAACAACCAAAGGTTAAAAGGATTCTTAAGAAGGCGCTTTAAGCCAGTAGGATTTCCAGAAAGAATAATGTTTGCATCAAAACCAGCGCTTGTTAATCCTTCCGCTAGCTCCTCTTCGCTGAACTCATCTATTTTGAAGGCATTCTTTGTTTTGCCTGTTTTAATCAGGGCAAGGAGTCTCTGAAGAGTGAGATTTTTGTCTAAGTCATACTCACGAATCGTTATAATTAGATTCCAATTGTCAAATTTACTCTGAACGTCCCGAAGTGCCTTCTGTAAATTTGCTTCGACAACTGCATCTCTGGCGGCATCATATCCATCTAAGAAAATGATTCCACGCTCGCTGCCGGCTTCACTCGGTATCTTATTTACCGTTTCTACGTCCCCTAAATTGGTCTTGAGAAAGTCAAAAATTTCTTGTGAAGACCCACTTACAAACTGTTCGACTGAAATTACAATTGCGGGGATGCCTTTTGAAATTAGCGACTCCGCCAGAGTGCTAATAGCATACGATTTTCCAGCACCTGGCGCTCCATAAATAACCCCGTGGCCCTTGTTCACAAAAGCCACTAATTCATTGTTCAATTGTTCTCGCACTACTTTTAACTTACTCATGCGCGGGAACCGCCTGTTTATTTATCTTCTTCATTTTCTCAAAGACTTCTGGATTTGTCGCAGTAGGTATTGGCTTCGGATCTTCTACCTTTATTGTCGTGGATTCTTTCTTTTCTTGAAGCCACTGGAGCAGATCCAGGAGTTCTTCGTGGTTGTTTTTATCGTTATAGAAAACTGTCTGAATCGAATATTCTTTCAAAAAGAAGTTCTTCTTCGCTTCGAGAAGATCCTTCTTTGCAGGGTTATATGGGAACAACGCAAAATGCCGTTCCCTAAAATTACCCCAAACTTCAGCACATACTTCTTTTAGAATTTCATTCAAGTAATCGTCAGTAAGACTGAATCCGACGAATATGAGACAGCGAGTAGTCAACAGCGCCCAAAGAACTTTTCTGTAGAGAGAATCGCCGACGACTTTTTTTCCATCTACTTCTCGATTCTGCTTATAAGCTCTATCGTAATCATCTCTGGCCAAAATGATCGACTTTGCGCCTTCAAAGTCGCCGTGAAGGTGAAACACGCATTGAAGTTCACGCCGATCCTTAAGACCAAACAGAAAGTCCCCAACACTTCCCTCATAGTCGGGTAGAACTTTTTTGACATGGATGTTGCGACCAAGTTGGCGAGTGTAATACTCCAATGCATGGTCATAATTCGTTGTAACAATCGACCTGATTGGAAATGCGAACATCAACGCATGCAGCTTCGACTCTGGCCATTCTTCGTCTTTACCTAGGCCAGATTTTGGAGGAGGAACTCTGAAACGACCATGAAGATACGAATGATATTGGTGTAATTCACTTTTTGCTTCGAGAAAGGTCTTAACCTTTAAAGCGAGGTCTAAGTAATTGGTAGCCCCATCATAAGGGATTTCTCTTTTTGTAAGCTGCTCTACTAAGTCTTCAATCAGCTTGCCCCAACTCGGAAAGCCCAGTCCCTGACTGCAACCCGCGCCAGCAAAATACAAAGATTCGCCACAATTAAGTGCCGAGCTGAGAGATTCTAAGGTCTCCTCTGTATTAAGTTCTTTGAAGCTATCCACTTATTTTCTCCGGGGATTTGACCCCTAGGAAATTGTATCGAATCTGGCGCCTCGAGTTAACTCGAAAATTCCCTTAATCCCATGCTGCTATGCGCATCTGCCTCAACGATTACCCCCTAGGAGTCAATTTCAATAATCTAGTCAAAGCAGTGTTTTAAATTGCTCGTATCTAGGGGAAGTCCCGCTCATCTACAGATCAAAATTTGGAAATTGATACTGAAGCCCAACGTCACTTCTAGGCTCTACGGGTACCCCAGCAAATCGCCATCCATAGCCGTAAGCCTTTTTGCGATACCCATAGCCGGTAGTACATGGCTTTCGTAAGCAAACAGAACTAATTGATGAGACACAATTCATATTTTTGGCTATGCCATTTTCTACGAGCCATTTGGCAGCGGCATGTTGGCTCTCAAACTTTTTAAGGACTTTGCCAGATCGCAATTCGATCATTAGCACTTCTTTACTCAGTTTCACCGCTGCAGCTTTAGCTCTCTTTTGTGCATTAGCCTCTGCTTCTTCTGGGTTCCTATCTCTCCAGTTTTTCAGAGATGTCTTACGCCTTTCTTTAGATTCTTTGCTTGCAAGTGATTGCAGCCGATTCTTTTCCCATGCTGCATGCTTTTCTGGGTTTTCAGTAAGGTACTTTTTTAGACTGGCTTTTCGCTTATCTTGGACTACTTTGGACTTTACTGCTTCGTGATTTTTGCGTCTTGCAGCTGCATATTCTAAAGGACAATCATTCATCCACTTCTTAATTCGATCCGCAGACATCTTGCGGTATTCTTCCGTGCTCATTACTTCTTTTATTCTTCGACTTCGCTCACGGAGTGCTGGAGTATCACCTGATCGAAATGCCTTTCTTGCGGCCTCAAGCATTGGCTTGAATTGTTCAGGGTGACTTTTCATATACTGGCGCTTTTTTTCGCTTGTTTCAGCCACAGAGGGATGCTTGGTCGTTCCACCTCCTCCCGCAACTAAATTAAGGCATTTTTCGTCTGCTAGAAGGTCTTGGTCGACAATCGTGGCTTCTAGCTGCTCAGTCTCCTCAGCTGTTTTGCATGAGGCTATATAGTAACGTACAAACTTTCCCTTACTGCTCTTCAATTTATTTACGAATTTTAGACCTGACCCTTGATACCGCGTTAACTCAGACCACTTAGGACGGTTAACTTTACCGATATAGTATTCGCCACTATCCCAGTTTATTTGGATGTAAAGGGCTCTGTAGTAACCATCAGTATTGTTCCGTTTACGAACAAGCTCACTGTGGGTCAAAACATCAAACCAACGATCCTTAATGGCAATTCGCTCTTTATTGAAACCTAATCGCGCTAAAGAGCGCTTTGAATCATAGGAATTGAGAGGGCTTTCTTCATAGGACAATTCAAAGGGACTAAACTCCCTCCAAAGTCTTATATTTTCATTTATTGTGATTATATGCCCTGCTCGCTCTTCCAAATACCCACCCAATTAACATGCGTTGAAACCTCCCAAATGTGGGCTATTTAAGCTCTCTGTCAAGGAGAGTGCGGTTTTAAGGGAACTAGAATACTCTCTAGGAACCAACTAATTAATTGACCGGAACCACAATCAGGAACTAGATTCGAATCTGTAATTAACTAATGCTTTCGTAGTGTTATGCCTAAGCAACGTAAGCAAAACAGTCGTTCCTAAGCTTTAAGGCCAAGGGACGCCAATTTTGATTTTCACTCATTTCAGCAATAGTAGCGAACGGCTTTCTCAAGCCGTATCGCAGGTTTACACCATCTAAAATCGGGTTCCAACATCCTTGTCACGCCCTAGACCTAATTTAAATTTCCCACAGCCAACTCAATAAAGGCCTTCACTTTTGCTGGCACAAATCGATGTGGCGGGTAAACAAATGACATGACAACTTTGGCAGATGGGCCGATATCTATTCTCCACTCTGGCAATAGTTGAACTAGCTTTCCGCTTTTTATTTCCTGTTCACAAATAATTGAAGGCATAATTCCAATTCCATGGTCTGCTAATACAAATATTTTAACTGCTTCCATATCATCAAGTGTAATTCTGGGACTAATTTGAATTGTTGCTGTCTTTTTTCCATCAGTGAATTTTAACTTGTTACCAATTATCTTAAATCCCAGAAAATCATACTTTTCTAATTCTGAAATATTCTTAGGCGCTCCATGTTTATTTATAAATTGACTACTAGCCCACAATGAGCCTTCGGTTTCTTTAAACTTCTTTGTGATTAAAGTTGAATCCTTCATAGGCCCAGCACGTAAAGCAAGATCAACGGATTCTCCAACCAAATCAATCATTCGATTTGTTAAAATAAGCTCAATTTTGACTTTTGGATATTTGGCTAAATATTTTTTCACTAATGGTGGTAAAACAGCATGTCCAAGATCTGGAGCCGCTGTGATTCGCAAAAGCCCTTCTGGTTCTGCCTTTGAATCTTTTAAAGCATTTTCCGCCGTTGTCACTTCATTCAATGCTGTCAAGCAATGCTTAAAGTAAGTTTGGCCAGACTCGGTTATACTCAGTTTTCTAGTTGTCCGGTGAATTAACGTAACACCTAGCCTTCTTTCTAGTTCTCTAATTTTACCACTGACAGTTGTGACAGGCATATTTAGTAACTTTGCAGCTCCCGTAAAGCTACCCGCCTGAATGACTTTTACAAACACATCAATTCCATCTAATTGTCCCATAATTAGATTATACTATATGTCGCAAAGTATTTCCATATAATACCGTCTAATAAAATATATCAATATCGACGACACTAGACCTAGAGCCACAATTAACTGTGTGGAAAAAGGAGAAAAGAATGGCAAGCGCAAATCGAAAAGTAACTATTGGATCCTGGAAATTAACTCCACTGGTATTACTGACAACAAAAAAGCAGACACTAATTACAACACTTTCTGTTTTTGCACTGTTATTTGCAATGAACGCAAAAGCAGGTACTCTCGATATCGATCTAAGTAAATCAAGCATTGATTTCAAAATTAAACATATGCTGATGATGACAGCCGATGGCCAATTTAAAGAATTTTCGGGGTCGATAGATAAAGATGACGCAAATTTTTTAAATTCAAAAATAAATTTTAAAGTGAATACTTCGAGTATTTTTACTGACGAAGAAAAGAGGGACAAGCACTTAAGAACAGCAGATTTCTTCGATGTAGAAAAATATCCTGAATCTACCTTTGTTAGTACGAAAATCGAGACCGTCACAGATAGAAAGTACGCCCTCTACGGTGATTTGATGATCCACGGAAAAACTAAAAACGTTAAGTTTGATTTAGAAGAGTCACAGGTGGACGGAAAATCTATCTATACAGCTTCGACGACACTTGATCGCCTCGAATTTGGCGTCGGTCAAAGCAGCATAATGATTGGCGACAAAGTTAAGCTTTCAATAAAATTAACTACCAAATAAAGAATAGGAGCAAAATATGAATATCGCACTATGGGTTATACAAGGTTTACTAGCAGCCATGTTTGTCATGGCTGGAATGATGAAGGCTTTTCAATATGAAAAAGCTAAGGAAAAACTTCCGTGGGTTAAAGATGTTTCCAAAAGCTTGGTCACATTCA
This sequence comes from Bdellovibrionales bacterium, assembly GCA_016714165.1. Lineage (NCBI taxonomy): Bacteria > Pseudomonadati > Bdellovibrionota > Bdellovibrionia > Bdellovibrionales > Bdellovibrionales bacterium. The sequence continues at coordinate 291,317 of JADJNU010000002.1, forward strand.
TTGGAATAAGTGAATTGCTTGGAGGTATAGGTTTGATTGCCCCGCAAGCGGCTGGAATTCTACCGATTTTGACCCCAGTAGCTGCTATAGGTCTTTCGGTCATCATGTTGTTGGCGGCTCGGTTTCATCTATCAAGAAAAGAGATGCCTGGAGTAATCACGAACCTCTTTATTTTAGCTTTAGCAGCCTTCGTTGCTTACGGACGGCTTTCTTTATAGGAGACAATTATGAGCAAGACTCAACCCACATTTTTTCTCTCTCATGGTGGAGGCCCTTGGCCTTGGCTTAGAAAAGAAATGCCATTTTTAGACGGACTTCACCAGTCGCTAAAAGATGTGGTGATGAGTCTTCCTGAAAAGCCTAAGGCAATAGTTATTGTTTCAGGTCACTGGGAGGAAGACGAGTTTACAATTATGTCTAATCCCCAACCGCCGATGTTGTATGATTACTATGGTTTTCCAGAACACACGTACGAAATAAAGTATCCTGCCCCTGGATCTCCTGAATTGGCTCAAAAAATAAAAAATGTTTTAAGCGAAAATAATATTTCATCAGATCTAAATTCGGAAAGAGGTTTTGATCACGGCGTCTATAGTTTGCTCTATCCAATGTATCCAGAGGCAGACATTCCAATTGTTCAAATTTCGATGAAAAATGATTTTAATCCTAGTGAGCATTTTCGTCTAGGAGTAGCTCTTTCATCTTTACGCCAAGAAGGAGTGCTCATAGTTGGCAGTGGAAATCTTTTTCACAACCTCAGAGAAATGCAACGCTCTAAGGCACAGTCTGAGCAATTTGATAGTTGGATTAGAAGCGTTGTCTTGAGTCAGAACTTAGAATTTCGCAATAAAGAAATACTGAATTGGGAAAGCGCACCTTTCGCAAGGTACTGTCATCCAAGAGAAGATCATTTGGTTCCACTTTTTGTTGCTCTGGGCGCCGCTCATCAAGAGCTGAGCTCGCTTGTTTTTGGTGAGCCACTGATGGGCGTCGTATCGGTCTCTAGTTTTAAATTTGGAGAATAATAATTATGAGTACTAAGGGTAAGGGTCGTGGAATCGTAAAACCAGTTGTAGATTTTAATAAATGTGAAGCAAAAGGCCCATGTGTTCAGGCATGCCCTTATGACGTTTTTGAAATTCGCAAAATTGAAGATGAAGATTATAAAAAACTACCATTCGTTGGAAAAATTAAAAACAAAGTGCACGGCGGAAAAGTAGCCTACGTTCCAAGGGCCGATTCATGCGAAGCCTGTGGTTTATGTGTGACAGCATGCCCAGAGAGAGCAATAAAATTAGTTAAAGTTGTGTAGCGAAGACGAATTTTGCGGATAGTCGCAACAATTGATTTCAAGGGGAGGATCTCAAATGAAGAAGTTAAGCATGGCAATGTCGGCAGGCCTTTTGGTGTCTTGTGCGCATTCAGTTTACAAACAAACCGCTGATTCTAAGCTCTCGCCAATTTCAATCAACGACGCGCGGCAATTCGATGCTTCAGCGAAAGACGCTGAGATAGCGACTTTCTCAGATTACTTTTCTTTTGTTGGAATAGACGAAATTGGGCATGTAGCGTTTGCGATAGACTTAAATCGAGATAGATATCAAAAAAAGTATTTTGCGGATACTTTTGTTGCTCTCCATGAACAACACACAGGCTTTGTTAAATTAGATGGCAGAGGCGATCATCCAAACCCACAAGGCGAACTAGTTTCGATCCCAAGCTCAGAGTATTTTGAAGTCACAGAAACTGCTAACGGTGGTTTTCAAATAAAAGGCAAAAAGGATGACTTGGCGTTGATGGTTGATCCGCCAACACAAGTTACGGGACAAAGTGACGGGTCAACGATCTATGCAATGCGCGTCGCAGGCGCAACCTTGAATTGGCGAGGTCGTCAGCTTAAAGGTCGAGTCATAATCGAACACTTGGTTTCTACGACTCTGAGCAAGCGTGCTGGCTTAGGGATGTTTGGCCTTTTGCTTCGTAATTCATTTGGCGGTGGAGACGGGTTCCAAGGCCTATACCTTATTACTGATGACGGTCGTGACATATATATACAGAACTCTGACATGAACTTGAAAAATGCAAATCTCCCCAAAATGATTGGTTTTGTTGGCATCGGCGATGGAAAGTTTGATGTGAGCGAAAATTTAGTTCTGGAAGTGTCAGAACGACAACAAGGAGTGGGAGTTTATAGAAGGCCCGTGGCATGGAAAGCCAACTGGGGTAAGAACGCATTAGATTGTCGGGAGACGACACACAAAAGCTTTAGCAATTGGTTCCTGGGAGGCTTTGGAATGGGAATTGTTGAGGGGGAGATGGTTATCGATGGCGTAAGACACAAAGTCTATGGATGGAGCGAAATTATAATTTAAATATGGACTGGCACGCGGTTCGAAACTCCGTCATCTTAGAGCTCAAAGTTGTGGAAAAAATATTGCGCCATTCACACCGTTAAAATTCAGTTTTCGGGAACCTGAATTCAGCATTGGGAGCTACCATTTTCAGAAGCGGGAACCACAATCGGGAACCAGAAATAAATTTAAAAACTCGCGACTCTTCAATGAGTTATCATCTAAGCTGCTTCTGAAAAGCACGCGCTCCTAAGATCAGCAACCAGGGAACGCCAAGTTATCTCACTATAATTATTCGAAAAAACCGAAACTCACTGTCTCAAACGGAGCAGACACTCCAAATCCTGCTACCAAATGTTACCATTATTCTGTCGAAGCCCTGTAAATTGGCACTACCTTGCGATCCGCACTCGCCTCTTCCATTGTTTTGCGAAGATGACCACAATGCAAATGCAGGTAGTTTTGGTTCTACTCGGTTCATGGTGGGTAATTCAAAAAAGTCATTTAAGCACAAGCACTTAGGTATCTGAGTCTGTACAATTTAAAACTTTTAACGCCGTAAGCCCTCTTCTGGATTAGCTTTGCGACGTTGTTAAAGCCTTCTGTTCTGGCATTGGTAATGCGATTGACGAAGTAATTCAAGATTTCATTTCTCCATTTCATGAGGGTGCGCCTGAGGGTTTTTATTTCGGGGATTTGGCTTAAAGCCATTTGATCTGTAATTCGAATTAACACTTTGGCAGCTGTTCTGTTTCCTTTGATTCGGTAAAATCCATGGAGGGCTTCTTTGTAATGATAAATTTCTTTTAGCTGGGGATGAAGATTGAGCCATTCATAAAGGGCTCTTCGTTCATAGGACTCAAGCTTTTTACCATTTCTAAGTAGGAGTTTTCGAAGGGGACTGGTTCTTTTGTCGCCAGTGACTTGTTTTCGGTAGCGATTAAGAGCTGGATTTAAAAGCCTGAGCACATGGAACTTATCAGCAATCATCTGGGAGTTAGGAAAAACTCTCGAACAAAGCTTTTATAGCTATCTGACAAATCTAGAACGACGTTTTTTACATTTTCTCTACCAGGGATATGTTTAAGTTGTTCAATGAGTTGCCCTTTTACTTTTCCATGAGCGAGTTCACGAACACGCTTATTGTTGTAATCAACGAGTACGGTTGCAAACTCTCTAAACCCATTGGCTCGAGAGAAAAAGTGTTCATCTATGCCAATGGTTTTTGGCCACGGATAATTGATATGCCTCTTGAGGTTCGTCTCTAACCTCTCATAAAGAGTCTGATAGACCGTCCACGTTGAACATGCATAGGCCCTTCTGACCTTACTGAGATCCGTAAAGTTCTCACAGGCCCAAAGAACACCTCGTTTAAACCTCTCGGTGGTTCTTTTCCTTTTCTGATTCCTTGAACTGGTTCGGTGAAAGGCTTTCGGCAGGTCTTACAATAGAATCTGCGTTTTAAAACATGGAGCCAGACTTGATTGCCGTGGATGGGAGCATCGTGTGCTTTGGCCCACCTTCGATCATAAACAGTCTTAGAAGGTGTCGCACACTTTGGACAGATTTCAAAGCTGGATACTTTTTCAACCTGTTTGTGCTTTCGGCCAGATCGATCTCTCCCAAATTTTAAAAGTTTTAATTCTGGTAATAATAGAAATTGTGATATTTTTTCGTGCTGAGGCATAAGTTCTTTTCCTTTCAAAGGTTTGAGTTGTCAGGCACCCAAATCTTAGCTTGAAAAAGTCTTAGGCCTCTTCTTTTTTGACTTACCGCATCCCACCTCCAACCGTGGAGAACCATATGAAAATGGCACTTGAATGACATCACTGACAAAAATATGAACTCGACCGACTCTTCTAATAAGAAATGAGTTTTGTTTAATCTTAAATAAAATCCGCAAATCCCGAGCTATAAAAATAACTCCAAACATTAAGAGCAATGTACCCAAAATTGTCCAAGTGATTACAACTTGATCCGCTTGAAGAATGGATGTCCCCATTGGCGTGGGTAAACTCAAATATCCTCCCTTTTCAGAAGCTGAGTAATCCTCACCAAAACTTTTGATTGATTGAGCAGACCATACTTTAGCTGCCGGAGAAAAAATTTCGTTTCTCGGTAGGAATGGATGAATCACCGTGAACGCGAAAATCATCATCAAAAGGCCATAGTGAAGTTTGAGTTCTAATCCCGCTTCCATACGCATTTTGATTTTTTTGTTACAATCGAGCATAGTGCAAGGCCAACAAACCCAACCACGATTAACAAATTCATTTTCAAGTATGTAGATAGAGCCTGAGCCAAACTCACTTGCGATCTCCTGCTTGGTCAATCAAGTGCTTGAGTTCATTTAAATCATTTTCGTCTAATCTGCCCGATTCAAGAAGCTGGCGCACTAAGGCCATTGGTGTTCCATCGAAAACTCGGTCAACAACGTGCTTCACGGTTTTGGCTTCATATTCTGGCTTTTTGATGTGGGGAATATAGACGTGACCCCGTCCTTCTTTGCGAGTCTTCAGAATACCTTTTTGCTCTAAGATTCTAAGAATAGTTGAAACTGACGTGTAGGCGAGATCACGTTCCTTGGGCAGGTGATCAATTACATCCGCAACAGTTCCCTCTTCTAATCTCCACAGAATTGTCATTAACTCCAATTCAGTTTCAGTAAGAAGCTTGCTGTCGGATTCTTTTGTTTTCGCTTTTTTCATAAATCCCCCACATTGAAATGACTAACTAAGAGTTTAGTAGTTAACAACTAAAACTTTAGTTAACGCGACTTACGGCCCCATACAAATTGGGTTTTTGTATCCGCAGTATTACTTTTTAATGGAATAAGTATCAGAAAGCGCATTAATGGGCTAATTCATCCAGTTTTAACTATATAATAATACTACATTATATATTATATTATCAGAATAATTCAATTTTTGGATGATTTCATCCGATAATTCGGTTAGGATTAATTCTAGGAGCAAATGATGCAACAAACAGTAACTAAGGAATTGCTAAAAGATCAGGACGCCAACAAAGATCTACAAGTAGCCCTCGCTGACATTCTTCAGGGAATTAGAGAAGAATGGGACCTATCCACTGCAGACATCGCTGCCATTCTTTCTCTACCGGAAAGCACGGTAAAGGGCTGGCTGCGCCCTGGCGGGCACATCGGTTTGAGTACCGTCGTCGACCATAACACCCAGGCTATCATCGATTTCATAGACATTTACAATATGGTTGCGTCTTTCTTCGTGAAAAAAACTGATCAAATTTCTTGGTTTAAGAGTCGATCTGAGCGATATGCCAATCAGTCTCCTATGGAAATGATTATTACCAATCCACATAATCTCGTTATAGCCAAACAACTAGTCAGCAGGATGCTTAATCCGTGATTCTGTTTAGAACGTGTAAGATTGCTAGTAGCACTCCCGCCCTTCGGTTTGTTAAGCGAGCCAAGAATATTTCGACTATTGTAAAATTGCTTGGCACCAGAGATATGATTGATGAAGTTTTCAAACGTCCATTACCACTCTCCAAACAATTTGAATCAAGATTTGGTCCAGAGGGGTTAAATAAAAATGTTTTTTATACCTCTGAAAAAAAGGATACCACTCTTTACGAATATGGATTCCATCTTCTAACCGACCCAAGCCTCCTTAATAAACCAATCTACGCCAGCACATATAACGTCGAATTGATCGCGTCGGGCCGCCCACTGGATGTTACCCAAATCAAAGATAATGCACCTATCCTTAGTAGAACTTCTTATGCAGAGGCACATTCTTGGATCCTCTCGCTGGATGTGAGGTCGCTTGATGTAATTCGTTATCCAAATGTTCGCGATCCTAATCCTGGAGGATTTAATTTTGCGATTTTTAATAGAACTTCAGTGCAAGAAACAGGGCAAGGGCCTGACCCACTGATTTTAACTACCCTTTCTGGCAATAGGGTAAAAATTCAGCACAGCGACGACACTGAACAAGAAATTAGCCCCATTATAACTTAGGGAACGAGAAAGCCTCTCCGGAACCTTAGTTCCCGACTACAGGAACCACAATTGGGAACTAGAAACCAATTCCAGTTTTCATTGACCATTCGGAGGTTTAGCCACTAGGCTGCGTACAGAAAACACTCGTTCCTAAGCTTAGAAGCCAGGGGACGCCAATCTACATAACCAATTGAAATCACTATCTTTCTTGCGTCAGCTAGTTCGGACCCATTTAGCAGGCTCATAAGTTAATATTTTATATGTACTACAATATAGACCATTCGTACTACTTTGTGCTACTATTTAATCATGCTAGAAACTCTCTTTGGCAATAAAACAGCCGAACGAACTCTACTTTATATAATCAACTATGGCGAAGGCCATACTTCTGGCATTGCTCAAACTTTTGATCTGCCCAAATCACAAGTACGCAAGCAACTCATTAAACTTGAGAATGGCGGCATTTTGGTAGGAAGAAACGTTGGCAACATTCGAATGTTTCAAATTAGTCCGAGATGTCCATACAAAAGGGAGCTTGAAGCTTTGCTTGAAAAGGCTCTGTCATTGTTATCTTCAAATGAAATTGAGAAATACTACCGACAACGCCGCAGACCACGACGTACTGGGAAAAAGCTCTAATGCAGCTCAATAAGAAAATGAATTTAGAACAGTTCGCAGTAGCCGTTGCGACCGAGCTCAAAAAACATAACATTGATGTCATATTGACTGGCGGCGCTGTCGTTTCAATATATTCCACAGGCAAATATGTTTCTAAAGATGCTGATTTTTTAAGTGCCACTGACCACATAACGATAACACAGGTCATGCACACTCTTGGTTTTAAAAATGTCGGTAAAGATTTTTATCACGACGATACAAATTTCTCTGTAGAATTCCCTGGCTCTCATCTGGTGATTGGCAATTCCCCAATGAAACCTGAAGGAAAAATTGAGAGAAAGGGGTTTACTTTACGACTTGTCAGATTTCCTCCATCTTGTGCCACCCAATTTCCTGTGGCACAAGATGGAGGAAATCTGACAGCCAACTATTTTTTCCTTTATGGGCAAGCAGTTGCACGGTACGCCTTAGTGGCCATTCGAACCAGGGGGGTACCATGACTCAAAAATTCTTTCTTTTGATCAGCATTATATTTCACCTTGTTTGTTCAACCACATCCCATGCTAGTCCTTTGGCAGAAATGACAATCATGGCCCATCGAGGTATTTACCAGACCTACCCTCGCGAGAATATCAAACCAGATACTTGTACTGCCGAGATTATTTATCCGCCTATGCATGATTTTCTGGAGAATACGGTCCCATCAATGGCCAAAGCCTACGAACTGAATGCGGATACAATAGAACTCGACATCCAAGCGACGACTGATGGCAAAATCGTGGTCTTTCACGATTGGACACTTGAGTGCCGTACTAATGGAACTGGAGTGACACAAGAACAGACGTTTGATTACTTGAGAAATCTCGACATTGGATATGGATACACCTCTGACAAACATGCAACTCATCCATTCCGATGCGAAAAGAACTCGGAAGACTATTCGGCGTGCATGAAGAAAAATCAGATGCCAACGCTGCGAGAAGTCTTTCAGGAATTTCCGAACAATAAGTTTGTGATCAACATGAAAAGTAAGAGCCAGTTCACGCTCGATACGCTGGTCAATGAATTAAAGATCCTCGCGTCCGATCTTAAGTTTAATCTGCGAAATCTTTCCTTTTACTGCAATGACACCTCTATCAACGAAAAAATGAGAAAGCTCCTCCCGGAAATCGATGTTCCAAAACTAGGAATGGCGGAGATGAAAGCCTGCCTCGGTGCCTATTTTAAGACGGGATCATTTCCATCAACATGTGGCGATGCTTATTTAGGACTTCCAGTTGAAGATTTCCGCAATTTGGGCGACGGGAAGGCAAAGCAACTCATTGATGACGTCCATGCTATTCGAGGAAAGTTCGTCGTTCTTAGAGTAGACTCTGTCAGTGATGCTCAATATCTTGAGAAATTCGATGTAGGTCTCTTCTGGACAGACAGGATTGATATTGTTGGTCCCCTTGTAAAATTTTATCGCGTCACTGCCGATCTCAAAGCTTACGACTCGAAGGTGGAATCTCTTAAAACTGAATTCTCTAAGATTCCTCCAGAACCTCAAAATAAGTCGTGGGTTAAACAGAAACTCGCGCACATGGTAGGAGTCGATCAGTTCATGCGTAAGTATCTGTCGATCACCTACGAACACAAATACACTCCTAAAGAAGAACGTCATTTCTGGAAAGAATTCGGTCCAAGATGGAAAGATGTGGACACCACCAATACCAACGACCTTAAAGAACTGA